>CAYJUA010000067.1:0-8547 GCA_964373295.1 uncultured Planctomycetia bacterium
CTGCCGGGTGGGCAGCTCGCCGTGGATCAGGAGGTGCGCCGTCTCCGGGTAGGTCGCGGCTTCCGCCAGCTGCTCGATGGGGTAACCCCGGTAGCGGAGGATCCCCTTCTCGCCGTCGAGGAATGTGATGGCACTGGTGCAGGAGCCGGAGTTGGCGAGGCCAGGGTCCAGGGTGATGGCCCCCGCCTGCGCGCGCAGGCGGGTGATGTCAACACCCTTCTCCTGCTCGGCCCCTGTAACGACCGGCAGGTCGGCGGTCTTCCCGCCGACGGTCAGCTTCGCGGTTTCCTGGACAGGGTTACCCACGGACGGACGCTCTTGTGTTGAGGTGGTTGAACGCTGCATCTTGGCCGCACAGACAGAAACCCGATTATACGATAATCGGGCTTTTGACGCAACGGAAGGTGCCGGGCGGGATCACCCGGATGGGATCCGCTCTAAGAGGTGGGGCTGGTCCACTTCACGCGCACGCGCACCCGGCGCAGGTCGGTCTGCCCGTCGTCGTCAAAATCGATCCCCACCTGGCCATCCCCGTCCAGGTCCACCAGGGCAAGCTCACCCGGATCAATCGCGTTGTTGTTGTTGGCGTCCACCGGGGCGTTCTCCACCACGATCAGCCGGCCGTCCCCGTGCCCCGCCAGGGTGGGGGCGGTGCCGGCGTCGGTCTGGAAGCGGGTGAACTCCGCGGGGAAGTTCAGGGGGTTCGGCAGCGGCCCGTTCCCATCGGGGTCCGGGAGCGTGGACCCCGCAGGCGCGTTCTGCATGGCCTGGTCCACGTAGATGCCGGCCGCCAGCGAAAGCCCGTTGGCGGCGGGGCCGCCGATGGCCTGCCGCAGCTCATCCACGCTCTGCTTGGCCAGACCCGCGCCCGAGAGCTCCGTGCCGGAACGCCAGGTGACCTGCCGGCTGAAGACAAAGGCGCTCAGGATCCCCGCCGCCACCACCCCGATGACCAGCATGGCGATGATGATCTCAAGGAGCGAGGCGCCCCGCTCTCTCACGTCAGGGGCCTCCCGTACCGAACTCGGACCGCGACGCCACCACGTACGGGCGGTTCGGGTCCGGCGGGTTGTCCTGCGGGCGCAGGAAGGTGATCTCCAGCGTGACGTCCTTGGCTACTCTCAGGCGGGGGTCCGTTTGATCAGCCGCCACCAGAGGGTCACTGCTGACGATGTAGGGGGTGGGGGTGTTCGCGGCGACGGTCTTGTTCTCCACCGCGGCGCGGAAGACGGGGTCCAGGTCGAGGCGCGCGAAGGCGTACTGGAAGCCGGCCTCGGAGGAGACGAGGGAGATGGTATGGTCCGACCGGAACGCCGAGAGCTCGAACCGCTTCATGGTGAGGTTGAGCACCACCAGCGCCGTGATCGAAACGACCAGCGCCGCCACGATGGCGGTGGCGAGCGCGATCCCACGCTGGCCTGCGCGATCTCTGCCGCCCATGGCTAAGATTTTACCTCAGAAAATGCCGCGGGGGCTGACCGTCGTGCGGAGCGTCGTCTCCCGGCTGTCCCCCGCGGAGGTCCGCTCGGCCCGAATCTCGACGGAGACGCTGGACTGCGCCGCGCGGGTGAAGGTGACGGCCTCGATGCTCCGGGCGATCACCTCGAAGATCCCGGCGGCGGCGGTGTCCGGGACGAACTGCAGGTCGGTGCCCACGAGCTGGTAGCGGGAGCTCCGGGCTGCGGCGGCGATGGTCGGCTGCCAGGTGAACTCCAGCGTGGAGCCGGACTCTCCCACGGCGGCCGGCAGGGCAACCGCGGTGGCGAGCTGGAGGTTGCGCTGGACATGCTCCAGGCCGAAGGCGGCCTCCCCCTGGCTGGAGGAAAAGTTCACGCTTTGGACCATGAAACGCTGGGAGGTGCCGTAGAGGTAGCCGAAGGCAACCATCACAAACCCCAGCAGCGTCACGGCGATCAGCAGCTCCATCAGCGTGAGCCCCGCCTGAACCCCAGTCCGCTTCTCAAAAGCCCACTTCTCTCCATCATGCAATGAGCTGCGGATGAGAAGTGGGCTTTTGAGAAGCGGACTGCCTTTAAAGTCCGGCAAGCTTGGCCTCCTGGATCGCCCGGAGCAGCTCCCCGACCGCCCAAGCCGAGGAGAGGCACCCGCGCGGCGCGTGCGGCGGCTCCCCGTCGAACAGCTCCGCCACCGTGCCCAGCGCCCCCTCTTCCAAGTGTGCCAGAAAGGGCTTCAGTTGGGCCGCGGCGGCCGCCTGCGTGCCCCGGCTCAAGCCCCGGGCCCGGCAGAGGGCGCTGACGTAGGGCCCGATCAGCCACGTCCAGACCGTCCCCTGGTGGTAGGCGTGCGCCTTGGCGCCGAGGTCCCCCTCGTAGCGGCCCCGGTACATCGGGTGGTCCGGGCTCAGGGTCCGGATCCCCCTCGGGGTCAGCAGGTGCCGCTCCACCACGCCAACGACCCGGTCGGCCTGCGCCCTGGAAAGGGGGGAAAAGGGCAGCGACGCCGCGATCAGCATGTTGGGGCGGACCGAGGGGTCCGGGCCGGAGGCGGTGACGCGGTCGTAGAGGAACCCGCGGGGAGAGACGAAGGTGCGCAGGAAGTTCTGCTGGACCAGGCGGGCCAGCCGGCTGTAGGCCTTGGCCCGCTTCAGCTTCAGGCGATCGGCCACGAACCCCATGACCATCAGGGCGCAGTACCAGAGGGCGTTCACCTCCACCGGCTTGCCGGCCCGCGGGGTCACGGCCCGGCCGGGCGTCTCGGGGTCCCCCCCGGGCTCCCGCGCGTCCATCCAGGTCAGCGGAATCTCCTCATCCCTCAGGTGGATCAGCCCATCCTCGTCCATCCCGATGCCGAACTGGGTTCCCCGCAGGTACCCCTCCAGGATGTCCTGCAGGGGGTCGAGCAACTTCTTGGAGACGAAGCGCATGTCCCGGGTGGCCCGCAGGTAATGCCAGACGGCCCAGACGAACCACAGGGAGGTGTCCGCCGAGTCGTACTCCGGCGAACCGTCCTCTTCGGAGAAGCGGACCGGGATGAGCCCTTCCTTAACGTGGGAGGCCAGGGTCTCCAGGACCGACCGGGCCAGGTCGAACCGGTGCGTGCACAGGGCCAGCCCCGGCAGGGCGATGAGGGCGTCACGGCCCCAGGAGGTGAGCCAGGGGAAGCCGGCGAGGAGGTGAGCGACCGCCGGCTCCTGCAGGGAGCGGTGAGCGGCGAAGGTGTCCGCGGTCCAGGCCAGCCGCGCCGCCAGCGGGCCGGACCCGGGCGGGACGATCTGCTGGGCGAGCATGAGCTGGGTATTTTCCATCCGGCGGCGGTGGAAGAAGAAATCCCCCGTCCCCTTCCGCCCTGTGGAGGCGACCAGCGTGCAGGACTCCCCCGCCTGGAGGAGGTAGCGCAGGTATCCCGGGGACCAGAGGTCCTCGCGGGCGTGCGCCTCCGCGGCGGAGGCGCCGGCCGGGGCCGGCCCCTCCCTCTCCTCCGTGTACTCGAAGTTGTTGTACCAACAGGCGGACGGCTCCACGAGCTCGGCGTTGTGGTGGATCATCAGGGTGGGGAAGTTCTCGTACGGCTGCAGGACCAGGACGTCCGGTCTCTGCTCGACGATCTCCGGGTGCAGGGTGTCGTTCTCCTCGCTGAGGTCCTGGAAGCCCCTCAGCGCGGTCAGGGGGCGCACGATCAGCTCCACCGTGCCCGGCGCCGCGTGCAGGGTGTAGCCGACGACCGTGGCGTTCTCGCCGGGCAGCATGAAGACCGACTTCTCCAGCAAGATCTCACCGACCCTGTAAAAAAAGGTGGGCCACGGGTCCAGCCGGAACTCCACCAGGTAGCGGTGGCCCTCCGGGTGGACCATGCCGGCGTACCGGCTGCAGGAGAGCTCGTGCCGCCCCGCCGGCGTCACCACCGTCTCCTCCACCTTGGAGAGCAGCACCACGCGGTGGACCGGCGGGCGGGCGGCGGCCACCAGCAGGCCGTGGTACCGGCGGGTGTTCAGGCCCAGCACCGTCGAGGAGGCGTAGCCGCCCAGCCCGTTGGTGATGATCCACTCGCGGGCCGAGCCGGCCTCCAGGCTCCCGCAGATCTCCGAGCCGCAGAGGATCGGGCGCACGTGCGGCAGCGGGAGGGGGGGGAGCGGGGGCAGTGTCCCGGCCGACCCGGTCACCGCGGGCTTCTTCAGCGCGTCACGCATTAGTGCACCCGGCCTCAGAGCTCCGGCTCTAGGCCCAAACCGCTCACCAGCGTGTTCAGCGCAGTGGAGAGGCTCGCCACCTCCAGGAGCTCGGCGATCTCCTCGTCGGCGGCCCCCAGGCGCTTGAGCAGCATCGAATGGATCGCCACGAAGTAGGAGCTCCGCTGGGCCGCCGCCACGGCCAGGGACACGAGGGCCTTGGTCTTCACGTCCAGGGCGCCGGACCCGAACAGCCCCCGGATCTGCGCCCACACCGCCTCCAGCTGCTCCGGCCGGTTCGCCAGCGCGCGGAACAGGTCCGGGACGAAGGGGATCTGCAGGGTCTCCTTGATCTCCTGGAAGATCTCCTTGACCCTCCCCCCCGCGTCCGATTCGTTCACCAGCCGGATGATCGCCATTGCCTAGAGTATACCTGACGCGGCGGGTGAAGCTCAGCCGGCGGGGGCGGGGGGAGGGGGCTCCTTCTCGCCCTTCTCCCCCGGCTTGCCCTCCAGCCCCTTGAAGAAATCCTCCGGCTTCAGGTTCTGGAGGTGGTCCTTGAACTTCACGACCTCCTCTTCGCTGATCGGCTTCATGATGATGGGGCACTTCTTGAGGACCTTCTCGTCGACGAAGATCGGGGTGTTCGTCCGCACCGCCAGCGCCATGGCGTCGGACGGGCGGGAGTCGATGTCGAACCGCTTGGCGCCGGCGCCCAGGGTGATCACCGCGTAGTAGGTGCCGTTGCGCAGGTCGGAGATCGTGATCCGCTCCACCTTGACCCCGAGCTGCTTGAGGATGTTGCCCATCAGGTCGTGGGTCATCGGGCGGGGCAGGTGCTCGTCCTGCAGCTTGAGGCCGATCGCGTTGCCCTCGTTGACGCCGATCCAGATGGGGACCAGCCGCTGGCCCCCCACCTCCTCCAGGGTCAAGACGTACTGCCCCAGCAGGGGGATCAGCACCAGCGAGAAGATCTTCGCCTCCTTGACGTGGTTGCTGTTCTCAGGTTTCATCGCGTTCTCAATTGTACCAGGACTTCGGCGTGCGTGGTGTGCGGGAAGAAATCAAAAAACCGGGCGCTTTCCACCCGGTAGCGCGGCTCCCGCTCGAGGATGACCTTGAGGTCCCGGGCCAGGCTCGCCGGGTTGCAGGAGAGGTACATCAGCCGCGGCGCCCGCGCCTGGAGCAGGGGCGCGAAGACCTCCCGGTGCAGGCCGGCCCGCGGGGGGTCCAGGACGACGACGTCCGGCGCCGGCCCCGCCCGGAAGAGGGCCCGCCCCTTCAGGATGTCCTCCACCTTGCCGGCCAGGAAAACGGCGTTCTGGATCCCGTTCAGGGCGGCGTTGCGGTCGGCCGCGGCGACGTTCTCCGGCTCCGATTCGACCCCGTACACCACCTTCGCCGACGAGGCCATGGAGAGGGCGATGAGCCCGATCCCGCAGTAGAGGTCGTACACCGCTTCCCGGCCGGTGAGGCCCGCCTCCCGGCGGATCGTCTCGTACATCTGCTCGGCGAGCGCCAGGTTCGGCTGGATGAAGTGGGAAGGCCCCACCCGGAAGCGGATGGGCCCCGCCTGATCCTCCAACTCCCCGGCCCCCCAGAGGAGCGACATCCGCTCCGTCTGCGCCACATCGGAGACCTTGGTCGAGATCCCCCAGTGGATGGACTTCAGCGCCGGCACCCGCCGGGGGAGGGACTCCGCCATCGCCTCCACCGGCTCGCGCGGGCCGTCGTTCGTCACCAGGAGGAGCATCAGCTCCCCGGCGGCCCGGGTGGCGCGGACCACGGCGTACCGCCAGAACCCCTCGTGGGTCTTCGGGCTGTACGATGGGAGGGGGAAGCGGTTGGCCGCCTCCTTGATCGCCAGCAGGAGGGCGCTCACCGGCTCCGGCGCGATGTCGCAGTGCTGGATGTCCACGATCCGCTGGAAGCTGGCCCGCTGGTGCAGGCCCAGCGTGACCCGCTCCCCCCCCTGCCCGAACGTGAACTCCATCTTGCTCCGGTAGGCCCACGGCTCCTCCATGGGGGACACCTCGAGGGGAGGGAGCAGGCCGGACAGCCCCTCCCTGCGGAAGGCCTCCTGGATCGTCCGCGCCTTCCACTCGACCTGCCGGGGGTACTCCAGGTGCTGAAGGCTGCAGCCGCCGCAGGGGCCGAAATGCCGGCAGCGCGCCGCGATCTGCTCGATGCCGACGGGGATGGATGGCTCAGTTTTCATGAAGGCGCCGGAGAGTGAAAAGGGGCCAGACGCTTTTTCACGGCGACGTGAAAAGGACGCCTGACCCTATCGAATCGCTGCGGGATTGCGCTTCTTACTGCGCCGCGGGAGCCGCCTCGCCGACGGAGATGGAGATCGCCGTCCGCTGGCCCGTCGCCACATCGTAGGTGTATTCGACGGTCAGCTTGTCGCCGGCCTTCAGGTCCGCCAGCCCCTTGGCCGCGGTCCCCTGCGTGACCTTCGCCTCAGCCGGGACGGTGATCTCCTTCTTCACCCCGTAGCGGTCCTGCACGGTCACCGTGGCCGGGGTGGCGCCCGCGCTCACGGCGGTCAGCTCCCCGCTGAAGGTGATGGTGATCGGCTTCAGGGCGGGCGGGACGATGGGCGCCGCCTCCGGCACGGCCTCCGGCATGGGCGGGGCCGCCGCCTCGGTCGCCTCCACGGAGACCGCGGAAGCCGCCGTGTCGGAACCTGCCGATTCGCCCTCTGCCAGGCCGGCCGCCGGCAGGAGCGCCAGGGACATCACAAGGATTGCAGCCAAACACAGCGCGCGGAACATCGTGCCATTGCCCTCCTCTGTTTAGGTTGAGATTCATTCTAGCCGTCGGACTCGCGCCTTGTCAAGCCGGCCATCCTCCTCCGCGCCCGCCCCTCCCCCAAGCGCGGAGCACGCTACCCGGCATGGCGGTCCGGCTGACGCCTGGACTCTCTTCGCCCCGGCAGGGGATGGGGGAAGCGGAGCGCCGAGCGCCCCAGCCGAGGCAGGCGCGGAGCGACCCCCGACCCTGGCGGGGCGGGGAGAGATGCCTGGCGAAATTGACCCGCTGTCGAAGCGGTGCTATCCTCGACGCATGCTCGCCGAGATCTCCCTGGGAATGCGCTCCCTGCTGTTTCCCACCCTCTGCCCCGGCTGCCGCGGCGGGTCCCCGGAGGACCCTGAGGAACGCCCGCTCTGTGACGAGTGCTGGGCGCGCCTGCCCTGGGCGCTGCCGGCCCGCCCCGGGCGCGGCTCGTCCCTGGACGGCGCCATCCACCTCTGGGCGTACGAGGGGGCGGCGCGGGAGCTGGTGCAGGCGCTGAAATACCGCGGCATGCTCCGGCTGGTCCCCTTCCTCGGGCGGGAGCTGGCGCGGGCCGCCCGCCGTGGCGTGGGCGGGGATCCGGCCGACGCGGTGACGGCGGTGCCCCTGCACCCCACCCGGCTGCGGGAGCGGACGTTCAACCAGGCCGAGGCGCTGGCGCGGCGGCTGGCCGGAGAGCTGGGCTTGCCCTACCGGCCCGGCCTGCTCCGGCGAGCCCTGCCCACCCACGCCCAGCCGGGACTGTCCCGGCGGGAGCGGTTCCGCAACGTGCGGGGCGCCTTCAGCGCCGACCCGGATCCCTCCCTCGCGGCGGCGCGCCTCCTGCTCGTGGACGACGTGATGACGACCGGGGCCACGGCCGAGGCCTGCGCCCGGGCCCTCAAGCGAGCCGGGGCGGCGCGCGTCACGGCGGTCACCCTGGCCCGGGGCTGACCCCTCCGATGAGGATCCTGCGCAACTACCTGCTCCGCGAGACGCTCCAGCCCACTGGGATGGCGCTGGGGCTGTTCACCTTCATCCTCCTCGTGGGGAACCTGGTCCGCCTGACCGACCTCCTCATCAACAAGGGGGTCTCCCCCTTCGCGATCCTGGAGATGTTCGTCCTGCTCGTCCCCACGCTCCTGAGCTACACGGTCCCCATGGCGGTCCTCACGGGGACCCTGCTGGCCTTCGGGCGGATCTCCAGCGACCGGGAGATCCTGGCGATGAAGGCCTGCGGGATCGGCTTCGGCGCGATCGCGGCGCCGGTGCTCCTGGTCGGCTTCCTCGTGAGCCTCGCGCTGGTCCCCATCAACACGCAGATCGTTCCGTGGTCGCACTACGCCACCCGCCAGCTCCTCCTGGACATCGGCATCCGCAACCCCACGGCGTTCCTGGAGGCCGGGACCTCCATCAAGGAGTTCAAGCCGTACATCCTGTTCGTCTACCGGGTGGAGGGCAACCGCCTGCACCGCGTGCGGATCTACGAGCCGCAGAAGGGCCGGTCCACCCGCACGATCGTGGCGCAGCACGGGGAGTTCATCCCGCTGCCCGAGGAGCGGCGGGTTCTGCTGAAGCTCTACGACGGCTCCGCGGACGAGCCGGACCCGAAAGACCCCTCGAAATTCTACAAGCTGGAGTTC
>CAYJUA010000068.1:0-8348 GCA_964373295.1 uncultured Planctomycetia bacterium
GAACAAGGCCCGCCGCTCTCCGTTCGACTTCGAGGTTTTCCGGCCGGAGATCGTCGAGATGATGGCGGACGCACGGAAGCGCCTTGAGAAGGCCTCCGGCAAAGAGGTCTACACCTCGAAGGAGGTGGCCGGCCTGGGGAAGAGCTACATGTCGGAGGCCAGCCGCAAGCGGGGCATCGAGGCCTACACCTTTTACATCCGGTACTACGGGCTCCTGGGCCTCAAGCGGGAGCTCTCGGCCCTCGTGGCCGCGCGCAGGACCGGCGAGGTCGCCGGCCTTCTGGAGCGGGCCGGCTCCAGCCCCCGCTGGGAGCATGAGCGGAAGGCGCTCCTGTCCGAGTTCCCGGGGACCGAGGTGAAGGACCTGCTCCGGGCCCTATCGGCCCAGCAGGAGAAGATCGCGGGGCAGGTCCAGAGCTCCAAGGAGAAGGACGACCACCGCGGCGCGGAGGTGATCGAGGACTACGCCCTCGCCCACAAGCCGGCCAAGGAGGATGGGTTCGTCAAGGAGACCTGGGCCGCCACCGCGAAGATGAAGGAAGAGATCCAGCAGCTCCTGAAGGCCCTGCAGTCGCTCCCGCAGGTCACCGCCCGCTAAAGGCAGTCCGCTTCTTACAAACCCACTTCTCCTACAGCAAGCCGCCAGCGTAAGCGAGAAGTGGGTTTGTAAGAAGCGGACTGGTTTTACCGCCACTCCGAGGACCAGCGGAGCCACAGGCGGGACTCCTCGGTGTGCACGCGGTCGGTGTCCTCGTTGGTGTCGTAGCGGGACTCGCCCATGAGCTCCACCTTCCAGTCCCCGAACACCTCGTAGCCCATGGAGAGCCGGCTCGTCACCAGCGGGCGCCGGCCCTGGTCCTGGTCGAGGTCGGTCAAGTGGAAGAGGAGGGCGGGAAAGAAGGTGAGCTTCCTGCGGTTGCCCCAGAACTTGCGGGAGTGCGGCCAGGTGAAGCTGGCGGTGCCGGAGTGGCCCTGGGTGTGGACGAGCCGCGGGCTCGTGTACTCCGGCAGCTTCCCCTTGAGGAAGTCGTAGCTCAATCCCACCGAGGCGGTGTCCCACAGGCGGCACGAGGTGCTGACCCCGGTCTCGTGCCGGATGGAGGTGACCCGCTTGCGGTCCAGGCGCCCGTCCGTCGTGAGGTCGACGTCCTCGTCGGCGGCCCGGTAGGTGTAGTGGGGGCTCAAGGTGAAGCGCTCGTTCAGCGTTGTGGCCAGCCGGGTGCCCAGCGACCAGCGCTCCTCCGCGCTGAAGCTCCCCTTGTCCTGCATCGGCGTCTCGTTCTGGTAGTCGGCGAAGCCGGTGACATGCCACCCGCCAAGAGATTTGGAAACCTCCGGGTGGAGGAGGACCGTGCGGGTCTGGCGGGGGTAGTTCACCGGCCCCGGCGACGAGACGGTGTCGATCATCGAAGCGCGCATCCGCGGCCGGGGCCAGCCGTGGGGCATCCGCACCCCCAACTCGGCCGTGTACCAGGCCTGCCGCGTCATCTCGACGTCCACCCTGTTGCCCAGGTTGTTCCGGTACCAGTTCGCCTCCAGGTCCAGGTCGAAGGGACCCAGGGGCTTGAAGTCCAAGGCGTGCTCGATGATCTGGCGGTCCACGGTGAAGGTCTTGGGGTTATTCACCGCCCCTGAGGGCAAATCCGTCAGCAGGACGAAATCGGGGCCGGTCCGCTCGTACTTGCTGATGATCTGCGCCCACGGCTGGACCATCAGGGACTCCACCCGGAAGGCGGAGTCCTTGAGCTTGGCGGAGTCGCCGAAGCGGTTGTCGTTCAGGTCGTCGTCGGTGTCGCTCCAGGCCTCCGAGGCCTTGAGGTACCAGACCTGAGGGATCAGCTTGACCTCCTGGTCGAAGGAGAGGACAAGGTTGTCCCGGACCTGGTTGGCCACGCCTGTCCGGGCCCCGGGGTTGGCGCCGTCCTCGGTGCGGATCCTTCCCGTGTCCCGCGTCTGCACGAAGCTGCCGGCCGCCCGGACCCGCTCGTCGAAGAGGATCCACTTGTCGCGCAGGCCGTAGACCTCCCGGGGGTAGATGTACTCATCCCGGTCCTCCAGCCAGACGGGGTAGGCGCCGGCCACCGCCTGGAACTCGTGCCGGTCACCGGGCAGGAGCGCGTGGAGGCCCCGCAGTCGGGAGCCCCGCAGGAAGAAGGGGGAGGGGAAGCTGGCGGAGTCGCCGATGGCGAAGTGGCTGTCGCCCCGGTAGAAGTCGGCCAGGAGGGTCCGGTAGCGGAGGTCGTTGTGCCCGTTCTTGAAGCCCTCCAGGTCCATCACAAATCTCCCCCGCCGCCTGCGTTCCCCCTCCATGTCGGCCTCCAGGTGTTCGCTGGCGTGCAGGCCGTGGGAATCGGAGGACTGGTCGGAACGGGAGTCGGCGTCCTTCTTGTGCCCGGTCACCCGGAGCCGGCTGCGGTAGACGTTCTCTTTCGGGCGGCCGCCGTAGAGCCCGCCGACGGCGCGGCCGGTGTACTTCAGGAAGAGGGCGTCTCCGTGCCGTTCCTTGGACATCTCCCCCAGCTCCTCCGCGGCCTGGCCGAACTCCCGCTGGCGGAGGAAGTAATCGGCCTTCGCCATCTGGAGGATGTAGTCGTTCGCGGGCTCGGCGGCAAAGGCCCGCGAGGGGCCGGGGCAGATGGAGGCGATTGTCATTGCGAGGGTGCAGAGCACTCGAAGCAACCTCTGCGCGACACAGAGATTGCTCACGGCGACCACAGCTCCACGATCAGCGTGGCGCTGTACACCCCCTCCACGGCGGTGGCCCCGGCCTCCGTGGCCATGTAGAAGGTGAAGGGACTGCGCAGGGTGAAATCCCCGGTCAGGTTGAGGTCGGAGACGAAGCGGCTGTCGTAGGCGTCCTCGCCTATCAGCCGCCGCCAGCCGATGGGGTTGGCGGTCATGTCGGTCAGGTCCGGCACCCGCGCCCACGAAGCAGAGTTCAGGTTCCGATTCCCCTCGAGCAGGGGCGGGCCCAGCCAGTAGTCGTCCTCCTCCACCGGCGGAGGGCCGGCCAGCGTGGCGTCCCATCCGGTCTCCTGGATGTCCGGGCCGTAGTTCAGGTTCCAGGTCTTGAGGGGGAGCGCGTACCGGCCGCTCATGTGGACAATCCCGGCGGGCGAAACCTTGGCCACCGCCCCCGGGACCCCTCCGAACCGGCCGGCGTTGTCGCTGTAGATACGGATGGTGAAGGGTTGGCCGCGGCGCAGCTCGTTGAAGCGGAAGTAGCTCCAGCTCACCTCCACCGGGATCGGGTGCATGTACCGCCCCGGCGGGATCGTCCCCAGGTTGATCACGTCGGGGAAGACGCGCAGGGATTCCGTCTCCGTGCCGATGTGGATGGGGAATTTCCCCCGGAGCTGATCCGAGCGGGCTGCGTCCCCGTCGAGAATTCGAAAGGTCAGGGTGTAGATTCCGGCAGCCAGAGGACCCACCGCTGTCTGAAAGGTGAAGGTCCCTCCGTTTGCAAGCACCACTCCGGCCCCGCTTCCGACATCGGCCAGAACCGATTCCTCTTCGGTGTCCAGGTTGTTCGAGATGATGACCAGCTCCACCCCTTCATTGGTGGGTTCATTGTTCTGGACGGTGACGAGGAAGGTGGGGGCCTCCGAACGGTGGAAATACTGATCGTAGCTGGCGGAGACGATGCGGAGGTTCTTCGCCGCAAACGCGCAGGGGGCAGCGAGCAGGAGGAGCGTCAGGGCATGGAAGCAGCGGAGCGCCCATCGGGATCTCACGGGGTCGCCCCCGGAATCACTTCCCCCTCCCCCGTCACCTCAAAGCGGTGCTCCCTCTGGAGGAGCTGCCCGTCCTGCGCCTCCACCGTCACCACCGCCTTGTACCGCCCGGGGTCGGGCAGGGGCAGGAGCGTGGGGATGGTCAGGGTGGCCGTGGGCAGAAGGGGCGGGGAGCGGCCCAGCCCGACGGCCCGGACGACTTGGCCCTCCGCGTTGAAGACGGCCAGGTTGCCGGCGGGCCGCGTGTGGACGCTCCCGCCGTTCTTCAGGGTCGTGTCCAGCCGGAGAAGCTCCGCCGATCGCCTGGCCCCGTCCCCGGTGAGGGGCTGGGCCACCTGCGCCGACAGGCCGGTGATCTCCACCTCCACCCGCTCGCGCCCCAGGATCCGCAGGTAAACGGGCAGGGCGATCCGCGGCACGACCGAGATCCGGCTCAACCCCGCGCGCTCCGGCTCCTCCGCCGGCAGCTCGTCCACCAGGATCGCCGCCAGGTATTCTCCGGCGGGGTCATCGGCCAGCGAGCCGGGCGGGTGGGCGATGACCGCCACCGTGCTGACGGCGTCCGGGGCCAGCGTGAAGAAGGAGGGCTCGAAGGTGATCCAGTCCTGAGCCGTGGGGATCCGCAGGCCCTGCTGGAAATGGCGGTACGGGCCGGCGCTGAGCCGGACGCCCACCGGCCTCGGGCCGGTGTTGGTGATCTTGAGCTCCGCCTGGGTCGGCTCGCCCAGCGGGACGGTCAGCTCCAGCCGGGCCGGCTCCACCTCCACCGCGAGGACGGGGGGGGCAAAGAGGCATGCTGTCATTGCGAGGCCCCACAGGGGCCGAAGCAAACTCCGTGTCGCCCTCACGGCGCGGGCACGATCTCCAGGTAGAGGGTGGTCTCGTACTCGGCCCGGGGCGCCGTGGGAGGCACGTCGGCGCGGAGGATCATCTCGAACGGGGTCGCGATGGTGAGGTCCCCCAGGAGGTTGTCGTCGTACGTCTGGACGAGCCCGTCCGGCCCGGCCACCCAGGTCCCGTTGCGGGGGTCGATTCCCATCACGATCAGGTCGGTGTAGGCGGCCTCCGCGCCGGGGTCGGCGTCGGCCCGGTACGGGGAATAGTCCCGCTCGTTGAGGTCAGGGATCCGCCGCCAGGCATCCTCGCCGAGGTTGGGGGTATTGAGGAAGAGGGGGATCGCGTAGGCGCCGTCCTTGGAGACCAGGCCGGCCGGGGAGGGCTTGCCGACCCGGCCCGCGATGCCGGAGAACCGGAGGTTGTCGGTGTAGGCCCGCATTATCCAGGGGTATTCCCCGTTGTACAGGCCGTCCACCACGATCCGCCCGACCTCCTGCTTGCCCGGCTCCCGGATGTCGAACGAGACCGCCTCGGTGAAGCTGTACCCGCCGAAGGACTGGACGTGGCCGGTGATGTAGACCTCCTGCTGGACCGAGGCCAGCGCGGTGCCGGGAAGCGGAGGGAGGAGAAGCAGGAATGCCATCATCGCGAACGATCTCTTTACAGCCATGCTCGCTGTTTCAGCTCCTGCTCGATGTCGTCGAACGTGAGGTAGCCGGCCGCGGCGATCTCCTGGCCCGCGCACCACCGGCCCAGCTCATCCTTGGCGAAGGTCAGGTCGGCCGCCCGCGCCCCGCACCGGTCGGTCACGCCGTTGCCGGCGAAGACCGTGACATACCCCTGTCTCTTCCACGCCCGGATCGGGTCCCCCTTGCAGTGGCCGCAGGCGGCGCAGGCGGCGGAGGGGTAGGGGAAGACCACCTCCCACGAGCTGTTGTTCCGCCGCAACCGGTTGGCCAGAAAAGGGACCGGCCAAGCGCCTGATTTTATCATAACGGTCTCGACGCAAAGGTCGAATCCGCCGCTGAGCAGCACCACGGGGATCCCCCGCTCCCTCATGCCCGCCAGGAACGGAGGGAAGCTCGGCTCCACCTCGACCCGGGCGGCCAGCAGGTCCCGCAGCTCCTCGGCGCTGGCGCGTACGGACGCCATCTCACGCTCCAGGCCCTCCCGGATCGGGATCTCGCCGGAGATCACGCGCTCCTGGATCTTCCTCCAGTCCGGGTCTCCGTACCGGTCCAGGATCTGCACCAGGGTGTCCTGGCGCGTCACCGTGCCGTCGAAGTCGCAGGCGATCAGCAGTCGAGGTTTCATCGGAATTTATTATATGATAGATGCCTCATGAGACGGCTCGCCCCCCTTTTCCTCTGCCTCTTCGCTCTCGCCGCCGGCCTGCTGGGGCCGGCCCCCGGGCAGGCCGCCGCGGAGGAGGTCACGCTGGAGTTCTGGGAGCTGTCGGTCGGCGAGGAGCTGATGCGCTCCCTCCTCGACAAGTTCGAGAAGCAGCACCCCGGCGTCCGCGTCCGGTTCCAGCAGCTCTCCTGGGACTTCGGCCTCGACAAGATCATCACCTCGATCGCCGCCGGGAACCCGCCCGACCTGCTGGAGCTGGGCACCGACTGGGTGCCGCAGTTCTCCTCCTCCGGGGTCCTCGCCGATATCACCGAGGAGACGGCGCCGTTCAAGGGCCAGTTCATGTTGTGGGACCCGGTGACCTACCGGGACCGCATCTACGGGATCCCGTGGCTCGCCGGCACCCGCGTCCTCTTCTACAACCGGGAGCTGTTCGCGCGGGCGGGGCTGAACCCGGACGCGCCGCCGGCGACGTGGGAGGAGCTGTTGAAGGCGGCCCAGGCGGTGGACGCGCTCGGCGACGAAATCTACGGCTTCGGCATCCACGTGGGGGAGGCGTACGCCCCTTGGCAGGAGTTCCTCCCCTTCGCCTGGGGCAACGGCGGGCAGGTGCTGGACAGGGAGTGGACGCGGTGCCTGCTGGACCAGCCGCCGGTGGTGGAGGCCCTGCGCTTCTACCAGTCGCTGAAGGCCCACTCCCTGGTGGAGCGCCAGCCGCAGGTAAACCAGCTCTTCGCCGAGGGCAGGGTGGGGGTGCAGATCTCCGGGGCGTGGAACCTGGCGGTGATCCCCCGCATGAACCCCACGCTGAACTTCGGCGTCGGGCTGGTGCCCCGGCCGTCCGAGCGCCGCGGGACCCCCGCCTCCTTCGCCGGCGGCGAGATGCTGGTGATCCTGAAGAGCTCTCAGCATCGGGAGGCGGCGCTGGAGCTGGCCCGGTTCCTCGCCGCGGAGGAGCAGGCGATGGCCATCGTGGAGGCCCAGCGGAACATCATCCCCACGGCCCGGTCGGCGGCGCAGCACCCCTACTACGCCACCCACCCGGAGCAGAAGGTCTTCTTCGAGCAGGTGCAGTTTGCCGTGGCGCCCCCCGCCCACCCGCACTGGGTCCAGATGCAGGAGCGGATCACCCGGGCGGTCGAGGAGGTGATCTTAAACGGCGGGGAGCCGGAGGCGGTCCTTCGCGTGGCGGCCGCCGACATCAACAAGATGCTGGCGATCCGGGAGACCGGGGGCCGGTTCAGCGACACCCTGATCTTCGCCGGGTTCCTGATCCTCCTCCTCGGGGTCCCCCTGGCCCTGTGGCTCCTGAAGTGGCGCAGGGGGGGGCGGTCGGCGGCGCGCCACTCCGCGTACAGCCTGTGGATCAGCGGGGTCTTCATCTCGCCGTGGGTCATCACGGTGCTGGCCTTCATGCTGATCCCGCTGGTCCACTCCTTCGTCCTCAGCTTCGCCCGGTACAACCTGCTCACCTCGGAGTTCGGCTTCGTCGGCCTGCGCAACTTCTGGGACGTCTTCCGGGAGCCGGAGTTCCTGAAGGCCCTGGGGCACACCCTCTTCTTCGCGGCGGGATCCATCCCCCCGACGATGGCGCTGGCCCTGTTCGCGGCGGTGCTGATCAACCAGAAGGTCCCGTTCAAGCGGCTGTACCAGGCCGGGATGTTCCTGCCGGTGGCCACCTCGGTGATCGTCATCGCCACGATCTTCACCTACCTGTACGCTCAGGATGGTCTGTTCAACTGGGCTCTGCAAAAGCTCCAACTGCCCGTACCCAATCCCCCCTGGTTGTTGAACACGCAATGGGCCTTGTTTTCGATCATGTGGATGAACGTCTGGGCCAGCTTCGGGTACTACATGGTCCTCTTCCTGGCGGGCCTGCAGACGATCCCCATCGAGCTGTACGAGGCGGCCTCCATCGACGGGGCCAACGACTGGCAGAAGTTCCGGTACATCACCCTGCCGCAGCTGAAGCCGATCGTCCTCCTGGCCACGGTGATCAACACGATCCGGGCCCTGCAGGTTTTCCCGGAGATCTTCGCCATGACCCAGGGGGGGCCGCTCGGGGCCACGACGACGGTGGTCTGGTACCTCTATGAGACCGGGTTCCACCGCTTCGACATGGGCCACGCCTCGGCGGTGGGCTACATCCTCTTCGTGATCACGATGGTCCTCTCCTGGCTCCAGATCAAGGCCTTTAAAGTCGAGGAAAACCCGTGACCCCGCCCCTCCACCGCCAGGGCCGCCGGGAGATGGCCCGAGGAGGCCGGCCGGGGGCCGGGGGGATTCGCGACGCGGCCATCCGGGGCTGGGTGCTCGGCGCTCCGCGGCGGAGCCTCGGAGATCTAGGATGTAACGCAGGCTTCCCGGTAACGCAGGCCGTCTCCGTTTCCACCGCTGCGCGCCTGCGCGCCCTCCCGCCTTCGG
>CAYJUA010000069.1:0-8326 GCA_964373295.1 uncultured Planctomycetia bacterium
CGTGCACCGCATCCTCGAAGGTGATCAGCTCGCCCGGCATGATCTTCAGCAGGATCGCCTTGCCGTCCTGGTAGGCCTTGCCTTCAGCCAAAAGCTTCTCCGCCGCCTGCCGGTAGACCCCCTCCTGGGCCCGCTTGCCCTGGAAGACCGCCTCGCCGTCCCAGTGGAGCCCCAGCCAGCGCAGGGAGTCCAGGATCTCATCCAGGAACTCCTTCTTGGAGCGGGCGAGGTCGGTGTCCTCGATCCGGAGCAGGAACCGGCCGCCTTCGTGCTTGGCGAAGAGCCAGTTGAACAGCGCCGTCCGGGCGCTGCCCACGTGCAGGTACCCGGTGGGGCTGGGGGCGAACCGGACCTTCACCATCCCTAGTCGGTTCCCTTCTCCTCGCCGGCGTCGTGCTCGCCGGTGCCGGTCTCGCGCAGGCGCTCCCGGACCTCGTCGAAGAGCCGGGTCTCCAGCTTCCCGCCCGAGGACCTCACCAGCACCTCGACCTTCTTGGTGGCCTGCTCGAGCGCCTTCTTGCACTCCCGCACCAGCGCCACCCCCTCCTCGAACCGCTTGAGGCGCGTCTCCAGGGGGAGTTCGTCCCCCTGCAGCTCCTCCACGATCGCCTCCAGCCGCTCCAGTGACTGCTCGAACCCGCCCTTCGCTTTGGTTGCCATGGCCCCTCCAACTTCAGGGACAGTCCTCCTTCGGGGACAGTCCCTGTCGCCTTATTCCGTCCTCTCCACCCGGCTCGTGATCCGCCCGCGGTGGAGCCGTGTCTGGAGGGTATCGCCGGACCGCACGGAGCCGGCCCGCTTCACGATCCTCCCCTGCCCGTCAAAGGTGATCGAATAGCCCCGGGCCAGCACCGCCAGCGGAGAGAGCGCGTGCAGACGGCCGGCCAGCCCGTGCACCGCGTCCGCCGCCTGCTCCAGCACGCGCGCCGCCCCGCTGACCAGCGTGCCCTGCAGGCGGTGGAGCCGCTCCGCCTGGTGGAGGATGACCGCCTGCGGCGAGCAGCCGAGGAGCTCGCCGTGCAGCGCCTTCACGCGGTGCGCCGAGGTGAGCAGCGGCTGTTCCAGACCCTCCAGCAGCCCGGCGGCCAGTTCGTCCGTTTTTTCGGACAACTCCGCCAGCCACTCCTCCGGCTGGGTGAAGGCCGGCTCCTCGAGCGCCGCCAGCAGCCGGTCCAGCGCTTCCTGCCGCTGGGCCAGCACGATCTCCGCCGCCTTGGTCGGGGTGGCGGCGCGCACATCGGCCACGAGGTCCGAGATCGTCACATCCTTCTCGTGCCCGACGGCGGAGATCACCGGAAGGCGCGATTGGAAGATCGCCCGCGCCACCGGCTCCTCGTTAAAAGCCCACAGGTCCTCCAGCGAGCCGCCGCCCCGGCCCACGATCAGGAGATCCAGCCCCTCCAGCTGGTTCAGCTCTCGGATCCCGCGCGCAACCGCCTCCGCGGCGCCCGCTCCCTGCACGCGGGAGGGATACAGCACCGCGCGCAGGCGACCAGCGGGGCCCGCGCCGTCGAACACCTTGAGCATGTCGTCGATCGCAGCGCCGCGCGGCGAGGTGACGATCCCCACGCGCTCCGGGAACGCCGGCAGGGGGCGCTTCCGTTCCTCAGCGAAGAGCCCCTCCTTCTGGAGCTTTTCCTTGAGCTGCTCGAAGGCCAGCTGCAGGGCCCCCATCCCCTTGGGCTCGAGCCGGTCCACGTAAAGCTGGTAGTCGCCGCGCTGGGCATAGACGCTCACCCGCCCGAGGCAGACGACCTGCAGGCCCTGCTCGACCTTGAACGGGATCCGCTCGCGCGCATCCCTCCAGACCACGCAGCGGATCAGGGCGTTGGCGTCCTTCAGGCTGAAGTACATGTGCCCCTTGGTGGAGACGGTCATCTGGGACACCTCCCCCTCCACCCAGACACCGGTGAACTCTCCCTCCAGGAGATCCTGGATCCGGGCCGTCAGCTCCGTGACCGTGTAGACCCGCCGGGCCTCCGCCCCGTCGCCAAAAGCGTCGGTGTCGCTGACGGACGGCTCGGCGACTCCCGCCGCGCGGGAAGAAGAGGTTCGCAGGACGTAGCGCCGCGTCCTCACGAGAGCTCCCTCTCGCCGTCGGAGAAAGCCAGGAACCCATTCTGCCGCAGGCTCAGGCACCCGCGGCCTCCCACGATCAGGTGGTCCAGCACCGGGATCCCGAGGAGCCGGCCGGCCTCCATGAGGCGGCGCGTGAGCTCCAGGTCCTCCGCGCTGGGGGCCGGGTCGCCGGAGGGGTGGTTGTGCGCCAGCAGGATCGCCGCGGCGCCAGCGGAGATCGCCTCGCGGAAGGTCTCGCGCGGGTGCACCACGCTCATGTCGAGCGTGCCCACAGAGATCTCCGCCGCGCGGATCAGCCGGCGCCGGCTGTCCAGCAGGAGCAGGATGAAATGCTCCTTCTTCTTCCCCGCCAGGTGCCGGCGGGCAAGCCGCATGGCGTCCTCCGCCATCGCGACCGGCTGCCCTCGCGCCTCCGCCGGGTCCAGCGCCGCGCGCCTGCCCAGCTCGCAGGCGGCCCTGAGCTGGACCGCCTTGGCCAGCCCCACGCCGCGCACCTGCATCAGCTCCTCCAGCGAGGCGCCGGCGATCCCCTGCGGGGACTGGAACCGGCCGAGCAGGCGCTGGGCCGTGGTGAGGACCGACTCGCCGGAGACGCCCCGGCCGAGGATGCAGGCGACCAGCTCCGCCGCCGACAGCCCCTCCGCGCCAGCCCTCGCCATCCGCTCCCTCGGCCGCTCGGCAACGGGGAGGTCCCTCACCGTCAGCGCGGCTCGCGCGCGCGCCTTCGCCGGCTGGCGCGGGCGTCCCGCCGCCTGCACCTCGCGCTGCCACAGCTCCTGCGCCAGCGCGACGACGTCTCGGATCACTCCTTTGGAAGAGGGGGTGTGGGGATGGGAAATCCCCCCCCACAGCACCGATTGCTTTTGCCGGATGGAGGAGAACCGAGGGGGAAACCAGGCAGTGGTTTCCCCCTCGGAGTTCGGTGAGCCGATGCGCTTAAGCCGGCTCACCGAACTGCTCCTGCACACGCTCGATCTTCAGCGCCTTCCCGGTCTTCTCGTCCACCTCGATGATCGCCCCGCAGAGCTTCACGTTTTTCGTCGCCACGTCGAACTTGCTCGGCATCCCGGTCAAAAACTTCTCCATCACCGGCTCGACCTCCCGCCCGATCACCGAGTCGTACGGGCCGGTCATCCCGAGGTCGGTGAGGTACGCCGTCCCCTTCGGCAGGACCCTCTCATCGGCCGTCTGGATGTGGGTGTGCGTGCCGACCACCGCGCTCACGAACCCGTCCAGGTACCAGCCCATCACCACCTTCTCAGAGGTGGCCTCGGCGTGCATGTCCACGATGACCACCGGGGTCTCCTTCCGGATCTTCTCGATCGCCTCCATCCCCACGCGGAACGGGTCGTCCAGAGCGTCCACCCCCATGAAGACTCGCCCGAGGATGTTCACGACGCCCACCTTCTGCCCGCCCTTGGCCGTGTAGACGTGGGCCCCAAAGCCGGGCGTCCCCTTCGGGTAGTTCACCGGCTTCAGGAGCCGCGGCTCCCGGTCCATGTAGGGGCCGATCTCCCGGTAGCGCCAGATGTGCTGGCCGCTGGTCATCATGTCGATGCCGGGGCAGGCCAGCAGCTCCTCGGCGGTCCTCGGCGTCACCCCGGCCCCGCCGGCTATGTTCTCGCAGTTCACAATGACGAAGTCGGCCTTGTGCCGCGCCCGCAGGATCGGCACCAGCGCCTTCACGGCGTCCCGCCCGGGGGCGCCCACCACATCTCCGACGATCAGGATCTTCATTTCATGACTCTCTTCTCCGTCACCACCGCGCAGGCCGGAAGGTCATGACTCTCCACCGGCAGCTCATCCAGCAACTGAAACTCGAACGCCAGTCCCACTCGCCGCGCCGTCCGCGGCAGCCGGCTCAGGAACCGGTCGAAGTAGCCGCCGCCGCGCCCCAGCCGGTGCCCGCGCCGGTCGAACGCCACGCCGGGCATCACCACCAAGTCCAGCCTTTTCAGGGGGACCCGCTTGGCCGTCATCCGCGGGTGCGGGATCCCAAAATGCCCGGCCCGCAGATCGCTGTCCGGGTCGCGGATCTCGACCGCTAAGAGATGCTTGCTGGGAGGAACGATCGCAGGGACCGCCACTCGCTTGCCATCGGAGAGCGCCTGCCGCAGGATCGGCAGCGTTTCAACCTCGCAGTCGAACGCGACGTAGCACAGGAGGGTCCTTGCCCGCCGGTACACCTTCAGGCGCCGCAGCCTCCGCCCGATGGCCCGGCTCTTCGCCCGCCGCCCCGCCTCCGGCTGGCCGCGGAGCCGCCGGAGCAGACGCCGCCGCAACGCCTGTTTCTTGACCACGAGCAACCAGTATACTCAAGCGGCCGCCATCCGGCCCGAAATATACTTGTGGAGGAGACTGGTGATCAGCGTCTGGTAAGGCATCCCCTCCTGCGCCGCCCTGCTCTTGATTTCACTCAGGTCCGCTTCCGAAATCCGGATGTTCACCCGCTTGCTTTTCCGGAGCGTGTTGCGCGCGATCTCCGCGTAGCGCTGTAGCTCGCCCTGCGTCGGCCGGACAATTTCCCACCGGCCCTCCTCAATGGCGTCCAGGATCACTCTTTCCTCTTTGCTCAGGGGATGCCGAGACATCTTCACCTCCTCCCAGGAGAAAGTCTTTTGTCAGCTTCCGGCTTGGAATGATGGTTTTAAGAAAGCACCGGCCGTCCTCTTCTTCCACGAAGGGGACGATGTAGACGTATTTGCTGACTTCCACGATGAACTGCCGCTGGTGAGAGTACTTCCCCTTCCCACGAGCGATCCCCAAAAAGCGCTGCTGCTCCATATGGAACACGACCTCTTCGAAAGAGATCCCTCTCTCCCGCAGGAGGTTCGCGTTCTTCTCAGGGTCCCACCGGTAGGTTCTCTTCACCAAACCCCAGGATACTAGGAATGTGTGCCTATTGTCAACACATCCCTGATAGGGCTGGGTGTCTTGCGGCTACTTCAGGCGGTTCAGACGCCGGGTTTGCCTTTTTGCAAGGCCGAACAAATCTACCCCAAGCCAACGGGCGCGCTTCCCTCGCGAAGCACGCCCGTTTTACTCAGCGCCGGCAACTGGCTGCCCGAGAGGGGCCCTGTAGTTTTGCGTCCCACGCCTTTCGGCGGGTTTGCTCTGAATCAGGCTGAGTTGGCGATTTCAAACTTCCAATTGTAGGATACATGACACTCTTGCAAAAATGCAAGGGACGGGAGGGAAAAATTTCTTGCGCTTGAAACTTTTTAAATGTGGAACGTGAAGCGGTGGTCAATCGGTTCGGGGGAAGATTCGCGCGCCTGCTCGGCAAGCGCCTCGAGGGAAGTGGCGTCGAGCGTGGTGCGGACCGCCTTCTCCACCTGCTGCCAGATGGCGCGGCTAGGATCGGGGCCGCCCGCGGAGGCGAGCGCGGCCGGGACGCGGCGCTTGGGGCCCACCCCTTTCGGCTCCAGCGCCTCGAAGATCTCGCGCACCGGGATCTCGCCGGCCGGCCGGCGCAGGCGGTAGCCGCCGCGAGGGCCGCGCGCCGCCTCGACCAGCCCGCCGCGGCGCAGGCGGTTGAACAGCTGCTCCAGCGACCGGGCCGGGATCCCCTGCCTTTTCGCGATCGCCGCGGTGGTGACCGGCCCGGTGCCCTGGTGCACTGCCAGGTCCACCATGGCCTTCAGCGCGTAGGTGAAACGGGAGGTCGGCCGGATCGTCATCAAAATTCCTCGAAGTACGGGTCCAGGCTCAGGTACCGCTCGCCGGTGTCGCAGAGGATCGTGACCACGGTTTTCCCAGGCCCGAGCTGCTCGGCCACCTTCAGCGCCGCGCAGACGTTGGCCCCGGCGGAGATCCCAACAAGTATCCCCTCTTCCCTGGCCAGCGTCCGGGCCATGCTGTAAGCGTCCATGTCCTCCACGGTCATCACCTCATCCACGACGGAGCGATCCAGCACCTCCGGCACGAAGCCGGCGCCGATCCCCTGGATCCGGTGCTGGCCGGCCGGCTTGCCCGAGAGGACCGCCGACATGGCCGGCTCCACGGCCACCACGCGGATGCCTGAGTTTTTCTTCTTCAGGACGTCCCCCACCCCGGTGATCGTGCCGCCGGTGCCCACCCCCGCCACGAAGGCGTCGATCTCTCCGTCGGTCGCGGCCAGGATCTCCTGGGCGGTGGTCTGCCGGTGGACCCGCGGGTTGGCCGGGTTCGAGAACTGAAGCGGCATGTAGGCGCCCGGCGTCTTGGCCAGGATCTCCTTCGCCTTCTTCACCGCCCCGGCCATCCCGTCCAGCGCCGAGGTCATCACCACCTCCGCCCCGTAGCGCTCCAGGAGCGAGACCCGCTCCGTGCTCATCCCCTCGGGGAGCGCCAGGATCAGCCGGTACCCCTTGAACGCCGCGATCATGGCCAGCCCGATCCCCGTGTTGCCGCTGGTCGGCTCGATGATCGTCCCGCCGGGCTTGAGCAGGCCCCGCTTCTCGGCGTCCTCGACCATGGCCAGCGCGATCCGGTCCTTCACCGACCCGCCGGGGTTCAGGGACTCGAGCTTGCCGATCACCCGGGCCATCTTCGGCGTGACGACCTTGCTCAGCTCCACCATCGGGGTGTCGCCGATCAGGTCGAGGATCGACTTGGCGAGCTTCCGGCTCACTTGCGCGCCATCGCGTCGATCGTGTCGCCGTGCGCCTGGTGCGTGATCCGCAGCTCCCGCGCGCCGAAGGAGGTGGAGAGGAACCACCCCTCGAACGGGGAGGGGGGCAGGTAGATCCCGCGCCCCAGCATCCCCCGGAAATAGCGGGCGTATGCCTTCGCGTCGGCCTGCTCCGCCTCCGCCCGGCTGCGCACCGGCCCATCGGTGAAGAAGAGGGAGAGGAGCCCGCCCGCCTGGTTGACGGTGACCGGTATCCCCTGCTTCTGCGCGAGAAGGACGAGCCCGGTCCGCAGGGTCCGCGCCATGCGGTCCAGCTCGGCGTACGTGCCCGGCCGCCTCAGCACGCTCAGCGTGGCCAGCCCCGCCGCCATCGCGACCGGATGGCCGGCCAGCGTCCCGGCCTGGTAGACCGGGCCGGCCGGCGCCACGAGCCGCATCCAGCGGCGGCTGCCGCCGTAGGCGCCGATCGGGAACCCGCCGCCGATCACCTTGCCCAGCACCGTCAGGTCCGGCTCGACGCCGAAAAGCCCCTGCGCCCCGCCGTACCCCGCGCGGAAACCGGTGATCACCTCGTCGAAGATGAGAAGCGCCCTCGCGCGGCGCGTGAGCTTCCTTAAGCCCTGCAGGAACCCCGGCGCCGGCGGGATCACTCCGATGTTGGCCAGAACCGGCTCCACCAGCACGCAGGCCAGCTCTTTCCCGTGCCGGCGGACCGCCCGCTCCACCTCCTCGAGGTCGTTGAACGGGACGGTCACCGTATCGCGCGTCACCTGCTCCGGGACGCCGGGAGAGGCGGGAAGCCCCAGCGTCGCCATGCCGGAGCCGGCCTTGGTGAGCAGGGCGTCCAGGTGGCCATGGTAGCCGCCGTCAAACTTCAGGATCTTGCGCCGGCCGGTGGCCGCGCGGGCCAGCCGCACCGCGCTCATGACGCCTTCGGTGCCCGACGAGACGAAGCGGACCTGCTCCATCGAGGGGACCGCCCGCGCGATCGCGCGGGCCAGCGCCGTCTCCTGGGTGGTCGGCGTGCCGAAGCTGGTGCCCCGGCGCAGGGCCTCCTCTGCCGCCTTGATCACCTCCGGGTGCCGGTGGCCCAGGATCAGCGCCCCCCAGGACCCGACGAGGTCGAGGTAGCGCTTCCCCTCCACGTCCCACAGGTAAGAGCCCTGCCCCCGGTCCACGAAGAAGGGCCTGCCCCCCACGCCGCGGAACGACCGCACCGGCGAGTTCACCCCGCCCGCCAGGTACCTCTGAGCTTCCTCCCAGCACCCCTGATTTGAGGTGCCAGGTTGACCCGACCCCTTTTGCATGGTCTTCGTCATGTCGCGCACTCCCCCTTGCCGACATCCAGCTTGAATTCGCCCTGGGCTCCCAGGTCCTCGTACATCTCCGGCTTCTCCGAGAAAGGCGGCAGGGTCCGGTAGGGGTCGAGCTCCTTTTTCAGCCGCTCCACCCCGCTCCGCTCCACCCACGCGCGGAATGTTTCACCCTTCTGCCGCTCACTCCGGTAGAGCTCCAGCATCTTCCGGGTGGCGTCCGGCACCCGCTTGGCCGGCACCATCCCCAGCCGGTGGCCGAACTCCGCCACCCCCTCGGCCGTGCGGCCGCCCACCATCACCATGTAGGTCGGCACCTGGT
>CAYJUA010000070.1:0-8218 GCA_964373295.1 uncultured Planctomycetia bacterium
GCGCACCCCTCCGGCGAGATCACCGAGTAGTAGGCGTTCTCCAGCACGATGATCCGGTCGCCGACCCCGATCCCCAGCGCCCCGCCGGAGCCGCCCTCGCCGATCACCGCCACGATGATGGGGACCGGCAGGCGGGCCATCTCCCGCAGGTTGTGGGCGATCGCCTGCGCCTGGCCGCGCTCCTCCGCGCCGATGCCGGGGTAAGCGCCGGGCGTGTCCACGAGGCAGAGGACCGGGAGGCGGAACTTGGCGGCCACCTGCATCAGCCGGATCGCCTTGCGGTACCCCTCGGGGTGGGCGGAGCCGAAGTTGCGGTACAGGTTCTCCTTGGTGTCCCGCCCCTTCTGGTGCCCGACGAGCATCGCCGGCATCCCCTCCAGCGTGACCAACCCGCCGATCAGCGCCTTGTCGTCGGCGAAGAGGCGGTCCCCGTGCAGCTCCACGAAGTCGGTCATGATCTTCTGGATGTAGTCCAGGGTGTAGGGCCGCTTGGGGTGGCGGGCCATCTGCACCCGCTGCCAGGGGGTGAGGTGCTGGTAGACCTGCCGGCGGGCGTGCTCGAGCTTCTGCTCGAGCTGCTTCACCTCCTCGTCGAGGTTGATCGTCTTGGCCTTCGTGGTGACGAGGGACTTGAGCTCCTGGATCTTCTGCTCCAGCTCCACGATCGGGCGCTCGAACTCGAGGCTGAACCCGGCGGCCATCGCTTCCTTTATTCCACTACCGTCACGGAGGTCCCCTCCGGCAGGAGGGTGTACAGCTCCTCGGCGTCGCTGTTGGCCAGGCGCACGCAGCCCTCGGTCACCGGCTTGCCGAGGGTCTCCGGCTCGTTGGTGCCGTGGATGCCGTACTGGGGAAGGTCGAAGCCGAGCCAGCGGGTTCCCAGGGGGTTCTTCGGGTCTCCGGGCGCCACGATCCCCTTCCAGACCGGGTCCACCATCCGGCTCACGATCCGGAAGCTCCCCGCCGGCGTGATCCCCTCCCGCCCGGTCGAGCAGCGGTAGACCTTCACCACCTCCTCCCCGCTCTTCAGGGTCAGGGTGTTCTGGGACTTGTCCACGATCACCGAGAAGCTCGCCTTGGGCACCTTCAGCCGCTGGCCCGCGCGGATCAAGTCCCCGCGGATCCCGTTGGAGGCGCGGAGCAGCTCCACCGTGGTGCCGCTCTTCCTGGCGATCCTGGTGAGGGTGTCGCCTGGCTGAACCGCGTAGACCTCGTCCCCGGGGCCCAGCGCGGGGGAGAAGAAGCTTTCCACGCCTGGCGCGGAGAGCAGCGCCGCCGCGGCGGCCGGCGCCGGCTCCGGCCGCGCCGCCTCCGGCGCCCCAGTGGGCAACGCTTGAGGCGCGCCGCCGCCCGGCGCGGGACTGCCGGCTCCCCGGCGGATTCCCGCGGCCGCCAAAGCGATCAGCAGAACCCCCGCCGCGCTCAACCCCGCAACCCTCAGCATCTTCGGATTCACCGTCCAACCCCCTCTTTATGCGTGCAGAGTGACCGATACCAGCAAAGGGGGCGGTACAGCTCGCCCCTCAGGCAGGGCCTCTAACTTAAAACCGGTACATCACCGCCGCGATCAAACCGCCGAGAAGAGCCCCCACGAACACCTCCGTGGGCGTGTGGCCCAGCAGCTCCATGACCCGCTCCTGGCTCACCTGCCCCTTGGAGTACAGCTCGTCGATCATCCTGTTCAGCATCATCGCCTGCCGGCCGGCCGACCGCCGGACCCCCTGGGCGTCGAACATCGTCACCATGGCGAACATCAGGGCGATGGCGAAGATGGGGCTGTGGAAGCCCTGCTCCAACCCCACCGCCGCCGCCAGCGCGGAGACGCCGGCCGAATGGGCCGAAGGCATGCCACCGGTGCCTATGAACCAGCGGATGTCGAAGCGGCGCTTCTGCCGGACGGCCTGCAGCACCTTCAGGCTCTGCGCCACCACCCAGGCCACCGCCGCGGTCCAGAGGACTCGATTGTCCAGCAGGGAGGTGGCGTAGTTCATGGGAAGCTCATAATCGGAAAGCTATTTTAGCGTGAAACTTGACGGATTCCCCGTTCTTTTCCATACTAGGCGCATGCAGCCGGAACCCCAGGCCCGCCTGGAGTGCCCCGCCGTGATCCAGCCCCTCGAGGCCGGCTCACCCGTTGGCAAACCGCTGAGCGGCACCGCCGTGGAGGTGGGGACCCAGGGGGCGGTGGTCGTCTCCCCGCAGATCCTCCCCCTGGGGAGCCAGGCTCAGATCCAGATCCATCTGCCCGGCGGCGTCCCGCTGTCGGCCGCCGCCCGCGTCGTCCGGCTCGAGGAACAGGACCCGCCCGGCGGCTGCCGGATTGGGTTCTCCTTCAAGAGGATCGAGTCCGCGGAGGCGGCGGATGCGCTTGCGCGGCTGAAGCTGCTGGAGATCGGCCGGCTGCTGGAGGCGCTCCTGGCGATCCAGGGATCCGACCTCCACCTGACCACCGGCCAGCCGCCGGTTGCCCGCGTCCGCGGCCGCCTGGCACCGATGAAGCTGCCCGCCCTGCGCCCCGGCGAGATCCAGGCCCTCCTCTACGGGATCCTCACCGATGCCCAGAGGGATTCCCTCGAGAAGAACCGGGAGCTCGACTTCGCCTATTCCCTCTCCCTGGACAAGCGGTTCCGTCTGAACGCCCATTGGCAGAGGGGCCACCTGGAGGCGGCGATCCGGATGATCCCCGCGCAGGTGACCTCCTGGCAGAAACTGGGGGTCCCGCCGGTGGCCGTCGAGTGGAGCCAGAAGGCCCACGGGCTCATCCTCATCGTGGGCCCCACCGGCTCCGGCAAGACCACCACCGTGAACTCGCTGGTCGAGCAGATCAACCAGGAGAGGGACGCGGTCATTGTGATGCTGGAGCGCCCGATCGAGTACAGCCACCAGAACGTCAAGGCGGTGATCAAACAGCGGGAGGTGGGATCCGACACCCTCTCTTTCGCCGAGGCGGTGAAGCGGGCGCTGCGCCAGGACCCCGACGTGATCGTCGTGGGGGAGGTGGAGGACGCGGAGACGGTCCAGGTCGTCCTGAACGCCGCGGAAACCGGCAACCTCGTGATGGCGTCGTTCCACGCGCCCAGCACCGTGCAGGCGATCGACCGCTTCATCAGCCTCTGCCCGTCCCACCAGCGTGCCCAGCTCTGCTTCCAGCTGGCCAGCTGTCTCGAGGGGGTGCTCACCCAGCACCTGCTCCCCCGCGAGGAGGCCACGGGAGGCGGGGTGATCCTCGCGACGGAGGTGTTCGTTCCCACCTCGGCGGGGCGGGCCCACATTCGCAACAACGCCCTCTCCCAGCTCTATTCCGTGGTCGAGACCGGCGCTGGCCACAAGATGCACACGCTGGAATCCTCCATTCAGGAATTGGTGGCCCGGGGCCTGGTCTCCAGCGAAGTGGCGCAGACTCACCTGGCCATGGCCGGCCAGCGGCTCTAGCTGTTCCCGCGCAGCCCTCCGCGCCGGGGAGAGAGTGCGGGGTGAGCAGGGCGTCGGAGGATGAGCGGGCATGGTTCGCCAGCTTCTTCAGACTCAGGCGAGAGCGAGGCCGACACTCGCCGGCCGACGAATAAGGAGGCCGGGTTGCGAGGGGCCGCGAGATGTGAGCGGCCCGATAGAGCGAGGCGTCACGCTGGGACGCCGAGCGGCCCGCGAACCTCGCACCGATCCCCGGCGCGGAGCATGCGCCCGGTCATCCCTCCAGGCGCGTGCTGATCTCCTCCAGCGCGGCGCGGAACCTGCGGTTGTCCAGCACCGGCTCCGCCCCTTCCACCGTGACCGGCTCGGCCAGCGGGACCCAGGAGCGGCATCCGGCGTAGGCCGGCTCGGTCGGAAGATGGACCGGCTTGGGCAAACGGTACGCGCGCAGGACCAGGATCAGCGTCGGCTCCTCCGGCCGGTACGCGAGCCGCTTCTGGAAGAACTCCGGCGTCCAGATGTGGCGCCTCTCCAGCCCCGCCAGCCGGGAGGGTTCCGTCAGCGCCGTCTCGAATGCCACCCCGGCACAAAACCGGAAGGTGACGCGCGCCGGATCCTCCGCCGGCTCCAGCGCCGACCGGAACCGCTGGTGGAATTCCGTCCGGATCAGGGACTCCTCCTGGTGCTCCCGGGTCGGATAGAGAAGGAACTCCCGGTGCTCCAGCCGGAACCGGCCTCCGGGGTCGCGGATGCCGCCCTTGCGCAGCAGGATCATCTGCTCCCCCGCCCCGAGGGCCTCGACAACCGCCGCCCACTCCTTCAGCGCCGTGGATGAGGTGACCATGGGCTCCGATTATACCACCCGGCGGCGCCGCCAACCCTCCGGGTGTGTTAGTGAGTGTAATAGTTAATATACTAATTTTTATCCCCTTTTCTCCTTGACAACATCAACACGTTGCGGTACAAGGATCGTTGCCCTCAAGATCTTGTGGGGGGAGGGGATGAACGAGAGAGGCCCTTGTCGGCCTGAAACGAAGGCGGCCAAGGTCCTCTACAGCGAGTAGGGCAAGAAAAAGCGGTTCACCGGACTTATCCCTGTCTGCTCCCCGAAGGGAAGCTTCCCCACCCCACCAGAGGTTCCGTGCCTGTCTTTGGGGCAGGCCTTAAAGGGCGCCGTCAACGTCGAAGTATAATGAGAAGAGGGGGATTCTGACGATGAAGGACGCCAATCCGGTCGCCCTGGGCCGCTCCGTGGACACCGAAACGACGCGGGCTCATCCCTCGAATGGGTCGGCGCGCGGGTTGGAGGTTCCGCGGCACTTCACCGCCCCCGGATCGGATCCCTATAAGGAAGTCACCTGGGAGTCCCGCTCCGCCGTCATCACCAACGAGCACGGCGAGCTCGTCTTCGAGCAGAAGCAGGTGGAGGTCCCTTCCTTCTGGTCGCAGACGGCGACCAACGTGGTCGTCTCCAAGTACTTCCGCGGCCCCCTGGGGACCCCTCAGCGGGAATCCTCCGTGCGGCAGCTCGTCCAGCGCGTGGTGAACACGATCACCGACTGGGGGATCAAGGACGGCACCTTCGCCTCCGAGGAGGACTCGGAGAATTTCCGCGCGGAGCTGGCCCACCTCCTGCTGACCCAGAAGGCCTCCTTCAACTCGCCGGTCTGGTTCAATGTCGGGATCGAGCAGAAACCCCAGTGCTCAGCCTGCCAACCCTACCACGCCCTCGTCAACACGGTGCACGGCCTTCTGCCCATCGGCAAGATCGTCGAGGGTCGGATGATTGGCTTGCCCGTGCACGATGGCGATGGCCTGACGCAGGTGGTAGCGGTGAAACACAACGGGCGCAAGCCCGTTTATCGGGTAACGCTGAGGGACGGCTTCTCCATCGAAGCAACTCCCGATCACCTCGTCTGCGCCCATTCCGCTCGGCGCACAGGCCGGCTGGAATGGCGCCGAGTGGATGCGCTGAGGTCCGGCATGGTGATGCGCGTGTACCCACACGCCTGCCAGACCATCACCGCACCCGCTGAAAGCAGCCAGGTCGCCGAAGCGGCTCTTGCCGGTTGGCTTCAGGCAGATGGCTTCGTGGGCCAGTACGCGGAAGGAACCAACCGTTCGCTGACGGTTGAGTTCATGACGGTGGACGACCAGGAACACGAGTGGGTGATGCGACACCTGGCCACCGCTTTTCCGTTGCAGCACTTCAAGGTTACCGAGGTGCCGACGAAGGATCCTGGCCTCCAGTGCCGGAGAATCCGTCTTTATGGAGAGGCGCTGCGTCCATTTGTCGAGCAGTACGGTTTGCTTCGGCGAGGACAGGATCTGCGCGTCCCAGACCCTCTCTGGGCGGCTCCGAACGACGCTGTGGCTGCATACATGAAGAGTCTTTTCCAGTCGGATGGCTACGCGGCGGTTCATGTGCCCAGTGCTCACGTCGCCTTCGCGGTGACCTCGCGGGAATGGACCGAGCAGATCCAGAAGCTCCTGACCCGGTTCGGAATCTACGCGCGGCTGCGCCAGAAGAAGGAAAAACGGCCTGACCGATACGACCTGTGGGAACTGGACGTGTCCATCCGATCCGAACGCGAGGCCTTCCAGCGTTTCATCGGTTTCATTTCGGAGCGGAAGAACTCGAAGTTGCGCGAGTCGCTGAGCTTGCCCGGCAAAAGCTGCCCAGAGGTCCGCTACTCGCAGATCACCTCCATCGAACCCCTCGGAGAAATGGAGGCCTACGACATTCAGACGGTCAGCGGAAGGTACCTGACCAACTCCGTGCTCGTCCACAACTGCTTCATCCTGTCCGTCCAGGACACGATGGAGTCGATCCTCGACTGGTACAAGGTCGAGGGGATGATCTTCAAGTACGGCTCCGGCTCCGGGATCAACCTCTCCGCGATCCGCTCCGGCAGGGAGCAGCTGGCCGGCGGGGGCACCGCCTCGGGCCCGGTCTCCTTCATGCGGGCCGCCGACGCCTCCGCGGGGGTGATCAAGTCTGGCGGAAAAACTCGCAGAGCGGCAAAAATGGTGGTGCTCAACGCCGACCACCCCGACGTCGAGCGGTTCATCCGCTGCAAGTGGGACGAGGAGCGCAAGGCCTGGACGCTGGTGGACGCCGGGTACAACTCCTCGATCGACGGAGAGGCCTACTCCAGCGTCTTCTTCCAGAACGCCAACAACTCGGTGCGCGCCACCGACGAGTTCATGCAGGCGGTGGTGGAGGACAAACCGTGGCAGCTCCGGGCCGTCACGTCGGGCCAGCCGATGGACACGCTGCGGGCCAAGGAGCTCATGCGCCTCATCGCGGAGGCCACCTGGCACTGCGGCGACCCGGGCATGCAGTTCGACACCACGATCAACCGGTGGCACACCTGCCCCAACTCCGGCCGGATCAACGCCAGCAACCCCTGCTCAGAATACATGCACCTGGACGACAGCGCCTGCAACCTGGCGAGTCTGAACCTCATGAAGTTCCTGGACGACCAAGACCGGTTTCGGGTCGCTGATTTCCGGGCGGCGGTGCGGACCATGACCATCGCGATGGACATCATCGTGGACAACTCCTCTTACCCGGTGGCCAAGATCGGCGAGAACGCCCGCGCCTTCCGGGAGCTGGGGCTGGGCTACGCGAACCTCGGGGCCCTCCTGATGAACCTGGGGCTGCCCTATGACTCGGACGAGGGCCGGGCGCACGCCGCCACGGTGACGGCGCTGATGTGCGGGGAGGCCTACCGCACCTCCACGGAGATCGCCGGGGTCAATGGACCCTACGCCGGCTACGCGAAGAACAAGGAGCCGCAGCTCCGGGTGATCCGGATGCACCGGGACGCGCTCGTCTCCGTGGACGACCGGCTGGTGCCGGGAGAGCTCTTCGCCGCGGCCGCCCAGGTCTGGGACGAGGCGCTGCGGCTGGGCGCCCAGAACGGGGTGCGCAACTCGCAGGTGAGTGTATTGGCCCCGACCGGCACCATAGGATTTATGCTCGATTGCGACACGACCGGGGTGGAGCCGGACATCGCGCTGATCAAGTACAAGAAGCTGGTCGGCGGCGGGCTCATGAAGATCGTCAATGCCAGCGTCCCCCGCGCCCTCACGCGGCTGGGCTACACGCCCGAGCAGATCCAGAAGATCTGCGGGCACCTGGATAAGGAAGAGACGGTCGAGGGGGCGCCGGGGCTCAAGCCCGAGCACCTGCCGGTCTTCGACTGCGCCTTCAAGGCGATCAAGGGCACGCGCACCATCCACTACATGGGCCACGTCCGCATGATGGCCGCCGTCCAGCCGTTCATCAGCGGGGCGATCTCCAAGACGGTGAACGTGCCCGCCGAGGCCACGGTGGAAGAGATCATGCAGACCTACATCGAGGCCTGGAAGTCCGGGGTCAAGGCGATCGCCATCTACCGGGACGGGTCCAAGCGGGTCCAGCCCCTCTCCACGGGCAAGGCCGAGGACGGGAAGAAGGGCAAGGCCGCCGAGGGATCGGAGGACCTGGCCCGGGGCCTGGGGGCGGTCCCCAAGGCGAAGCGCCGGTACCTGCCCGACGAGCGCCACGCGTTCACCCACAAGTTCTCGATCGCCGGCCACGACGGGTACGTCACGGTGGGGCTGTACGAGGATGGCAAGCCAGGCGAGATCTTCATCGTGATGTCCAAGGAGGGCACCGTGATCTCCGGCCTCCTGGACGCCTTCGCCACGGCGATCTCGCTGGCCATGCAGTACGGGGTCCCGCTGGAGGCGCTGGTCAAGAAATTCAGCCACATGCGGTTCGAGCCGGCCGGCATCACCTCCAACCCGAAGATCCGGT
>CAYJUA010000071.1:0-8190 GCA_964373295.1 uncultured Planctomycetia bacterium
CCTCGACCTTCCCCACGCTGAAGTGGAACAGCGCCCTGCCGGCCAGCGCCTGGAGAAGCGCCTGGCGCGCGTCCCCGGCCGGCATCATCCCCACCAGCCCCTGCAGGAGCTGGCTGCTCAGCTCCCCGCCCGGAGCCAGCGCCTCGAGCTGCAGCCCGACGGCGCGCACCTGCCCGCCTTCACCGGACAGCTCCACCGGGCCGGCCGCCGTCCCGGAGGCGCGCCACTCCCCGCGCGCGAGCGCCCGGTCCAGCGCAGCCAGGTCCAGGCGGCGCACCTGGCCGCGCGCCTCCCACAGCGCCGTCGGCGGCCAGCCGGCCAGCCGCGCCCGCGCCTCCAGTGGCGCGAGGTCCACCAACTGTTGGCCGTTAGCCCCGCGCCAAACCGCGCGGTCGATCTCCACGCGGACACCGGCCCCCGCCCCGCGGCGCACGCGCACCCCCTCCAGCGCGAGCTCGGTGCCGGCCGCGCTCCCCTGGATCCGCCGCGTCGCCTCCCGCGAGGCCCAGGAGGCTCCGGCGGGACTCTCCAGCCAGCGCAACGCGCCCCAGAGCCCCGCCCCGGCGACCCCGGCGCAAAGGAGGAGGCAAAGGGCCAGCCAACGGAGGGTTCGCATCGGGACGAAAGTCAGTATAACAGAGGATTCTAGCGGGGAGGTATAAAGGGAAGGAAGCCGTTCGCCTCGAGCAGGAGCAGCGTCACCGGCTCCAGGAGATCGGCCCGGGCGAGCCGCCCGAACGCCGACAGGTCCGCAGCCATCAGCGCCGCCGCCGCGCCGGCCATCCCGACCCTCAGGGCGGGCGTCGCCTCCTCCCGGAAAACCCGCCGGAGGAACAGCGCCGCCCCCAGCCGCATCGGCATCTCCACCGGCATGATGTAGCGGACGTCCCGGAGCGAATAGAGCAGCGCGCACGCGATGAAGAGGACCGGCACGAGGGCCCAGAAGAGGGCCCTCTCGTCGCGGACCTGCCCTGAGACGGCCACCCCCAGCCAGCCGGCGAAAACCAGCGCCGGCCACGGGGAGACCAGCAGCAGGTCCACCGGGTAGCGGAACCAGGGCCCCTTCAGGAACACCGCCGCGAAATCGCTCGCCCCCGCCTGCCGCGCCACCAGGAGGACCTCCCTCAGCACGCCGGCCCCCCCCGCCGCGGCGACCACCACGGCCCCGGCGGCGCATGCCGGGATCACGGAGACGCAGGCCGCCGGCCACCAGCCGACGAACCTCCGCCCGCGCCAGCTTTTCCAGGCGATCAGCGCCAGGGCGACCGGCGCCAGCACCAGCGTGGACTCCTTGAAGAGGAACGCCGTGGTGAAGCCGGCCGCCACGACCCACCAGCGCCGGAGCCGGCTCTGCTGTTCCCCGACGCCCAGCGCCCAGCCCACCAGCCAGCAGCAGCTCATCACCGCCGCGGAGACCATCGTGTCGACGATGGCGCGCCGGGCCAGCAGCAGGTGGAGCGGGGCGGTCGCGCACAGCAGGCCCGCCCACAGGGCGGTCCTCTCACCGAACCACCGGCGGGCGCCGAGGAACATCACGGCCAGCAGGAAAAGGAAGGCGGCGAGCGACGCCCAGGCGAGAGACTGGAAACCCGGTCCCAGCACCCGCACCGCCAGCGCCCCCGCCAGGATGGAGAGAACCCGCGTCGGGTAGGGGAAATGGCGGCTGACCGCGCTGTCCCGCACATACTCCTCGCAAAGACGGCGGATGGCCGCGGGCCCGGCCTCGGCGACGTGGCTGGCGTAGCGCAGGTAGTACCCCTCGTCGGAATGGGGGTTGAAGCCGACGAGCTGCCGGGTGGAGAGGGCGATCCCGGCCGCCAGGCAGAGCACGACCAGCAGGACAGCAGCCGCGGACAGGGGGCCCTTCACCAGCGGCCCGGCTCCTCCTGGAGCGCCTCCAGCAGGGCCTTCTCCAGCGCCATCGGCTCGAACCAGTCCTGGCGCAGGCAGACCTCCCCTTCCGAGCTGATCAGGTAACAGGCGTTGGGAGCGTTGCCGTATCCCTCCCAGGCGGCGTTCTCCATCCCGTCCACCAGGAACGGCATCTCCAGGCCCAGCGCGTCCTGGCACTGGGAGGCCAGCCGGGCCCGCTCCTCGAACGTGCCCGGCTGCTTCAGGAGGATCCTGTCCCGCCGGTTCTCATCGGTCAGCCACTCCCGGCCGCTGTAGGGGCTGGCGCTGCCGGCGGGATGCGCCTCCACGGTGTAGAGGACCGCGAACGCCGCGCGCGACCCGTACCGCTCGAAGAGCCGCTGGAAGGCGGGCGCGGTCCGGCGATAGACAGGGCAGCTGTAGCTCCCGGTGACCAGCACCGCCGGCTTCCCCTCCCAGAGGGAATCCAGCTCCAGCTCCCGGCCGCGGGTGTCGCGGATCGGCAGGGTCGGCGCCTCCTCCCCCGCCTCCGGCCCGCCGAACCTCGGCTCCTCCGGGCCTTGCTGGGCCAACGCCACCGGTGCGACCAGCAGCAAGAGCAAAAGCAGTCCGCTTCTCAAAATCCCACTTCTCATGGCACGAACTGTAGGTGTGGCGAGAAGTGGGATTTTGAGAAGCGGACTGGGGTCACGGCTTGCCCGCCAAAAAGATCGGCACGAGCCCGCCGCCCTGGCTGATGTTGACCACCGGTTGGGCCGAGCAGCGGCCGACAAAGCTGACCCCGCGCGGGGTCGCCGTGACCCCCAGCGTCGCGTGCAGCTCCTCGAGCTTCGGAGCCCCCTTCGGACCCAGCAGCATCACCGGCGCCTTCGAGATAACCACCTGCTCCTGGGCCACCCAGGTGCCGGGCTTCGCCACGGCGGCCGCCAGCGCTTCCACCCACGCGGAGGCGCCCACCTCCTCGCCCACCACCACCCCCTCGCCGCCGTAACCGCGGTTCGGCTTCAGGACCAGGCGGTCCTTGTTCTCCTTCAGGAAGGGGACCAGGTCCGCCTCCTTCCCATCCGGGTCGACGGTCTTGCGCTCGGCGATGAGCCGCGTCCAGGGGATGTGCTTCTTCGCCGCCCGCACCTCGATCGGCGTGAAATAGCCCGCGAAGTCCGGGTTGGAAAGCAGCTCGCAGAGCGACTTGTGGTCGAACTCCCCGAACACCGTGGAGACGACCTCGTTCCGCGCGAAGGCCTCCTCGATCCCCTCCACCGACCCGCCGTGCGTCTTGATGGAGACGACCTCCTCCAGCTGGAAGTCCCGGTACAGCACATCCACCGGCTCCCCCTTCAGCCGGAGCTCCCCGTTGTGATGCTCGATCTCGCGCGGGTCCCCGAGTACCGTCGCCACCCCCTTCTCCCCGAAGAACGACGCGATGAAGGAGAACTCGTCGCAGCCGCCGGTCACGGTCTCCCGCCGCTCCACCAGGCCGATCCGGTTGCCGGGGCGGTCGATGGCGCGGGCGTGCTGCTGGAGGTCGGTGAGGAGGAGCTGGCGGTAATCGGAGGGGGCGTTGAGGGCCAGATCCGGGATCGCCTCCTTGAGCCGGGGCAGGAGCAGCCCCTCCAGCAGGTCGGTGGCCGCCGGGGTGAGGTAGATGCAGCCCACCCCCACCGCGTTGAACTCGATGATCTTGAAGTCGGAGAGCTGGGTCTCCGGGTGCGGCCCCAGGTTCGTGTCGAACCGCTCGAACACGGTCTGCGGCCGCGGGATCCCCTCCGGGCAGCTGGCCTTCAGCCACTTCACCTCGTTCTCGCGAAGGGGCAGGATCTCCTGGAGCCTGGGGTCCTCAAAGTAGTGGGCGATGATCCGGTTGACGGTGCGCCGGATCCCGCGGAAGAAGGTCCTCAGGTAGCGGGCCGACTCGGGGCTGAAGACCCAGGGGGTCAGGGCGACAGGGACCAGCTCCTTCCCCTTGTCCTCGCCGGTGAGGAAAAGCCCCCGCTTGCCGGATTCGGCCCGGATCGCCTCGGCGATCTCCCCCAGCAGCCCCTCGGGCATCTTCTCCAGCGCGGCCTGAATCGCCTCAGCGGCAACCGGCGGCTTCTTTTTCAGTGTGCGCTATTCCCCGATCACCTTCACCAGGACCCGCTTCTTCCGGCGCCCGTCGAACTCGCCGTAGAAGACCTGCTCCCACGGCCCGAAGTCCAGCTGACCCTTCGTGATCGCCACCACCACCTCCCGGCCGAAGAGCTGGCGCTTGATGTGCGCGTCGCCGTTGTCCTCCCCGCTCAGGTGGTGGCGGTACTTCTTCACGTCGTAGGGCACGAGCTTCTCCAGGAACTCCGCGAAATCCTGGTGCAGACCCTCCTCGTCATCGTTGATGAAAACGGAGGCGGTGATGTGCATGGCGTTCACCAGCACCAGCCCCTCCTGGACCCCGCTCTTCTTCACCGCCGCCTCCACCTGCGGCGTGATGTTGATGAACTCCTGCCGCCCCTTCGTGCTGAACCAGAGCTCCTCCCGGTGCGTTTTCACTCTATGCGTACCCAGTGCCCGATACCCATGAAGGGGGCGCTCCAGCTCTCCAGTAAATAGCGCCCCTTGATTAGTCCCATGTGCCCGCGTAGAAGTTCCGCGGCCAGGCATGCTCCTTGAGCCCCCGGAGCGTCTCCGGCGGCAGGGGCGCCCCGCCGCTGGCCCGGCAGTTGTGCTCCACGTTGCCCGCGCGCCGCATCCCCGGGATCACCGTGGAGACGGCCGGGTGGCTCAATGCGAACTTGAGCGCCAGCGTGGGGAGGTCCGGCGCCTCGGGCCCGAGGAGCTCCTTGAGCCGCTCCACCCGCTCGCAGGTCTCGGCCAGCCGCTGGTCCCGGAAATAGCCGGCCCTCCAATCCCCGCGGGGGAACCGGCTCTCCGGCGTGAAGCTGCCGGTGAGCGACCCCTCGTCGAACGGCACCCGGCCGATCACCGCCACCCCGCGCTCCTGGCACAGGGGGAACAGCTTCTCCGCCGGCTGCTGGTCGAAGATGTTGTAGATCACCTGGACGGAGTCGATCTCGCCGCTGGCGACGAGCTGGAGCACCGACTCTGGCTGGTGGTCGTTCACCGAGACGCCGAAGGCGCGGATCTTGCCCGCCTGCTTGAGCAGGTCCCGCGCCTTCCTCCACTCGTCCGCCTCCAGCCAGGCGTCGGTCCAGACGTGGAGCTGCTGCAGGTCGATCCATTCCACGCCCAGGCGCTCCAGGGAGGTCTCCGTGCAGGCGATGATCCATTTGGCGGAGAACGTTTTCGAAATCGGCGTGCGGGGGTTGGCGGGCCACTCCAGGTTCTCGGCGGGGACCTTGGTGGCGACGTAGACCGGCGGGGCGGAGGCGCGGTGCTGGCGGATCACCTGGCCAAGGAGCAGCTCGCTGCGGCCGTCCCCGTAGATGAAGGCGGTGTCGAAGAAGTTGACGCCCAGCTCCAGCGCCCGGCGGAGCGCCTCCTGCGCCCCGGCGTCGTCGCGGGGGCCCCATCCGCCCCCCATGCCCCAGCAGCCAAACCCGATCTCCGAGACCTGCCAGCCGGTCCGGCCGAGGGCCCGCCGCTTCACGCAGGAGCCCGTCGCCGCGGACGGCTTCACGGGGTCTCGGATCCGGACTCCATGTCCGAGAGGACGTATTCCGGCTCCATGATGTGGCGGTACCCCTCGGGCACCGGGACCGGGAAGGTGACGATCTCGTAGGCGCCGCTGAACGAGCGGGCCACCGCCCACCCGATCCCCTTGGCGAAGCCGACGGTCAGCCCGCGGCCGGGACCGCGGCCCTGCCACTCAAGGGAGATCTGCTTGGGGATCTCGATCCAGCCGGTGGCGGCGTTCACGATGCCGCGGAACAGCTTGATCGTGGCACCCCGCCCCGCATGGCCGGAGTAATCCTCGTCGGCCAGGGCCGGGCCGACGGCAAGGACGAAGAAGGATAGGACCGCGAGCACGCTCGCAACACGTTTCATCATCGGATGTCTTCCTTTCGCGTACACAGTGCCCGATACCACGTTTGCATTGTATCATACACGCATGCGAGCCCCGATGCACCGCTTCCCCTACGACCGCTTCCAGGAGGAGGCGATTGCCGCGATCCGCGAGGGGGTTTCGGTCTTCGTCTCCGCCCCCACCGGCTCCGGCAAGACGGTGATCGCCGAGGTCGCGGTGGAGGAGGCGCTGGCCTCCGGCGGCATGGCGATCTACACCGCCCCCATCAAGGCCCTCTCCAACCAGAAGTACCGCGACTTCTACGCCCGCTACGGGGACAAGGTTGGGATCCTCACCGGCGACGTCACGCTGAACCCGGACGCCGATCTCCTCATCATGACCACCGAGATCTACCGGAACACCCTGTTCGAGGGGAGCACCCGCTTCTCCAAATGCCGGTGGATCATCTTCGACGAGGTCCACTACCTCGACGACAAGGAGCGCGGGACCGTCTGGGAGGAGGCCCTTCTTCTCACTCCCCGCGAGACCGAGATCCTGGCCCTCTCGGCCACCATCCCCAACGCGAAGCAGCTGGCCGGCTGGATCGAGCGGATCCACGGCCGGCCGGTCCGCGTGGTGCTGGAAAACACACGCTCGGTGCCGCTGCGGTTCTACTTCCAGTGCCAGGATGAGCTGTACGGGGACCTTGAGAGCACGCACAGCCGAGGCTACGCCGGGATGGAGCAGGCCGGCGGCCAGCGGGCCTTCCGCGTGGCCCGGCACCGGGGCGGCAGGCACTACTTCCGGCACCGGCCCGGCGGCTACGGGCCGCCGCGCGAGCGCCACGGCCGCGCCAACCGGGCCGACCACCTGCTCAAGCGCATCCACGGGGCCGGCCACCTGCCCTGCATCTGGTTCGCCTTCAGCCGGAAGCGCGTGGAGGATTTGGCGTGGGAATTCGCGGCACTCAACCTCGCCGACCCGGAGGCGAAGCAGAAGCTCACGGAGGATTTCGACGCGCTGGCCCGGCGGTTCGAGATCGTCCACGAGCCGTCGGTCTCCTCGATGAAGGAGCTTGTCGCGCAGGGTGTGGCTTTCCACCACGCGGGGCTCCTCCCGACGTTAAAGGAAGTGGTCGAGCGCCTCTTCACCAGCCGGCTCCTCCCCGTGATCGTCACCACCGAGACCTTCGCCCTCGGCGTCAACATGCCGGCCCGCGCCGTTGTGCTGGACACCCTGGCCCGGCGCGCCGCCGGCCCGCGCGAGGTCCTGCGCGTCCGGGAGCTCTCCCAGATGGCCGGCCGCGCCGGCCGGCGCGGCATGGATGAAGCCGGCTTCGCCTACCTGCGCGTGAACCCGTGGGAGGTCCCCTTTGGCCAGCTCTCCAACCTGATCCACGGCAAGCCGGAGGAGGTCTCCAGCCGCTTCAACCTCACCTACTCCACCGTCCTCAACCTCTACCAGCACTACGGCCGCGACCTGCTCCCCTTCTACCAGAAGACCCTGCACGCCTACCAGGCCCCGGCGTTCCGCCAGCGTGAGGCGTACCAGCTCATCGAGCGCCGCCTCGATCTCCTTGAAAAACTGGGTTATCTAAAACCTGGTACCGGGTACGTACCCGGTACCGATGTTGGACGGCGCGCGCACCGCCTCACCGCAAAAGGGGAATTCGCCGCCAGCATCTACGGGTATGAGCTGCTCCTCTCAGAATTTTTCGCGGAAGGATGGCTGGACGCCCTGTCGCTCAACGACCTCGGCATCCTGCTCCTGGCGATCATCTACGAGCCGCGCCGCTTCGCGGGGCCCGCGCGGGTCTCTCGCCATATCGGGGATATGGCTGAGCGGGCGCACCGCGTCCTGGAGAGGATCCACAACGAGGAAAGGCGCGCCAGGATCTCGCCGCTCACCAAACCGGCGGCGTTTCACCTGGCGGCGGGGATGGAGAGGTGGCTGGGTGGGACCGACTTCGACAAACTGGTGGAGATTACCGAGGCGGCTGAGGGGGAGCTGATCCGCTACCTGCGCATGACCGTCCAGCTCTGCCGCGCGCTGGAGCAGGCCCGCGCGGCCAGCCCCGCCCTAAAGCAGAAGGCGGGTCACCTGCTCCGTCTCATCAACCGCGACCAAGTCGACGCCGAAGCAGAATTGAGGCGGTCTCTCTAGACAAAGGAGACCGCCTCAATTCTCGGGAAGGAACCCAGGTTCCTTCCCGACGATCCTCCTAAAATCGCGAGGGGCAATCCCCCTCGCCCACCCCTTCGGTGTTTCCTGTCTCAGGTTATCGCCAGGAAACACCGGAACTCCGCCGCTCTCTTTAACCGTCCACGTCCCTACTTCTTATCGTTTCTCTGGAGAGGAACTTATTCCTTTTCGACAGC
>CAYJUA010000072.1:0-2820 GCA_964373295.1 uncultured Planctomycetia bacterium
GTCCCAAGCGAAGCGGTCGTTCTCCGACTGGCGGGCAAGCGCCTCGACCGTTTCGTCGTTCAGGCCGATGTTCAGGACCGTATCCATCATGCCGGGCATCGACTCGCGGGCGCCGGAGCGGACGCTGACCAGCAGGGGGTTCTTCAGGTCGCCGAACCTCTTCCCGGTCATCTGCTCGAGGCGGGCGATCGCCTGCTCCGCCTGCGCACCGAGGACCTTCGGGTAGCTCTTCCGGTTGGCGTAGTAGTAGGTGCAGACCTCGGTGGTGAGGGTGAAGCCGGGCGGGACCGGCAGGCCGATCCGCGTCATCTCGGCCAGGTTCGCCCCCTTGCCTCCCAGGAGCCCTTTCATCGAGGCGTCGCCGTCCGCTTTTCCGGCGCCGAAGAAGTAGACGTACCGGGACGCGCGGGCGGAGCGGCCCGAGTGGGCCGACCTGCCGTTCATGGAAGCCGCAGGCGCGCGTCGCGCGCGCCTTGAAACTGCCTTGGGCGACATGAAGCTCTCTCCTCTGCTGTTCAGGACGGCTCGACGCCGGCCAGCGGGAGTCGGGACAGGTCAGCGAACTCCCCCGCCAGCCCCTGGTGGATCTCGCGCAGGAGGGCCAGGCGGTTGCGGCGCACGTCCAGATCCTCGTCCATCACGAAGACCTTGTCGAAGAAGGCGTGCACCGTCGGGTAGAGGCCGCTGTACGTCCGCGTGGCCTCCTCGTAATCGCGCCGGGAGAGCTGCTCCTTCATCTGGGCCGCCACCCGGTTCCAGGCCGCCCACAGCTCTTTCTCCACCGGCTCGCGCAGGGCCGCGGAGTCCACATGCCCCGGCAGGTCCAGCCCCTTGGCGCTCCGGACGATCCGGGCGGCCCGCTCAGCCACCTTGGCGGCCTTCTCAAGGACCCGCCGGCGCCCGTCGCGCGAATCGGACCAGAAGCGGCGCAGGACCGCCAGCCGCTCGCCCGCCCCGGCCAGGTCGTCGTCACCCGCGGCGAGCACCGCGGCGGTGAGGTCCCGGCCGGCCGGGTCGGCGCTCGCCGAGAGCCACTCGAAGCGCTCCCGCAGGAACCCGCGGAGCTGCGCTTTGAGCGCCGGAGCGGGCACGGTGAGACGACGGCCCCATGATTGTATGCTCCCGTCGCAGAGCGTGTCAATCGAGAGCCCGACGAAGGAAACGCCCGGCGGAGGGGAGAGGAGGATCCGCACCAGGCCCAGCGCCTGGCGCCGCAGGCCGTAGGGATCGGCCGATCCCGTGGGGTTCAACCCCACGCCGAAGCAGCCCACCAGCGTGTCGATCCGGTCGGCCAGGCTGATCAGCGCGCCGGGCAGGGTCCGCGGGACCGGGTCGCCTGCCGCGCGGGGCCGGTACTGCTCCCCGATGGCCCGGGCGACCGCCTCCGGCTCCCCGCTCGCCTTCGCGTAGTGGGCGCCGATCGCCCCCTGCAGGGAGGGGAACTCCCGCACCATCTGCGTGACGAGGTCGGCCTTAGCCAAGAGGGCAATCCGCTTGATCTCGCGCGTCAGCACGTCCGGGTTCGGCGCCGGGGCCGACTTCGCCTCCCGTGCCAGCGCCATCATCAACCCCTCCAGCCGCGGGAGGCGCTCCCCCACCGAGCCCAGCTTCTCGTGGAAGACCACCTTGTCGAGGACGGCCGCCTTCTCTTCCAGCCGGCTCTTCGTGTCCTCCCGGTAGAAGAAACGGGCGTCGGTGAAGCGGGCCTCCAGGATCCGCTCGATGTTGGCCATCACCGCCTGCGGTTTGGCCGGCTTCCCCTCGAGCACTCCCAGGAACTTCGGCAGGAGCTTTTCGCCGTCGGGTGAGCGCACGCTGAACAGCTTCAGGTGCTTCGCCATCGCGGTGGCCAGCACCTCCGGCGGCAGGTCCAGGTACTCGGCGCGGAACGAGCCGGCCTGGACCACCGGGTCCTCAGCCAGGAAGGCCGCCGTGTCCAGCAGCCACTCGAACTCTTCGGTCCCCTGCTCCGGCAAGCGGCCCTTGAGCCCGCTCGCCGCCGCGGCCAGGCGCTTCAGGAGACTCCCCCGTTGGGTCTTGGTGCCGCTCTCCAGAGTGATTCCGGCGTTCTTTATCGCGGAAAAATACGCAGAGGCGGAGGGGATGGAGATCGCCTTGGGGCCGGAGCGGCGTGTCCCCTGCGTCACCCGCCCCGCCGATAGGAGGCCGCGCCGGGCCGGGACCACCTGGGAGCCGTAAAGCGCCACGAGCCACCGCACCGGCCTGGCGAAGCGGACACCCGACTCGTCCCAGCGCATCGTCTTCGGGAAACCAATCCCCCCGATGATGGCGGGGATCGCATCCGACAGCACCTTCGTCACCGGCACGGAGTATTCGGCGTAGACCACCTTTCCCTTCGGCGTCTCCCTCACCGTGAGCTGGGAAACCTTGAGCCCATGCCGCTGGGTGAAAGCCTCGGCCGCGCGGGTCGGCTTGCCCTGCGCGTCAAAGGCCACCTGCGCGGGAGGGCCCTTCTCCTCCCTGCACACCTGAGGGGCGACGCCGGTGATCTTCAAGACCAGCCGGCGCGGCGTGCCGAAACACTGCAGCTCTTTCCAAACAACCCCTCGCTCTGACAAGATCCGGTGGGCGGAGGAAGCCAGGCCCGTGCCCCGGCCGTCCCAGTCGAGGGCGCCGGGCATGTAATCAGCCGGCAGCTCCTCGCAGCCGATCTCGAGGAGAAAGTCACGCGAGTCGCCGGCGGGTCGGGGATGGGGTGCAGCCGGCCTCGGAGGCCGAGCGGGCACGGTTCCCCGGCGAACACCTCTGCCGGGGAGAGCGAGGCCGACGGTAGAGCGCGGCGGCACGCTGGGCCGCCGC
>CAYJUA010000072.1:2830-8183 GCA_964373295.1 uncultured Planctomycetia bacterium
CCGTCCCCCGCGCCACCCCCTGGGGGGGGGTGCGGGGGCGGGCGGTTCGCGGGGGGGGCCCGGGGGGGCCCCCCCCCCCCGGGCCCCCCCCCCCCCCGGCCCGCCGGCGACTGCTCCGTCATCTTTCTTCAAGCCTCTTGAGGTGGGCCTCGGCGCAGCGCTTGGCGGAGCTCCGGATGCCGGCGATGAGGGTAGGCCGCTCGTTCACGCTGACCGCCCCGCGCGCGTCGAGCAGGTTGAAGGCGTGCGAGGTCTTGAGAAGCTGCTCATACGCCGGGAGCAGCAGGCCCACCTCCAGCAGCCTCTTCACCTGGGCGTAGGCCTCTTCGAAGCAGCGGCGCTGGAGGGCGGTGTCGGCCTGCTCAAAGTTGTACGCGGAGCCCTCGATCTCTCCCTGCCGGTGGACGTCCCCGTAGGTGTGGGTCTCGTTCCAGCGCAGGGCATAGAGGTCCATCTTCCCCTGCAGGAACATCGCGATCCGCTCCAGCCCGTAGGTGAGCTCGGCCGAGACGACCGGCAGGTCGATCCCCCCGACCTGCTGGAAATAGGTGAACTGCGTCACCTCCAGCCCGTCGAGCCAGACCTCCCAGCCCAGCCCCCAGGCGCCAAGGGTGGGAGACTCCCAGTCGTCCTGGACGAAGCGGAGGTCGTGGTCTTTCAGGGCGATCCCCAGGTGCTCCAGGCTCTTCAGGTAGAGCGGCTGGACGTCGGCCGGAGCCGGCTTCAGGATCACCTGGTACTGGTAGTAGCGCTGGGCCCGCAGGGGGTTCTCCGCGTAGCGCCCGTCGGTGGGGCGGCGGGAGGGTTGGACGAACGCCGCCTTCCACGGCTCCGTGCCCAGCGCCTTGAAGAAGGTGAGGGGATGGAACGTCCCGGCCCCCATCTCCATGTCGTAGGGCTGGGCGATGAGGCATCCCTGGTCGGCCCAGAACCGCTCGAGCCGGAGGATCAGCTCCTGGAAGGTAAGGCTACGCTGCTTTGTCGAGGCCAATGGAGTGAAGGAACATCCGGGTTTTCAGCTCCCTCTCCAGGACGCGGTGGAACAGACCGCGCAGCAGGCGCCGCAGATCCGCCTCCTCGGGGTCCGAGAGGGGGACGGCGCCCGCGTCGGTGATCGGCTGCTCCAGGATCCGCCCCAGCGCGGCCCGCCCCTGCGCCGAGAGGGCGAGGGAGCCGGGCACCGGCAGATGGCCGCAGGCGCGGAGCAGGCGCGCCTCCAGGAAGCGGGCGATGGGCCGGGGGGCGGCCGGCCCCTGCAGGGCCCGGAGCGAGGAAAGGAGCAGGTCGAAGATCTCCGGGTGCGGGTCGCGGACCTCGGTCATCGCCTCCACCAGGTCGAGGAAGAGAAGGGCGTAGGCGGTCTTCTCCAGGTCGCGGCGCAGGGGCGCGAAACCGTCCACCAGGTCGCAGGCGCCGATCAGCGCCCACGGCGAGCGGCGGCGCTCGTACACCACCAGGTGCTGGAGGGTCAGCGGCTCCATCAGCCACGGCACCGCGGCGCGCGAGCCCCGCACCCCCTTGACCAAACCCTGCACCTTCCCGAGGTCCCGCGTGCAGCAGGTCAGCAGGAGACTCGTCTCCCGCACCTCCATCCGGCGCAGGACGATCCCCTCGGTCTTGAGCATCCTTCACAGGCCCCAGAACATGGCCCAGAGCCGCGGGCCGAAAAGCAGCGCCGCCACCACGAGCGAGCCGACCACCGCGGCCAGCACCCCGCCGGCGGCGAGGTCCTTGGCCGCCCGCACCACCGGGTGGTGGCGCGCCTCCAGGAGGTTCAGCGTGAACTCGAGCGCGGTGTTGAGCATCTCCCCCAAGACCACCAGGCAGACGGTCAGCACCACCAGCACCAGCTCCACGCGGCTGAACTCCATCGCCACGGCGGCGACCACCGCCGTGACCCCGGCGGCCAGGTGGATCCGGAGGTTCCGCTGGGACCGCAGGGCGTAAAAGAGCCCTTCCCACGCGCAGGCGATGCTGGTGAAGACCGTCCGGACGGACGGGGGCGCCGGGCTGGTTTTCACGGGGCGCGCCTCAGGGCCCCGGCGGTGAGCCGGCGCGCCGCCCGGTCCATGCGGGCCTTCTGCGCCGGTGTGCGGTGGTCGTGCCCGGTCAGGTGCAGGATCCCGTGGACCAGGCAGCGCAGGACCTCCCGGCCCGCCCGCCCCCTGCCGCGCCGGGCCGCCGTCTCGGCGGAGATCACGATGTCGCCCAGGATCCCCTGCTCTTCCATGGGGAAGCTCAACACGTCGGTAGGGCCCTCCTCGCCCGTCCAGCGCTCATGGAGCGCGGCCATCTCCCGGTCGCCGGTGAGCAGGATGCTCAAGACCTGCTCCCCGCGGCCCACCCGCTCCAGCAGAAACTCCGCCTGCCCGCGGAGCCGCCGCAGGTCCGCCGGCGCGCGGTGCCCGGAGGCGCGGATCTCAACCGGCATCACCCTTCCTCTGGAAAGGGGGGTGTGCTGGGGGGAATGGGAAATTCCCCCCAACGGCACCGCCCTGCCGAAGGCAGGCCCGGGAAAGGGGAATCCCAGGGGGAAAACACCGAAGGGCGTTTTCCCTCTGGAACACGGTGAGCCGGCAAGCGTTAAAAGAGGCGCGCATTGGCTCACCGTTTCTGCTCGTACGCCCGGATGATCTTCTGCACGAGCTCGTGGCGCACGATGTCGCTTTTGGTGAACTCGACGAAGGCGATCCCATCGACTCCCTTCAGGATCTCCTGCGCGTGGGCCAGCCCCGACATCTTCCCGTGGGGCAGGTCCGATTGGGTGACGTCCCCGGTGATCACCGCCTTCGAGTCGAAGCCCAGCCGGGTCAGGAACATCTTCATCTGCTCCGGCGTGCAGTTCTGCGCTTCGTCGAGGATCACGAAGGAGTCATTCAGCGTTCTACCCCGCATGTAGGCCAGCGGCGCCACCTCCAGCACCCCCCGCTCCATCGAGCGCTGGATCCGGTCCACGTCCATCATCTCGTACAGGGCGTCGTAGAGAGGCCGGAGGTACGGGTTCACCTTCTCCTCGAAGGTGCCCGGCAGGAACCCCAGCGACTCCCCCGCCTCCACCGCCGGCCGGGTGAGGATGATCCGCGACACCTCCTGACGCTTGAGCGCGTTCACCGCCATGGCGACCGCCAAATAGCTTTTTCCCGTCCCGGCCACGCCGACGGCAAAGACGATGTCGTGCTGGCGGATGGCGTCCACGTACGCCTTCTGCCCCGCCGTCCGGGGGACGATGAACTGCCGCTTGGAGAGGACCTCGATCTTGTCGGTGTAGATGGTCGAGAGCTCCACGGAGCTGTCCTCGTGCATCGCCCGGATCGCGTAGACCACCTCGTGCCGGCGGAGGTACTGGCCCGAGCGGATGATCGCGAGGAGCTGGTCCATCAGCCGGGCCACCTTCTCGACGTTCGGGGCCGGCCCCGAGACCGACAGCTCCTTCCCGCGGGCGCCGGTCTTCACGCCGAACTCCGCCTCGATGAGCTTCAGGTGCTCGTCCTGGAGCCCGTAGAGGGTGGCCGCCTCGTGGTCCGAGAGCAGGTGGAACGTTTTCTCCACTTTATCCGTACCCAGTGCCCGATACCGATTGAGGGGGCTCTACAGCTCGCATGTCAGAACGCCCCTCGCTTCGCTTTCACTTGTACTCGGAGGCAGACTCCTCCATCTCCTCGGCCGGCGGGATGACCAGCTCCTGGCCGGCGTAGATCCGGTCGGGGCTCTTGAGGGCGGCCTGGTTCGCCTCGTAGATCTTCCGCCACGGCTTGGAGCTGCCGTAGAACTTGGAGGCGATCTTCTGCAGGGTGTCCCCCTTCTGCACGACGTAGGTGGTCGCCGCTTCCCCGCGCGCCGGCTGGTCCCACTCGGCCTCCGGCTGCAGCGGGCTCACCCAGGGAAGGGCCCGAGGCGGGGTCTCATCCACCTGCGTCTGCGCGGCGGAGGGCTTGGCCTGGCTGGTCGGCTTGCGCCATGGGTTCAGCTCCTCCTTGGTCGGGAGCTCGATGTCCGTCTCGATCATCTGCCGGGTCTTCTTCCGGGGGCCTGCCGCCGGGGCGCTCCCCATGAGATACCCGCGGTTCCCTGCGCCCGCCACCTCCTGATCCACGCGCGGCTTCTCCACGATCTTCGTCGTCACCCGTGCGCAGCCGGCCGCGACGAGCGCCATCGCCACCACCATCCCCAACGCCAACAGGTGCATCATCTCAAAATCTCCTTATGCGTAGTGCGATCCCCAAATCGATCAGCTGCTGCTCCGAGACGTCGCTTGGAGCGCCCACCATCAAGTCCACGGCCTTCTGGGTCTTCGGGAAGGCGATCACGTCCCGGATCGACGGGGCGCCGGTGATCAGCGCGATCAGCCGGTCGATGCCGGGCGCGATGCCCCCGTGCGGCGGCGCCCCGTAGCGAAAGGCCCCCAGCAGGAAGCCAAACCGCCGCTCCACCTCCTCCGGCGGAATCCCCAGGACGCGGAAGACCGCCTCCTGCGTTTCCCGCCGGTGGATCCGGATGGAGCCGGAGCCCAGCTCGACGCCGTTGACCACCAGGTCGTAGGAGCGGGAGCGGACCTTGCCCGGCTCCTTCTCGAGGAGCGGCAGGTCCTGCTCCACCGGCGCGGTGAAGGGGTGGTGCTCCGAATCCCAGCGCTTCTCCTCCGCGTTGTAGTGGAACAGGGGGAAATCGGTCACCCACGTGAAGCAGAAGCGTTGTCCCCCACCCGGGGGGCCCTCCGGGATCAGCTGAAGCTTCTCGGCCAGGTGCGACCTCAAGCCACCGGCGATCCGGGCCGCCGCGCCGGCCGCGTCCGCCACCAGCAGGACCAGGTCGCCGGGCTTCGCCTGCCCCTCCGCGACGACCCGCTTCATCGTCTCCTCTCCCAGGTGCTTGGCCACCGGCGAGACGAGCTCCCCCTGCGCCACGCGGATCGTCACCAGCCCCGCCGCGCCCAGCTCCTTGGCTACATCGGTGAGCGCGTCCACCTGCTTGCCGCTCAGGACCCCCGCCCCGGTCGCCACCAGCCCGCGGATCCGGCCGCCCTTGGCCACCACGTCGCGGAAGCGCTGGAAGCCGGATCCGTCGAATGCCGGCGTGAAGTCCAGCAGCTCCATCCCGTAGCGCAGGTCCGGCTTGTCCGTGCCGAACCGCCGGATGCACTCCTCGTGGGACAGCCGGGGAAACGGCGTCGGCAGGCTCTCCCCCAGCGCCTCCTTCCAGACGGCCGCGAGGACCCGCTCGACCAGGGCGTAGATCGCCTCCTCGTCCACGAACGACATTTCGATGTCCAGATGGGTGAACTCCGGCTGGCGGTCGGCCCGCAGGTCCTCGTCGCGGAAACAGCGGGCGATCTGGTAATAGCGGTCGAAGCCGG
>CAYJUA010000073.1:0-8057 GCA_964373295.1 uncultured Planctomycetia bacterium
GGATCGAGCATCTCAAGCAAGGGGAGCGCGTGGTGGGGGGCCGGGTGCGGGTGCGGGTGGTGAAGAACAAGGTGGCCCCGCCGTTCCGGCAGGCGGAGTTCGACATCCTGCACGACGAGGGGATCTCCCGGATCGGGGACCTGATCGACGTCGGCACGCAGGTGGGGCTCCTCCAGAAGAGCGGGACGTGGCTGAACTACGGCGAGGTGAAGCTGGGCCAGGGCAAGGAGGGCGCCAAGAACTTCATCCGGGAAAACCCGAACCTGCTCTCGGAGCTGGAGTCGAAGCTGCGGGAGAAGATCGTCACGACGTAGCCTCGGCGAGCTGTAGCGCCCCCCTTCGGTGCCAGGATTAATCCTGGCACCGCCACGAGCAGCGTGTCGTGCCAAGCCGCGACACGCTGTTTTCGCTGAAAGCAGGAGACCCAACAGATGAGAAAAACAACCGCATTCATCGCGATCCTTCTGGCGGCGGGGCTGGCGGCCCGGCCCGCCCCGCGCGCCTTTGCCGAGCCGGAGCCCGGACCGCCCGCCGACGCGGCCCAGGCGCTGGAGCAGAGCTTCATCGAAGTGGGGAGGAAGGTCGGCCCCGCCGTGGTCTCCATCTCCACGGAGGTGGTGCGGCGGCAGGTGGTCCGCCGGCAGCGGCCGGGCGGCGGCCCGTTCTCGGAGTTTGAGGGGGACCTGTTCGACCGCTTCTTCGAGGATTTCTTCGGGGCGCCTCAGGAGAGGGAGTTCCGCAGCCGCGGGCTGGGCACCGGCGTGATCATCGACCCGGACGGGCTCGTGCTCACCAACGAGCACGTGGTGCACGGGGCGGAGAAGGTCACCGTGACCCTGCCGGACGGCCGGGAGTTCAAGGGAGAGATCAAGGGGACCGACCCCCGCTCGGACCTGGCGGTGATCAAGATCGACGCGAAGAACCTCCCCGCGGCGGGGCTGGGGGATTCCGACCGGGTGAGGAGCGGCCAGTGGGCGATCGCCATCGGCAACCCCTTCGGGTTCGCCGTCGGCGGCTCGGAGCCGACGATCACCGTCGGGGTGGTCTCGGCCCTCCACCGCGCGATCCGCGTGGGCGGGGCGGAGCGGGACTACACGGACCTCATCCAGACCGACGCGGCGATCAACCCGGGCAACAGCGGCGGACCCCTGGTGAACCTGCAGGGGGAGGTGATCGGGCTCAACGTGGCGATCTTCTCCACCACGGGCGGGTACCAGGGCATCGGCTTCGCCATCCCCAGCAACGCGGTGAGGCGGATCCTCGGCGACCTGATCGCCGGGAAGCGGGTCCTGTACGGGTGGCTGGGGGTCAACGTGCAGGACGTGAGCGAGGAGCTGGCCCAGCACTTCGCGCTGAAGGGCAGGGAGGGCGCCATCGTGGCGCGGGTCCTGCCCGGCTCGCCGGCGGAGAAGGCGGGGCTGAAGGACGGCGACGTGGTCGTGGCGTACGGCGGCCAGCCGGTCCAGAGCGTCGCCGCCCTGCTGAAGCAGGTGGCCCGCGCCCGGGTGGGTGAGAGGATCCCTGTGCAGGTGGTCCGCGCGGGGCGCCTGTTGAAGCTCAGCGTGGAGGTCGGCGAGCGCCCGGGCGAGGAGGGGCCGGAGGCCCCGGCCGGCGGAGCCTGGCGCGGGATGGAGGTGAGCCCCCTGACGGAGGAGATGGCGCACCACCTGGGTGTCGAGGCCTCGTCCGGCGTCGTGGTGACGGGGGTGGAGCCCGGCTCCATGGCCGAGCGGGCGGGGATCCGCGCGGGGGACCTGATCCTCGAGGTCAGCCGCCGGCCGGTCGCCGGGATGCGCGATTTCACGGAGGCCACGCGGGGAGCGGAGGGGGACGTCCTGATCAAGACCTCGCGCGGGTACTACGTCCTCCGCGGCACGGCGAAAGAGTAAGTCAGGGGCCATGCCCGAGAGGCGAGCTGCCGCTTCCGGGGCGAAGGCCGACGCCCTGCGGCTGCTGAAGCTCCGCCCCCGTTCGGAGCGGGAGCTGCGCGCCCGGCTGGAGCGGAAGGGGCATGAAGCGGCAGCGGTGGACGCCATCCTGCAGGAGCTCAAGGAGAGGGGTCTTGTGGATGACGCCCGCCTCTTCGGCCTCTCCACACGAGCTGTATCGGCCCCCTCCGCCAGTATCGCGCACTGTGTACCGCCGATAGAGGAAGCGCGCGTGTTCGCCGCCCGCCAGTCCGGGCGGATGAAGGGGCTGGACGCGCCGGCCAAGGCGCGGCGCCTGGCCGGCTTCTTAAGCCGGCGGGGCTTCGAGGAAGAGGTGGTCGAGCAGGTGGTCCGGGAGGTTGTCCCCCATGACGGCGGATGAGCTGAGGCGGCGCTTCCTGGAGTTCTTCCGTGCCCGTGGGCACACGGTCGTCCCCAGCGATTCGCTTGTGCCGGCGAACGACCCCTCCCTGCTCTTCACCGGGGCCGGGATGAACCAGTTCAAGGATCACTTCCTCGGCCTGCGGAAGGAGATGAGACGGGCGGCCAGCTGCCAGAAGTGCTTCCGCACCGGTGACGTGGAGCAGGTGGGGCAGACGCCGGCGCACCTGACGTTCTTTGAGATGCTGGGCAACTTCTCCTTCGGCGATTACTTCAAGAAGGAGGCTTGTCGCTGGGCCTGGGAGTTCTTCACACGGGAGCTGAAGATCCCCGCGGACCGGCTCTGGGCCACCGTGTACGAGAAAGATAGCGAGGCGGCGGAGGTCTGGAAAAAAGAGATCGGCCTGCCGCCGGAGCGGATCGTCCGGATGGGGGCCAAGGACAACTTTTGGCCGTCCAACGCCCCCACCGATGGCCCCGACGGCCCGTGCGGCCCCTGCTCGGAGCTCCACTACGACTACGGGTGCTGCACCATCGGTAAGGTCTGCCCGAATCCGGAGAGCTGCAAGCCGGGCTGCCCCTGCGGGCGGTTCGTCGAGGTCTGGAACCTGGTTTTCACGCAGTACGACCGCCGGTCCGATGGGAGCCTCATGGATTTGCCGGCCAAGGGCATCGACACCGGGATGGGCCTCGAGCGGCTGGCCGCGGTGATGCAGGACAAGGTGTCTGTTTTCGAGACCGACCTGTTCCGGCCGGTCGTCGAGGAGATCGCGGGGTGGGTCTCCCGGCAGAGCGGAGAGCGGGTCGGCACCGGGCAGATCGGCCCGGTCCGAGCGATCGCCGACCACGCCCGGGCGCTGGCCTTCCTGGTCAGCGAGGGGATCGTCCCCTCGAACGACGGGCGGGGATACGTGCTCCGGATGCTGCTGCGCAAGGCGGAACGGGCCGGGGTCGGGCTGGGGCTCACCAGGCCCTTCCTCTATACACTGGTGCCGGTAGTGGCAAAGGTGATGGAGGGGCCGTACCCGGAGCTCACCGCCCGGCGGGAAGGGATCGCCAAGGTGATCCTGTCCGAGGAGGAGCGTTTCCGGCAGATGCTGGCGGAGAAGGTGCCTCTCCTGGAGCAGGCAATTCAAAGTCATTTCTCCGCCGCTCAAGCCGCGCAGTTCTACGACACGCACGGGCTGTCGTATGATGAGATCGCGCAGAGGTGCCGGGAAAAGAAGGTGGAGCCCCCGGCGCGGCAGGAGTTTGAAAGAGCGCTGGCGGCGCTCCAGTCCAAATCCAAAGAGAAGTCCGCCTTCACGGGGGCGATCTTCGCCAGGGACGCCCTGCAGGAGTTGGTGTCGGGGATCAAGCCGGCGACCGAGTTCGTGGGGCACCAGGGGCTCACCGCCCAGGCGGAAGTGCTGGGGCTGATCCAGGAGAACCGGCTGGTCAACGAGGTGAAGGCGCCGGCGAAAGTCGCCGTGATCCTGGACAGGAGCCCTTTCTACGGGGAGGCGGGCGGCCAGGTGGGGGATGCCGGGGTCCTGCAGGCCTCGGAGGGGAAGCTCCGGGTGACCGACACGCAGTGGGTCGGCAGCGTCCTGGTGCAGGTGGCGGAGATCATCGAGGGAAGGGTCCGGGTGGGCGACCCGGCGCGGGCGGAGGTGGACGCCTCCCGGCGCCGGCTCGTGGCCCGGAATCACACGGCGACCCACCTGCTCCACGCGGCGCTGAGGAATGTGCTTGGGCCGCACGTGGCGCAGGCCGGGTCCCTCGTGGCGCCGGACCGCCTGCGGCTTGATTTCTCGCACGGCCAGGGGCTCTCCGGGAGCCAGCGGGATTCGGTGGAGTCCCTGGTCAACGAGTGGGTGGAGAGGGACTTTACCGTCCGCGTGGACACGATGGCGATCGAGGAGGCCAAGAGGGCGGGGGCGACGGCGCTCTTCGGGGAGAAGTACGGCTCCCAGGTGCGCGTCGTGTCGATCGGCGACGTCTCCAAGGAGCTCTGCGGCGGGACCCACCTGAAGGGGAGCGGCGATGTGGGCGTCCTGGCGATCGTGGAGGAGGGCTCCATCGCCTCCGGCGTCCGGCGCGTCGAGGCGGTCTCGGCCGAGACCGCGCTGGAGTCGGTGAAGGCGGAGGTGGTCCGGTTGCAGCAGGACCAGGAGCGCTTGAAGAAGCGGAACCGGAAGCTGGAGGAGGAAAAGCGCTCTCTGAAAGTGAAGGGGGCCGCGTAGTGGCGCTCGCCTCCGGCCGGGCCGCGCTGGAATCTCTGAAGGCGGAGGCGGCCCGGCTGAGAGAAGATATTGAGCGCCTGGAGAAGCAGGCCAAGCAGCTGGAGAAGGAGATCCAGCAGCTGAAGACGAAGGGCGCGCAGGCGCAGACGGGGGCCGTCGCCGAAAGCCTGCTGTCCGAGAAGAGTGAGATTGGATTGGTGAACATCATCAGCAGTTCGGTGCCGGGGTTAGACGGACATCCGTCCTTGCGTATGCTTTCCGACTCCATTCGGAAAAAAGAGAAGCTGCCGGTCATTTTTCTTTCCGACCAGCATGGGAATTGCGTCGTTTCGTGCGATGAGGATGCGCAGAAGGCCGGGGTCCGGGCGGACGCGCTCTTGAAGCTCGCGGCAGGGGTGGCAGGCGGCTCCGGCGGCGGAAAGGCCGACATGGCGCAAGGGCGGTTGAAGGAGCCGGGCATGTTCCGGGAAGTCCAAGAATGCCTTAGGATTTACATTCGGGATCAGGCAAGGAGATCATGAGAGTCATCCGGCTTGGCAGCAGGGAGTGGGACAGGCTGGTCCAGCGGGGGTTCACCCGCCGCGCCCGCGTCGAGGAGAAGGTCCGCAAGATCCTCGACGCCGTCCGCGTGGAGGGGGATGACGCCCTGGTCCGCTTCACGCGCCGCTTCGACCAGGTGAAGCTGACCCCGCGCCAGCTCCGGGTGACCGAGGCGGAGACCTCCGCCGCCTACCAGAACATCGACCCGAGGTTCGTCGCCTCGCTGCGGAAGGTGATCGAGAACGTCGAGCGGTTCCACCGCCGGTCGGTGAAGAAGCCGTGGCGGATCCGGGACGAGAACGGGGTGGTCCTGGGCGAGCACCCGACGCCGCTGGAGCGGGTGGGGGTGTACGTCCCCTCAGGCACGGCGCCGCTGGTCTCGACCGTGTACATGACCGTCCTGCCGGCCCGGATCGCCGGGGTCAAGGAGATCATCCTGGCCACTCCTCCGAAGCCGGACGGGTCCGTGGACCGGCACATCCTGGTGGTGGCCAACCTCCTCAAGGTGAGCGCCGTCTACAAGATGGGCGGGGCGCAGGCGGTCGGCGCCATGGCCTTCGGCACGAAGACGGTCCCCAAGGTGGACAAGATCGTGGGGCCCGGCAATGCCTACGTGACCGAGGCGAAGCGGCAGGTGTTCGGCTGGGTGGACATCGACATGACCGCCGGGCCCACGGAGATCGCCGTGATCGCCAACAACTTCGCGAACCCCGAGTTCGTGGCCAGGGACCTGGAGGCGGAGAACGAGCACCACCAGGGGCTGGCGGTCTGCATCACGACCTCGAAGCAGCTGGCCAAGGCGATCCGCCAGAAGGTGAGCCGCGGGTACCTGGTCCTCGTGAGGAGCCTGGACGAGGCGGCCGAGGCGGCGAACGCGCTGGCCCCCGAGCACCTCGAGATCCAGGTGCGCCGGCCGGAGCTCCTGATCCGGAAGATCCGGACCGCGGGGGCGATCTTCATCGGGCCCTGGTCGCCGGCGTCGGTGGGGGACTACGCCGCGGGGCCCAGCCACGTCCTCCCCACCGGCGGGACCGCGCGCTTCTTCTCGGGGCTGGGCGTGGGGGAGTTCATGCGGGTCACCCACGTGATCGGCTACACCCGCAAGGCGCTGGAGAACGACCGGGAGATGATCGAGCGGCTGGCCACCATCGAGGGACTGCCGAAGCACTGGGAATCGGTGGCCGCCCGGTTCACGAAGCCAGAGGCGAACAATAATTGCTGACTGTATCGGCTGAGAAGATAGGTATCGGGCACTGTGTACCGAGATAAAGTGAAAGCGCGTATCGGCTCCGCTCAGCGGAAGACCAGGGAAACGCAGATCCGCGTCCGGGTGAGCCTGGACGGGGCGGGGCGCTCGTCCGTGCGGACCGGGATCCGGTTCCTCGACCACATGCTGGAGCTCCTGGCCATGCACGGGCTGTTTGACCTGGCGGTGAAGGCCAAGGGGGACCTGGAGATCGACCTGCACCACACCAACGAGGACCTGGGGCTGGCGCTGGGGGAGGCGTTCCGCGCCGCCCTCGGCGAGAAGCGGGGGATCCGCCGGATGGGCTCCGCCTTCGTCCCGATGGACGAGACGCTGGCGCGGGTCCGGGCCGTGGTGGACCTGAGCGGCCGGCCGCACCTCTCCTGGGTCTGGAAGGCGGGGGGCCGACAGCTCGCAGGCCCGGCCTACGGCGTGGTGGACGCGCGGCACTTCCTGGAGTCGTTCGCCACCCGCAGCGGCGTGACCCTGCACGTGGATGTGCTGAAGGCCGGCGGCGACACGCACCATCTGCTGGAGTCGGTCTTCAAGGCGCTGGGCCGGGCTCTGAGGGAGGCGGTGGAGCGGGACGCCCGCGTGAAGGGCGTGCCCTCCACTAAGGGCCGCCTGTGAAAAGGCAGTCCGCTTCTCAAAAACCCACTTCTCATCTGTGGCTCCTTGCATGATGGAGAGAAGTGGGTTTTTGAGAAGCGGACTGGTTGCGATCATCGACTACGGGATGGGGAACCTCGGCTCCGTGGCGAAGGCCTGCACGTCGCTGGGGGCGCGGGCGCGGGTGACCGACAGCCCCGCCGCGGTGCGCCGCGCCGACGCGGTGATCTTTCCCGGCGTCGGGGCGTTCGGGCCGGCGATGCGGGAGCTGAAACGCCGCCGCCTGGCCGCGCCGATCCTGGATTCCGTCGCGGCCGGCAGGCCGTTCCTGGGGCTGTGCCTGGGGATGCAGCTGCTCTTCGAGTCGAGCGAGGAGTCGCCCGGAGTGAAGGGGCTGGGCCTCTTCCCCGGCCGGGTGCGGCGCCTGCCGAGGAGGCGGGGGCTCAAGATCCCGCACATGGGCTGGAACCAGCTGGAGATCGTCCGGAAGAACCCGCTCCTGCGGGGGGTGCCGGACGGGGCGTTCGTCTATTTCATCCACAGCTTCTACGTGGACCCGGAGGAGAGGGGCCTGGTCTCGGCCCGGACCGCGTACGGGCTGGATTTCCCGGCGGTGTTGTGGGACTCGGGGCGGGTGTGGGCGACCCAGTTCCATCCGGAGAAGAGCCAAAGGTGGGGTCTGAAAATCCTGGGGAATTTTCTGAAGCAAGGGGCCCCTGCTTGATCTGCGAGCTGGAGCGCCCCCTCAAATGGGTATCGGGCACTGGGTACGCATAAAGTGGAGACGGGATGCTGATCATACCGGCGATTGACCTGAAGGGGGGCAAGGTGGTGCGCCTGGTCCGGGGCGACTTCTCGGAGCAGCTGGTTTACGGCGACGATCCCGTGGCTGTGGCCGCGCAGTGGGAGAAGGCGGGCGCCCAGCGCCTGCACGTGGTGGACCTGGACGGCGCCCTGACCGGGACGCCCCGGCACCTGGAGGTGGTGACGAAGATCGCCCGCGGGGTGAAGATCCCCGTGCAGACCGGCGGGGGGATCCGCACCCTCGCGGCGGTCTCCCAGTACCTGGAGGCGGGGGTGGCCCAGGTGATCCTCGGCACGAAGGCCTGCCTGGACGAGGCGTTCGTC
>CAYJUA010000074.1:0-8022 GCA_964373295.1 uncultured Planctomycetia bacterium
CCCCTTTCCGCTGGGCGAGCATCTGCCAGGGGACGATGTTGGAGTGGTGCTCCATTTCGGTGAGGAGGATCTCGTCCCCGGCCTCGATGTTCTTCAGCCCCCAGGCGTTCGCCGCCAGGTTGATCGCCTCGGTGGTGTTCCGGGTGAAAATCACGCTGGCAGGGTCCGGCGCCCCGATGAAGCGGGCCACCTTGCCGCGCGCCCCCTCGAACAGGGCGGTGGCCTCCTCGCTCATCGCGTGGATCCCCCGGTGGATGTTAGCGTTCGTGCGCTGGTAATAGTCGACGAGCGCATCCACCACCTGCTTCGGCTTCTGCGAGGTGGCCGCGTTGTCCAGGTAGACAAGCGGTTTCCCATGCACCTGCCGGCGCAGGATCGGGAAATCCTCTCTTATCCGCGTAACGTCGAGCATCGTACTCTGTCCCTTAAGGCCGCCCTCCTTTAGACCGTGAACGAGTGGCCGCAGCCGCAGCTGCCCTTGGAGTTGGGGTTGCTGATCGAGAACCCCGCCCCGGTCAGCCCGTCCACCCAGTCCACCTGGCAGTTGTCGACCATCGGCAGGGACTTGGGGTCCACGAGGATCTTCACGCCGTGGTCCTCGAAGGCGGCATCCCCCTCCGCCCCCCCCTGCTCGAAATCCATGCTGTACGAGTAGCCTGAGCAGCCGCCGCCCACCACCTTCAGGCGCAGGGCATAGCCCGGCTTCCCCTCCTGCTGCTGCAGGGTCCGCACCTTCTCCGCTGCCTTCTCCGTCATCGTGATCATCTTGTTGCCTCCTGTACAGGTCTCGAGAAACCGTTAAATCAAATCTGGACCAGGATCTCCTCGCCGGCCACCTTCACGGGGAAGGTCTTGACCGGGATCACCGCCGGCAGGGTCACCACCGCGCCGGTCTTCACGTCGAACTTCGCCCCGTGCCGCGGGCACTCGATCGAGTGGTCGATGACCTCTCCCTCGCCGAGCGGGCCGCCGTCGTGCGTGCAGAGGTCCTGCACCGCGTAGACCTGGCCTTCGACGCGGGCCAGGGCGATCCGCTGCCCCTTGGCCGTGACCACCGCGGCGTGGCCCTCGGCTAGGTCAGTCGCGCGAGCGACCTTCACCCACTCAGCCACGGGCCCCCTCCATCCGGCGGACCACCTCGCCGTCCAGCTGCTCCTGCAGGGCCGGGGAAGGGATCCGCCGCAGGACCTGCTCGAAGAACCCCTGCACGATCAGCCGTTCCGCCTCCGCCGGGGAGAGCCCCCGGCTGTGGAGGTAGAACGCCTGGTCCGGGTCAACCGGCCCGATGGCGACGCCGTGCGTGCAGCGGACGTCGTCGGCCAGGATCTCCAGCATCGGCACCGAGTCGGCCTTGGCCCCGCCGCTCAGCAGCAGGGTCCGGTTCGCTTGGTAGGCGTTGGACTTCTGCGCCTGCTTCTCGATCCGGATGAGGCCGGTGTAGATCGACTCGGTCTGGTCTTTCAGGGCGGCCTTGTACAGGAGGTCGCTCGTGGTCCTCTCGGCCTGGTGGTCCTGCAGGGTATGGAAGTCCAGGTGCTGTTTCCCGCTGCCGAAGAAGATCCCCAACAGCTCGGCCTTCGCATCCGTCCCCCGGAGAGCCGTCTCGATGTTGGCCTTGGTGAGGGCCCCGCCCAGCCCGACGTGGATATTAAGGAACTGCGCCCCCCGGTCCAGCACCGCCCGCTGGGTGAACACCTCCGCCATGGACCCGCCCCACCGCTGGAGGTGCACGTAGATCAGCGACGCCCCCGGGCGCAGGATCAGCTCCACCATCTCGCTGGAGAGAGCCGCCGCCCCGTCCGCCCCGGCCGCTCGCCCTGGCGGGCTCCCGGCACTTCCTTCGCCCACCCGCCTATCGGCGGGTACCCGGGCTCGGTCGCCGCGGCGCTCGTCGATGAGCGTCGCCTCCGCCTGCCGGCCCAGCACCACCAGGACGCGCGGGTAGAGGGCGCCGCCGCGAGCCGCCTCGCACCAGGCGCGCAGAGGCAGCTCCACGCGGACGCCGTCGGGCACATGGCAGAAAAGCCCCTGGCTCCACTGCGCTTCATGCAGGGCAGTGAACTTGGCAAGCGCCGCCGATTTCCCGGCGTGGGAAAGGTTCTCTTCCACGAGCTCCGGGTGCCGCTCCAGCGCCGTCCGGAGGTCGGTCAGGATCACGCCGGCGCGGGTCGCTTCGGGAGGAAGCGGCTCCCAGCCGACGCGGAACCCCGGCTCCTCGGGCCTCAAGTCCACCTGTGAAAAGGGGATGGCCTCGGGATCGGTCCTCCGCCATTCCTCGTCCGTCCGGACAGGCCAGGGGAGCGCTTCGAAGCGCTCCCTCGCCGACCGGCGGAGATCTTCCACGCAGGCGACCGCGCCCATCACCCCACGGAACCCTCCATCTCAAGCTGGATCAGGCGGTTCAGCTCCACCGCGTATTCCAGCGGAAGCTCCTTGGCGAAGGCCTCGAAGAATCCGTTGACGATCATCGTCGTGGCCTCCTGCTCCTTCAGCCCCCGGCTCATCAGGTAGAACAGCTGCTCGTCCCCCACCTTGCTGACCGTCGCCTCGTGCTCGATCGTGACCTTCTCGGCGTCGATCTCCATCGTCGGGTAGGTGTCCGACCGGGAGATGTCGTCCATCAGCAGGGCGTCGCAGCGGACCGAGGCCTTCACGTTCTCGGCGTTCGGGTAGACCTTCACCAGCCCCCGGTAGCTCGTCCGCCCCCCGTCCTTGGAGATCGACTTGGACAGGATGGTGGAGGTTGTCTCGGGCGCCGCGTGCACCATCTTGGCCCCGGCGTCCTGGTGCTGGTCCTTGCCGGAGAAGGCCACGGAGACCACTTCGCCGCGGGCCTTGCGGCCGACGAGATAGACGGCAGGGAACTTCATCGTCAACTTGCTGTTGTGCACCAGGATCCCGTTGACCACAAAAGAAGAGGTGCCATCAATTTCCAGATCATACGTCGGAGCGATGCCGGCGGGCCGGATGGAGAGGACTCTGGCGATGCCCACATCCTCACGCAGCAGCTTGCTCGCCCGCATTCCCGCCGGCCGCTGAAAGTTGCGATCCAATTTCACGGCCCTCATCCGCGCACGGAATCCAGGGCTGACATAAGGTCGCAGGACATTGACACCGTGGGACAAATCCAGGCGGTGTCCGACATAAGTTTTGGGTTTGCCCGTCCCGGTCAGAGTGGTTTCTTCTGTGTAGATGGCCGATGCGTGAACTCCGCACAGCGTTGCGAGCATTTGAACATCGGACAATAAGTTGCGGTTGGCCGACTTGGCGGAGAGGCCAGGTCCTCTGACGCAGCCGTCCCCATCCAGATATCCTGCCAGGAAGGATCGTTGCGCAGCGGTGGGCAGTCCAAAAACCCAATCGGGAACCCGCTTCTCCCTCGCGCCATTGAGCAGCCCGTTGGCCTCCAGCCAAAGGGCAAGCTCCAGGGAGTTGGTGCGGAAGTAATGGCCGTCCCAGCGCTCCTCAACCTGATGATTTCCGGAATACCGTGCCAGCAGCTCAAGCAGCCGTTTCCGCGCGCGATCGGTTTGAGGAACGGACCAGCCGACTCGTCCATAGCGAGGTCCCCCGTTGGGGCCGATCGCGATGTGCGAGTCCCCATCGGCGATCCATAGGCCGAGTAGCCAGCAGATGTCCTCGTCTGCGCGTTCAGGCAGTTTGAGGGCCAAGCGCGCATGGGAGGCGACGTTGTAGCGCGCGCCGTATTGATTTCGGCCGACGAATTGCCCTCTCAATCGAGGTTGCTCGAATTTGTGCCCTGCGGTCTCTGTTGTGAGTTTGGTCGGAAAAACGACGAAATCTCCAGCAGAGAGTCGCTGGAGTGGAGTCCATTGCAGGGAATACCGTCCCAGCTTAGATGGGCGCGAAGCGTCGTGACGGACGGCAAGGAGAGGGTGATTGCTCGTTAGGTGAAGTGTCCGGCCATTTGAGAAAACCGCCTCATACACTTCCTGTGGGCCGCTGTCCTTCACGGCAATCACCGGACGAAGCGCCCATCGCTGGTTCGCCTCATTGAAGCTCCATACGCGAGTGCCCGGCTCGACCTTCTCGATCGGTTTCAGGCCGTTTTCCGTATACACAAGTTCGCCGGCTCGGACACAGCCCAAGTTACCATCCAGCCATTCCACAATGGAATTCTCGTGAGCGATCGCGCGCTTCGTGACCAGGTTGTAGACGTTCTTCGACCAGTTCTGGATCGTCGTGTAGCGGATGTGGGAGTGGGGCAGGGCGATCAGCTCCACCACCGCCGAGTGCAGGGAGTCCGAGGAATAAACGGGCGCAGTACAGTTGTGGACCGCGAAACCGGACGCCAGGTACGCGTTCGGGGCGTTGTCCATCTCGATGTTGAAGACCGGCCCATCGTACGGATTCCGTTCGATCCCTTTGATCGGCACCAGGAATATATTTCCGTTGCGGTGGACTTCTCCCATCCCTTTGCCGTCCGTGTAGTGGAGGATGTACTGGTCCTTGCGGACAATCCGCCGACCTAGAATGATATCCGAGCCGCCCTTCCGGAGAGAGATCGTGGCGTAATGACCCTGGCGGGTAAAAAGCTCCTGCAGCTGCCGTGCCAGCGTCTTGGACGCGGTCGACGCGCGGACCATCGTGTGGGCGCGCTCGTAGCGGCTGCCATCGCCGAAGAGGTAAGTCTCCAGGAGGTGCGCCTGCTTCTCCGGCGGGAGCTCCATGATGGCTTTGCTGAGCTGCTTGGTCGCCGCGCCCTTCCCGCAGCTTTCCAGGCAAAGGTCCATCAGTTGCCGCGAGTAGACGGTGACGTTGATGCCGTGCTTGGCGCGGTCGCGGACCTCATAGGCGGGCTTGCCCGTGACCTCACGGATGAGCCGCTTCGTTTCCTCGACGAGCTCGTGGTCAGCGAACCCGAAGGAGAAAGCCACGACCGGCATTCGCAGGGTCTTGTGGACGAAGGTCGAGCCCTCCGCGAGGTAATAGCCCAGGAGCCGCAACACCGGAATCGTGTACCGCGGGTCGTCCTTGACACCCTGCGGGATGGGGAAGACGATGAAGTCCCCCCGCTGGAGGCGGCCCGCCTCGATGAACCGCGGCTTCGCGGCCCGCAGCTTTACAGTGCTCACCTCCCCGAGCCAGTTCTCCCGCGCCTTTCGCGGGCCCCGCACTTCTTCCCGGGTCACGGCGAGGACCGGGTGCTCGGGCGTCAGGCGGAAGCTGTTGCTGCGGGAGATGGGCCGAATGGTCAACATTTCTCCCCGATAGGGCCGGACCCGCGCCGCCCGCACGCGGGCGTGTTCCCCGTTGCTGTTGAGCACGGTGTCGCCGGGCTTAACGGATTCGATGTTGACCCACTGCTTCCCCGTGGAAACCTGTTCGCCTGCGGGCAGGCAGCCCTCGATGTAATGGACGCTCGAGCCCTCGTCCGCGATGATCAGCGTCCGCTCGAACTGGCCCATGTTCTCCGCGTTGATCCGGAAGTAGGCCTGCAGGGGGATCTCCACCTTCACCCCCTTGGGCACGTAAATAAAACTGCCGCCCGACCAGACCGCGGAGTTCAGCGCGGCGAACTTGTTGTCCATCAGGGGGATCACCGTGCTGAAGTACTTCTTCACGATCTCCGGGTGCTTCTTCAGCCCGTCGTCCATCCCCAGGAAGAGCACCCCATGCTTCTCCAGGTCCTCGCGGATGGAGTGATAAACAACCTCGCTTTCATACTGGGCGGTCACCCCGGCGAGGAACTTCCGCTCGGCCTCGGGGATCCCCAGCTTCTCGAAGGTCTCCTTGATCTCGGTGGGGACCTCCTCCCAGGTCTTCCCCTGGCGATCGGTCGGCTTGAGGTAGTAATACATGTCGTCGAATTTGATCTGGGAGAGCAGGCTCAGGTCCGCCCAGGCCGGCATCGGCTTCTTGTTGAACGCCTCCAGCGCCCGCAGGCGGAACTGGAGCATCCAGGCCGGCTCCTCCTTCATCCCGGAGATCTCCTCCACGACCGCCTTGGTCAGCCCCCGCTTGGCCTTGAAGACGTACTTTTCCGGGTCGTGGAAGCCGTACTCCTTCTCGTAGTTCTGTCCGATGTTCAGTCCGTTGCCTTTGTCGGTCATGGGATGGCCAGCTCCTTTTCGTAGGGGGCGTATCCTTTGGCTTCCAGCTCGAGCGCCAACTCCTTCCCGCCGGAGCGGACGATCCGGCCGTCCACCAGCACGTGCACGGCGTCCGGCTGGACGTAGTTCAGCAGGCGCTGGTAATGGGTGATGAGGAGGATGCCCAGCTCAGGGCCGCGCAGGCGGTTGATCCCCTCGCTGACGGTGCGCAGGGCGTCGATGTCGAGCCCCGAGTCGGTCTCGTCCAGGACCGCCAGCTCCGGCTTGAGCATCGCCATCTGGAGGATCTCGTGCTTCTTCTTTTCGCCCCCGGAGAAGCCGTCGTTCACGTACCGGGTGGCGAAGGACTCGTCGACCCCCAGCGCGGCCATCGCTCCCTTAAATTGCTTCCGGAACTCCTTGGGTTGGAATTTCTCGCCGAAGCGGGCCTTCATCGCGGTGCGGAGGAAGTTCGCCACGCTGACGCCGGGGATCGCCGTGGGGTACTGGAAGGCCAGGAAGATCCCGGCCCGCGCCCGGGCGTCCGGCTTCAGCCCCGCCAGGTCCTTCCCCTGGAAGAGGATTTGCCCCCCCGCGACGGCGTACTTGGGGTGCCCCATCAGGGTGTGGGACAGGGTGGACTTCCCCGATCCGTTCGGGCCCATCACGGCGTGGACTTGGCCCCGCTCGAGGGTCAGGGAGATCCCCTTGAGGATCTCTTTCCCCTCCACCGATGCGTGCAGGTCCCGTATCTCCAGCAATGCGCACATCTGTCTCCTATACAGGTCTCGACAAAGCGACCATCAAACCGTAAACGGCGATGAGATCCGCCGCAAAGACTGCTTCACCTTCGCCTCCGGGCCGACCAGGTCGGAGATGTGGACCTTGCCCATGAAGCTGTCGATGGCGTGGGTCAGGGTGGCCCAGGCCGACCGGATGCAGCAGTCGTCAATGTGGATGCAGCTCACCCGGTTGCCCGGATGCCGGTCGCAGATCTCTTCGGTCGTGGGGACGCTCCCCAGCGCCCGCACCACCTCGCCCAGGGTCACGTCCTGGGGCTGCCGGCTCAGCAGGTAACCGCCATGGCTCCCCCGGACGGAGTGGATCAGCCCCGCCTTCCCGAGGAGGCGGAGCAGCTTCTCCACGTAAGCAGGAGAAAGCCCCTCCCGCGAGGCGACTTCCTTCACGGTCAAGCCCTGCTCGGCGTCGGCCTGGGCCAGCTGCAGAAGGCAGCGGAGCCCGTACTCTTCCTGGGCGGTGATCTTCATCTCACTCTCAAGTTTACCTATACATGACTATTTGGTCAAGTATATTGATGACCACTTCGTCAGGTATCCTTGCCCCATCGGAAACGATCTGGTAAAGTACGTACACATCGGAGGATAAGATGATTCTCAAGGTCGCCCGTTTGGGGCACCCGGTGCTCCGGATGAAAGCCAAACCGGTGCCAGTTGCAAAGATCCGGACGCCTCAATTCCAGACCCTGTTGGGGGACATGGCCCAGACCATGCGGGAGTACGACGGGGTCGGGATCGCGGCGCCCCAGGTGCACCTGTCGGCGCAGATCGCGCTGATCCGGGTGGACCGCAACCCCCGCTACCCGCGGGCGCCGAAGATTCCGCTGACGGTGCTGATCAACCCCAAGGTCCGGCCGGCCGGACGGGAGGTTGAAAAGGACTGGGAGGGGTGCCTTTCCGTTGAGGGGATGAGGGGGCTCGTTCCTCGCTGGCGCAGCGTGGAGGTGGAGGCGTATAATGGGAACGCTCGACGGGTCCGCTTCCGCGCCCGGGGGTTCTTCGCCCGGGTGATCCAGCACGAGTGGGACCACCTGCAGGGGAAGGTTTTCCTGGACCGGATGAAGGATCTCTTCACACTCACGCACCTGACGGAGTACGCGCGCTACTGGGCCAAGCATGACGGTTAAGGTCGAGAAACAGCTTTCCATCTTCCTCGAGAACCGGCCGGGCCT
>CAYJUA010000075.1:0-7998 GCA_964373295.1 uncultured Planctomycetia bacterium
GCCATCCCCAAATTTCCCCATATCATAATTCAAAAGGCATACCCCTTAAAAAAACCCCACTCCCCCCCCACCCGCACAGTTCGTGCCATGAGAAGTGGGATTTTGAGAAGCGGACTGCTCTTGCTTTTCGCGGCGCCGGCTATGGCTGTCGCGCTGGCGGCCGACGGGCCGGGCGGGGTCATGCTCAGCGAGGTCCCGCCGATGCCGGAGGGGACCGTCCTGTTCGAGCACGAGGCGAAGTTCGGGAACCGGGGCCAGCTGGGCGGCTACATGATGAAGCCGTCCAAGTACGGGATCTGGACCGACCCCAAGACGGTCCGGCCCGGCGGATCGCCCGAAGGGTCCACCTGCGTCCGCTACAAGAAGGCCCAAGGGGTCTCCTTCTGCGGCGTCTACACGATCATCCTGGGGGACCTGTCGCCCTACGCCACGCTGACCTTCTGGATCAAGGGGGCCAGAGGGGGCGAGACGTTCGAGATCGGCATGAACGACACCGTCTCGAACAAGCGGGAGGACGCGGTGATGGTGGGCTCGGTCCACCGCTACCTGCCTCAGGGCGTCACCACGGGGTGGCAGCGGGTGGCGGTGCCGCTGGAGGATTTCTTCGGGGCGGACCTGACGCGGGTCTACTCGATCGTCTTCAACTTCAACGAGGAGGGGGAAGGGAAGCTGTGGGTGGACGGCCTCGCCTTCCACCCGGAGGTCCTGGTGGACCGGGAGACCGAGGTCCTGGAGCGGGGCGAGCTGCTCCTGGACGACTTCGACCACAGCGACGTGAACCTGCTCGGCCGCAAGGCCAACGCGTACAAGCGCCTCCCCTCGGTCTGCGAGTTCAGCCGCGTCCCCCAGCCCCGCGCCGGGGAGCGCGGCCGCTCCCTGCGGCTGAAGTTCGACAAGCAGGCCACCGGCTGGTGCGGCTACTACACCCTGCTCAACCAGATCGACGGGGCCTACTACGACCTCTCCGCCTATAAGGAGATCCGCTTCCTCGTGCGGGGGGCCAAGGGCGGTGAGCCGTTCGAGATCGGCATGGCGGACCGCTCGTGGCTGACCATCGGGGACTCCGTGAAGGCGGGCCCCGTCGAGAAGTTCCTGCCGGGGAGGGTCACCACGCAGTGGCAGGAGGTGGTGATTCCGCTCTCCGCTTTTGGTAAGCTGGACTGGAGCCAGATGGGCTCCTTCGTGATCAACTTCTACAAGGCCGGCTCAGGCACGCTGTACCTGGACAACCTGCGCTTCATCCGCAAGACCAACGAAGACATGCTCAACGAATGGGGGGAATGATGCGACTGCAAAGGGGTCGGGTCGACCTGGCACCTTGGGTCGGGGTGGCGCTTGCTTTTCTGCTTTCCGTTTCAGGCGTCCCGGCGGCCTCCGCGGCGGAGCTGCTCGTGGATGATTTCGAGGGCGCCTCCAACAAGCTGGGCGGGCGCTCCAACACCTACGTCATGGCCCCTTCGCGGGCGCTGGCCCTGCAGACCGACAAGGGCGCCAAGAGCGGGGCCAAGGCCCTCATGCTCAAGTACGACAAGAAGCCCAAGGGCGGTCCGTACGACTCGGGCGGGTGGTGCGGGTACTACACCCTGGTGAAGAAGGGGCCCAGCTACTTCGACGCCACTCCCTACCAGAGCCTCAGCTTCTGGGTGAGGGGGGAGGCCGGCGGCGAGAACTTCGTGATCGGCCTGGCCGACAAGCACTGGGACGAGGTCGGCGACTCGGTCAAGTCCGAGCAGGTCGGCAAGTACCTGCCCGGCGGCCGGATCACCACCGAGTGGCAGAAGGCCACGGTCCCCCTCACCGAGTTCATGCTGGAGATGAGGGAGCTCGCCTCCGTGGCGGTCTGCTTCGAGGGGTCGGTCCTTCCCGGCGGGGAGGGGAAGGGAACGGTTTATTTGGATGATTTAACGCTCGAGTAAAGATTTAACGATTTGTTGAGACCTGTTAAAGGAGGAAGAGATGAACGCGCGAAAGGCAACGAGGTTGGGGCTGTTCGTGGCGCTGGCGCTGCTCTGCGCGCCGTCGGCCCACGCGGCCATGCTGGTGGATGATTTCGAGGGGGACGACGGCTCCAAGAACAAGCTGGGCAACCGGGCCAATGTCTTCATCAAGGCGCCGTCCAAGGCGATGGTCAGCCTGCGCAAGGAGAGGGTGCAGGGGAAGGACTCTCAGATCCTGATGGTCCGGTACGACAAGCGCAACACCGGCGGGCCCTTCGATTCGGGCGGGTGGTGCGGCTACTACAGCCTGCTCAAGGCGCCGGGGGCCCTGGTGGCGCCGACGCCGGAGAATCCCAACCCGGAGCCGACGGGGGAGCAGTACCTCGACGGCAGCCCGTTCAAGGCGATCACCTTCTGGGTGAGAGGCGAGGAGGGGGACGAGAACTTCGTGATCGGCCTCTCCGACCGGCACTGGGACAAGATCGGCGATTCGGTCAAGTCCGAGGAGATCGGCAAGTACCTGCCGGGCGGCAAGCTCACCAAGGAGTGGCAGAGGGCCACGATCCCGCTGGACGAGTTCTACCTGGACTACACCCAGCTGGCGGCGGTGTCTGTGGTCTTCGAGGGGGACCTCTTCCCCGAGACGGGCCACAGCGGCACGATCTACATCGACAACGTCAACTTGGAGTGAGTCCGCCAAAGCGCGGCGGGCGGGGCGGGTGCGGAAAAGGCCCGGCCCGCTCGCTTGCCTTGGGCCTCCTGGCTGCGCTGGTCCTGGGCCGGGCGCTCTGCGGCGCGCCGGCCCAGGCCGACACCGGGAAGGGCGCGATGGCGATGTGGGTGTGGGACGCCCGCATCGTCACGACGGCCGACTCGCGGACCCGGCTGCTGGATTTCTGCCGGCGCCACAAGGTCGGCGCCCTGTACCTCTCCGCCTACGACCTGCGCTCCCCGATGGACGACGCCTACCGGGAGTTCAACCGGCAGGCGCACCGGGCGGGGATCTCCGTCCAGGCGCTGGCCGGGGATCCCCGCTGGGGATCCCCGCGCTACCACCACGTCCCGCTGGAATGGGTGGAGCAGGTGATCCGCTTCAACCGCGGCGGCTCCGCCCCGGAGCGGTTCGACGGCCTCCACGCCGACATCGAGGTCTACCTGCTCTCCAAATCCTGGAAGGAGCAGCCGGAGGTCCTCCTGGGGGGCTACCTCGACCTGAACGCGAAGATCATGCAGCGCCTCCGGGCCGGCGAGGGGGGCCTCACCTACGCGGTGGACATCCCCTTCTGGTTTGACGACGACGCCTCCTACCGGATCCTGTGGCAGGGCCAGATCAAGGTGCCGGCGCAGCACGTCCTGGACACGGTGGACGGCGTCACCGTGATGGCGTACCGGAACTTCGCCGAGGGCAGCGACGGCACCGTGTACCTCATCTCCAAGGAGCTCCGGTACGCCGAGGAGGTGGGGAAGCGGATCGTGGTCGGCCAGGAGACCCAGCGCAACCTGTACCCGGCCTACGTGACCTTCGGCACAACCTCCTGCCGGGACCTCCACCGCGAGATGGAGAAGATCCAGCGCACGGTGGGGCACCGGGCCAGCTTCGGAGGGTTCGCCATCCACCACTACGAGAGCTTCCGCGACCTATGCGGCGACTAAAGGCAAAACCAGTCCGCTTCTCAAAAACCCACTTCTCTTCCTCATCCAATGACCAAGCGATGAGAAGTGGGTTTTTGAGAAGCGGACTGCTCTTGCTTTTCCTGGCGGGCGGGGCGGCGCGGGCCGACGACGTCTTCTTCCAGGCGGGCGAATCCCTGCGGGGGCTCGTGGTGGAGGAGCACGCCGACCGGGTGGTGCTGAGCACCGAGCAGGGGGAGAAGACCGTGCTCCGGAAGGAGATCGACGAGATCTTCTACGCCGAGCCGGAGCGGAACCAGCTCTACCTGGGCACCCAGGCGCTGGAGGCGGGGGATTTCGGCGGCGCCCGGAAGTTCTTCGAGCAGGCGCTGCGCCTGAACCCTCTGCTGGCGGAGGCCAAGGACGGGCTGGGCCGCCTGGAGGACACGGAGCGGAAGGCCGGCCGGCCGCCGGCCGACCCCTCGGCCGCCCTCGCGGCGCTGGGGCTGAAGCTGAATCGCGATGCCGACGGGTGGGCGGTGGTGGAGAGCGTGGGCCGCGGCTCCGAGGCCCAGCGCTGGGGCCTCGCGGCGGGAGACGCGCTGGTCTCCTGCTGGGGCGCGTCGCTGCGGTATCTGCCGGCGGCCGAGGTCGCGCGGCGGATCGCCGGCCCGCCGGGCGGCGCGCTCAAGCTCACCGTCCAGCGCCGGATCGACCTGCCCGGGGCCCGGCCCCCCCAGGTCGGCTGGCCGGGGCTCAAGCTGGAGATGGCGCATTTCGGGCTGACCGCGCGGGAAGTGGAGCCGACGGCGCCGGCCTTCCTGGCGGGGCTGCGCCCGGGCGATCGGATCGTGCAGCTGGGCCCCGCGCCCACCCGCTACATGCCCCTGGGGGAGGCCCGGAAGGCGCTGCAGCAAGGCAGGGAGAACGGGGTCTCCCTCATCATTCATCGTGACTTCATCATCACAAGGGAGGGCAAGAGCGATGCCTGAGAAGTTCAAAAGGACGCATTACCTCACCGATCTTCCTCTGCAGCTTCCGTATGTCATCCTGAACCTCACGGTCCTGCTGATGTTCCTCGTGCTTTCCATCGGGATCGTGTACTACACCGGCTGGGCGCACCTGGTGGAGAGGCTCTCGCAGATCTATCCGCAGGGGCGCCTGGTGGAGATCCTGCGGCTGATCTACCTCCGGCTGGGGATCGGTTTCCTCGTGCTGCTGCCCGTCGCCCTGCTGGCGACGCTGTTCCTTTCCCACACGGTGGCGGGCCCGCTGGTCAGGATCAAGAGGTACCTGCGGATGATGACGAAGGGGGAGTTCGACCTGGCGCCGCTGGTCCTGCGCAAGTACGACGAGCTCAAAGACGTGGCGGAGATGATCAACCAGATCACCTCGAAGATGGGGCCCCGGCTGCTGGAGCGGCACAAGCTCATCGACTCGCTGCAGTCCACCGCGCACGCCCTGCGCAGCGACCTCCAGCGCCTGCCCGGGGCGGGGCAGGAGATCCACCGGAAGATGAACTACCTCAACGACACGCTCAGGATTTTGGAGTGAGCCTCCATCGTCACTTCAACCTCTGCGCAGAGGAGAGTTGGCTTCGGGTGCTGTGCGCCCTCGCCATGACGATCCCGCCATTCGTTTCTTCGGTGGTTTTCGCCGAGCCGGCGGAGCGGGTGGAGGCGGCCGACACCGACGAGGACGGCAAGCCGGACGAGTGGAAGGTCTACAAGGGCGACCTGCTCGTCCGGATGGAGCGCGACCGGAACGGGGATGGCGTGCGGGAGGTCCGGGTCCACTTCGAGCCGTACACGATCCCGCCGAAGGAGGGGGAGGAGGGGGGCGAGCCCCGGACCGGCACGCGGCCGGCCCGCTCCGAGGTGGACCGGGACGGCAACGGCACGGTGGACCTGGTGCGCTTCATGAAGGCAGGCAGGCCGGACCGGGAGCAGGCCGACCTGAACCTGGACGGCAAGCCCGACGCGTGGGCCTACTATAAGGAAGGGGTCAAGGAGCTCATGATCATGGACAAGAACCGCGACGGCCGGCCGGACGCCTGGTTCTACTACAGCCAGGGCGGCACGAAGCTCGACGGCGGCAGGGTGGACGAGGACTTCGACGGCGTCCCGGAGCGGGTCTTCGGCCAGATCCCCGCGGAGGAAGCCCGCCAGCCCTGGTGACCGTCAAAAGGGGTCGACCCGGCACCTTGACGCTGTCGTGACCCCGTGATATAAACCACACCATACAGGAGGTGTTGTTTCACCATGGAAGTCATCATCAAGGAAACGCCGGAGGAGATGTCCAAGCTGTCCGGGGAGCTGATCGCGGACCTGGTGCGCCGCAAGCCCCGGTGCGTCCTGGGGTTGGCGACCGGCTCCACCCCGCTGGGCACCTACAAGGAGCTGATCCGCCTTCATAAGGAAGAGGGGCTGGACTTCTCCCGCGTCGTCACCTTCAACCTCGACGAGTATGTGGGGCTCGCCCACGAGCACCCCCAGAGCTACCACTTTTTTATGTGGGAGAACTTCTTCAAGCAGATCAACGTGAACCCCAAGAACGTCCACATCCCCGACGGCACCGCGAAGGACATCCCCGGCTTCTGCCGGTGGTACGAGGAGCAGATCGTCAAGGCCGGCGGCCTGGATCTCCAGCTCCTGGGGATCGGCGGCAACGGCCACATCGCCTTCAACGAGCCCGGCTCCTCGCTGGGCTCCCGCACGCGCGTGAAGACGCTGGACGAGAAGACCCGGCAGGACAACGCCCGCTTCTTCCGCAACATCAACGAGGTCCCCAGGTACGCCATCACCATGGGCATCGGGACCATCATGGACGCGCGGCAGCTGATCCTGCTGGCCAACGGGGCCGGCAAGGCGGAGGCCATCGCCAAGACCTGCGAGGGCCCGATCACGGCGATCGTGCCGGCGACCATCGTGCAGCTGCACCCCAAGGCCACGATCGTCGCGGACAAGGCCGCGTCCACCAAGCTCACGCGGGAATACCCTGCCGAGCCGAACGTCCTGGTCCTCTCCTAGAGGCCGGGGAAAGGTCCCGATGAGTGTTCCCGCCCGCGACGTGGTGAAATCCGTTCAGGAGGCCCGCCGCTCCTCCGAGCTCCTCCGCGCGGTGAAGAAGGCGAAGGCGGCCTTCTCTCTCCTCGCGGCCAAGCCGGAGCCGCTGAAGAAGGCCGGCTGGAAGCCGCTCACCCCCTCGCAGGTCAAGGCGCTCAAGGCGCAGGGGAACTGCGCGGAGGACTGGAAGCGGGTCTGGGTGGGCGCGGGGTTCGACCCGGGCCGGGTCTCCCGCTGCAGCTTCCACGGGACGGTCCTGCTGTCGGCTTGCTCCGGGACGGTCGAGGTGGACGGCGCTGAGCTCCGGACGGGGCTGGCGCACACCACCTTCTCCTCCTGCGTCGTGGGGCGGAACGCCTGCGTCCGGAACGTCCGGCTGATCCACCGCACGGTCATCGAGGAGGGCGCGGTCCTCTTCGACGTGGGGGCCCTCACCAAGGGGAAGAGCGACTCCTTCGCCAACGGGGTTGAGCTCGCCATCGCCATCGAGACCGGCGGCCGCGAGATCCCGATGTTCGCCGAGATGACGGTGGATGACGCGTGGGTCCTTTCCCGCTCCCGGGGTGACGCCCGCCTGCTCCAGTCCTACGCCGATGAGCTGACCGCCTACGTGAAGGAGGCCTCGGCCCCCTGCAGCGTGATCGGCCCCTCCGCCCGGATCCTCCACACGCCCAAGCTCGCGGACCTCTTCCTCGGCGAAGGGGCTGTGATCGACAGCGCCCAGCAGGTGGAGAACGTCGCGGTGCTCAGCGCCAAGGGGGAGGAGAGCGAGATCTCCCACGGGGCGATCGTCAAATCCAGCATCCTCCAGTGGGGCTGCGAGGTGACGAGCGGGGCGATCGTGGACACCTCCCTGCTCACCGAGCACTCCCATGCCGAGCGGCACGGGAAGGTGACCCACTCCCTGCTGGGGCCCAACACCGGCGTCGCCGAAGGAGAGGTGACAAGCGCCCTCCTGGGCCCGTTCGTCGGCTTCCACCACCAGTCCCTGCTGATCGCCGCGCTGTGGCCCGAGGGGAAGGGCAACGTCGGCTACGGCGCCAACGTCGGATCCAACCACACCGCCAAGGCCCCGGACCAGGAGATCTGGCCGGGCGAGGGGACCTTCTTCGGGCTGGGCGTCAACATCAAGTTCCCGTCGGACCTGACCCGCTCCCCCTACACGATCATCGCCAGCGGCGTGGCCATGCTCCCCCAGAGGGTGGAGTTCCCCTTCTCCCTGATCAACACCCCGGCGGCCGCGATCCCCGGGGTCTCCCCGGCCTACAACGAGATCATGCCCGGCTGGGTCCTCTCGGACAACATCTACATGGTGAAGCGGAACGAAGGCAAGTACCAGAAGCGGAACAAGGCCCGCCGCTCCAAGTTCGACTTCGAGGTCTTCC
>CAYJUA010000076.1:0-7846 GCA_964373295.1 uncultured Planctomycetia bacterium
GCGCCGGGTGGTGGGGCGGAAGGTCTACGGCGGGCAGGCGACGTACATCCCGATCCGGGTGAACCACGCGGGGGTGATGCCGATCATCTTCGCGCAGTCGATCATCATGTTCCCGGCGACGATGGCCGGCTTCACGGGGATCGGGTTCCTGAACAGCGTGGCGAACTGGATGACCCGCGGGCACGTGCTGTACTCGGTGCTGTACTCCGCGCTGATCATCTTCTTCGCCTATTTCTACACGGCGATCGCGTTCAACCCGGTCGACGTGTCGGACAACATGAAGAAGTTCGGCGGCTTCATCCCCGGGATCCGGCCGGGGCGGCCGACGGCGGAGTTCTTTGACCGGCTGCTGACAAGGATCACCCTGCCCGGGGCGATCTTCCTGGCGGTGATCGCCATCCTGCCGGACATCGTGGGCAAGGGGCTGGGGATCCCGTACCTGGTGGCCAGCTTCTTCGGGGGGACGAGCCTCCTGATCGTGGTGGGCGTGATGCTCGAGACCCTGCGGCAGGTGGAGTCCTTCCTGCTGATGCGCAACTATGAGGGTTTCCTGAGCCACGGCCGCCTGCGCGGGCGCCGGTAGGGGTTGGGGTGCGGGCGGTTTTCTTGGGACCCCCTGGGGCGGGCAAGGGCACTCAGGGGGAGTTGCTGTCCAAGCGGCTCGGGATCCGCTGCCTGGCCAGCGGGAACATCCTGCGGGAAGCGATCCGCAACGGAGACCCGGTCGGGAAAAAGGCGGTCGGGCTCATGGAGCAGGGGGCCCTGGTGCCGGACCAGCTGGTGACGGACCTGATCCTGAAGCGCCTGGAGCCGCTGGGAAGCGGCGACTCGTTCGTGCTGGACGGGTTCCCCCGGACCGAGGCTCAGGCCCTGGCGCTCGACGCCCGGTTGGCGCAGAGGGGTCAGCCGGCGATTGATGTGGCCGTGGATTTCGAGATCCCGGCGGACAAGATCATCCGCCGGTTGGCCGGCCGGCGGATCTGCAGGGGGTGCGGGGCGAACTACCACCTCGAGAACCTGCCGCCGAAGAGGCCCGGCGTGTGCGACCGCTGTGGAGAGGGGCTGGAGTCCCGTCAGGATGATCAGCCGGAGACGATCCGGAAGCGTCTCGTCGTGTACCACGACGAGACGGAGCCTCTGCTGAGCTTCTACCGGGCGCAGGGGAAGCTCAGGGCGGTGCGTGGCGACCTGGAGATCGAGGAGCAGTACAAGGCCGTCGTGGACCTCCTGAAGAAGGAGGACCTGCTCTGATCGAGTTGAAGACGCCCGGCCAGATCCAGGTCATGCGCGAGGCCGGCCGGGTTGTCGGGGAGGTGATCGAAGCCCTCCGCGAGCGGGTGCTGCCCGGGGTGACCACGCTCGAGTTGGACGAGATCGCGAGCGCGACGGTGGAGAAGCTGGGCGCCAAGCCGGCGTTCAAGGGGTACCGGGGGTTCCCGGCGCACATCTGCACCTCGGTGAACGAGCAGGTGGTGCACGGCATCCCCTCGCGGCGGGCGCTGCGCGAGGGGGACATCATCGGCCTGGATGTGGGGGTCGTGGTGGACGGCTATTACGGAGACGCCGCGGTGACGCTGCCCGTGGGGGCGGTGTCCGAGGAGGCGTGGGAGCTGCTGCGGGTCACGGAGCGGGCGCTGGAGCGGGGGATCGCGATGGCACGGCCCGGCGGCCGGCTGTCGGACATCTCGCACGCGGTGCAGGCGGAGGTGGAAGCGCACGGCTTCTCCGTGGTGAGGGAGTTTGTGGGGCACGGGATCGGCGCCCAGCTCCATGAGGCGCCGCAGATCCCGAACTACGGCCGGCCCGGGTTCGGGGTGGAGCTGAAGCCCGGGATGGTGCTGGCGATTGAGCCGATGGTGAACAAGGGGGCCGCGCCGGTGCGGGTCCTGGAAGATGGGTGGACGGCGGTGACGGTGGACGGGAGCCTGTCGGCGCATTTTGAGCACACGGTGGCGATCCGTGAGAATGGCCCGGAGATCTTGACGGAGTGCCCAAAGAAGAAGGCATCCAGGTAGAGGGGACGGTGGTCGAGTCGCTGCCCAACGCGAGGTTCCGCGTGGAGCTGGAGAACGGCCACAAGATCCTGGCGCACGTGGCCGGCAAGATGCGGATGCATTTCATCCGGATCCTGCCGGGCGACAAGGTAACGGTGGAGCTGTCGCCGTACGACCTGACCCGCGGCCGGATCACGTTCCGGAACAAGAGCTGAGCAAGAGGCGCCGCCCGGCAGGCGAGCTGTAGCGCCCCGCCAGTTGGCATCGGGCACTGTGTACGCATAGAGGGAGACTTCGATTGAAGGTGAGAGCGTCGGTGAAGAGAATCTGCGAGAGGTGCCGGGTGGTCAAGCGCAACCGGGTGGTCCGGGTGATCTGCACCAACCCCCGCCACAAGCAGAGGCAGGGATGACGAAGAGGGCACTCTCCGTCGACACTCGTTCCAGAGGGGGAAACGCACCCCACCCGATGGTGCGAGGGTGCGGGGTGGGGCTGGTTTCCCCCCTGGGATCCCCCCTTCCCGGGGCGCGGTGCCGGAGGCACCGCGAAGGTCTTGTTGGGGAGAGTTTCCCACTCTCCCCAACACTCCCCTCTCTCCAGAGGAAGGAGGGGTCGCGTGCCTAGAGTCGTCGGAGTGGACCTCCCCCGGGAGAAGCGGATCGACATCGCCCTGACTTACCTGTACGGGGTCGGCCGGCCGGTATCCGGGAAGATCCTGGCCAAGGCCGGCATCGACCCGGCGCTGCGGGCCAAGGACCTGACGGACGAGCAGGTGACCCGCCTGAACGGGATCATCAGCCAGGGCTACAAGGTGGAGGGAGACCTCCGCCGGGACCTCTCGCAGAACATCCGGCGCCTCATCGACATCGGTTCGTACCGGGGTTTGAGGCACCGCCGGGGGCTCCCCGTCCGGGGCCAGAGGACACACACCAACGCCAGGACGCGCAAGGGGCCCCGCAAGGGCATGGGCGTCCGGAAGAAGCCGGCCGCGCCGGCCGGAAAGGCTAGCTAAAAATGGCTGAAGCACCAGCGCCACCGCCCGCAACAGCGCCGCCGCCCAAGCCGCGGAAGAAGCTGAGGGTCCAGGTCACCAGCGGCGTCGCGCACATCCACGCGACGTTCAACAACACCATTGTGACGATCACGGACCGGCAGGGGAACACCCTGGCCTGGTCCTCCACCGGGGTCGTGAAGTTCAGCGGCTCCAAGAAGGCCACCCCCTTCGCCGCGCAGGTGGCCGCGGAGGACGCGGCCCGCAAGGCGATGTCCCTGGGCGTCAAGGAGGTCGAGGTCTTCGTGAAGGGGCCCGGCTCGGGGCGGGAGTCCGCCATCCGGGCCCTGCAGGCGGCGGGTCTCGCGATCACCTCGATCCGCGACGTGACCCCGGTCCCGCACAACGGGTGCCGGCCGCCCAAACGGAGGAGGGTGTAATGGGGCGCTACCTGGGACCGTCGTGCCGGATCTGCCGGCGGCAGGGGATCAAGCTCTTCCTCAAGGGGACGAAGTGCCTCACGGAGAAGTGCCCGGTCTCCCGGCGCCCGTTCGCGCCGGGACAACATGGGCAGAACCAGCGGCAGAAGTTCTCCGATTACGGCCTGCAGCTGCGTGAGAAGCAGAAGGTCAAACGCATGTACGGCTTGCTGGAAAGGCAGTTCCGGAAGACCTTCGCCGAGGCCAGCCGGGCCCGGGGGGTCACCGGCGAGAAGTTGCTGGAGCTCTTGGAGCGGCGACTGGACAACGTGGTGTACCGGCTTGGATTCGCCACCTCCCGCGTGCAGGCCAGGCAGATTGTCCGGCACGGGCACGTCAGGGTGAACGACCGGCGGGCGACGATCCCCTCCTTTGAGGTCAAGCCGGGCCAAACCCTCCGGCTGTCGGGCTCGGAGAAGTTCATGGCCCTGCTCAAGGAAATACGGGAGCTGACCAAGGAGCGCCCTCTGCCGCCGTGGCTGGACCGGCACCCGGAGGAGCCGCTGGGGACCGTGGTGGGGACGCCGAAGAGGGGGGACGTCCAGTTCCCCATTCAGGAATCTTTGATCGTCGAGCTCTACTCAAAATAGCAACAGGCGCCAAGGCAAGAATCGGATGACCAGCGAGCTGTACCGGGGCCCGGCAATCGGCATCGGGCACTCTGTACGCGATAGGAGGCATTAAAAATATGGGCATTGCCTGGAAAGATTTCGAGATGCCGTCGCGCGTGGAGCTGGAGGAGTCCAGCTACACCCCGACGTACGGCAAATTCATCGTGGAGCCGTTCGAGCGCGGGTACGGGACAACCATCGGCAACTCCCTGAGGCGGGTCCTTTTGTCGTCGCTGGAGGGGGCGGCGGTGACCTCCGTCAAGGTCGACGGGGTCCTCCACGAATTTTCCAGCGTCCCGGGCGTCACGGAAGACGTCTCGGAGATCATCCGGAACATCAAGCAGCTCGTGCTGAAGTCCCACACCCGGGCTCCGAAGACGCTGGTGATCGAGGCGGACAGGAGGGGGGAGGTCACGGCGAGCCAGATCGAGGCGGACGAAACGGTGGAGGTGCTCAACCCCGACCTTCACATCGCCACGCTGAGCAAGAGTTCCAAGTTCCGGCTGGAGATGGAGCTGGGGATTGGCCGCGGGTACGTCCCCGCGGACCGGAACCGGAAGGAATCCCAGACGCTGGGGGTGATCCCGGTGGATTCCATCTTTTCGCCGGTGAGACGGGTGAACTTCCTGGTGGAGAACACCCGCGTCGGACAGATGACCGACTACGACCGGCTGATCCTGGAGGTCTGGACCAACGGGTCCATGAACCCCAAGGAGGCGTTGCTGACGGCCGCCCACATCCTCCAGAAGCACCTGGAGATCTTCACGGTGTTCGGGGAGGTGCCGGCCGAGGAGGGGGCGGCGGAGGAGGAGGCGCTGTCGCCGGAGGCGGTGGAGCGCCTGCGGATGCCGGTGAGCGAGCTGGAGCTGTCGGTCCGCTCGGCGAACTGCCTGCGGGAGGCGAAGATCAAGACGATCGCCGACCTCGTCCAGAAGAGCGAGGGGGAGATGCTCAAGTACCGCAACTTCGGGAAAAAGTCCCTCGCCGAGATCCACGAGATCCTGAAGGGGATGGGGCTCACCTTCGGGATGAAGCTGGACCGGCGCACCCAGGAGCAAGTTTCGCTCTAAAATGCCACACGCGGTCCAGACAAGGCATTTCGGACGGAACACCCCCTGGCGCAAGGCCACGGTCCGCTCGCTGGCCCAGGCCCTGCTGAGGCGGGAGAGGATCCTCACCACCCGCGCGAAGGCCAAGGAGACCCAGCGGCTGGCGGACCGGCTGATCACGCTGGGGAAGGACGGGTCCCTCTCTGCGCGGCGCAGGGCGGTCTCGATCCTCAACGACCAGGACCTGGTGAGGAAGCTGTTCGCCGAGATCGCGCCCCGGTTCTCGAGCCGGCCCGGCGGGTACACCCGGGTCCTGCACGCCGGCAACCGGAATGGCGACGCCGCCGCGATGGCGGTCCTCGAGCTGGTGGAGCTGGCGCCGGAGAAGAAGTCCAAGCCGCAGGAGAAGGGTAAGAGGAGAGAGAAGCCTGCGAAGGCGGCCGCTCCCGACGCCCCAGTGAAGGAGGCGCCCAAGCCGAAGCCGGCGGCGGCTCATCCGCCGGAGCCCCCCGCGAAGAAGGTCCCGAAGAAGGAGCGAAAGCCCGGCGGGTTCATCGAAGGGCTCCGAGGGTTCTTCAAGCGCCGGGATAACCCCCCGTAACATCGTCCCGATGCTGACCCAGCGTATCCAGTCGGTGCAGCCCTCCCCGACGCTGCGATTCACCGCCCTGGCCAAGCAGCTCCAGCAGCAGGGCAAGAAGGTCGTGAACCTGGCCGCCGGCGAGCCGGACTTCGACACCCCCGAGCCGATCAAAGAGGCCGCGGTCCGCGCGATCCAGGAAGGGTTCACCAAGTACACCCCCACGACCGGGATCCCGGACCTCAAGGCGGCGATCGTCTCCACGCTGGCCAAGCAGCGCGGGCTCACCTACCGGCCGGAGCAGGTGGCCGTCACCTGCGGGGCCAAGCAGGCGCTGTACAACATCCTCCAGGTCCTGGTCCAGAACTCTGACGAAGTGCTGATCCCCTCGCCGCACTGGGTCAGCTACCCCGAGATGGTCCGGCTGGCCGGGGCGGTCCCGGTGGAGGTCCGGACCGACCCCGGGCAGGGTTTTCTCCTCAGCGCCGGCCAGGTCGAGAAGGCCTGCACCCCCAACAGCCGGGTCCTCATCCTGAACAGCCCCTCCAACCCGACGGGCACCGTGCTGGACGCGGGGCGCCTGACGGAGATCGCGCGGGTCGCCAAGCAGAGGGGGCTGTGGATCCTGAGCGATGAGATCTATTCCCAGCTGGCCTATGGGGTGGACGCCCCCTCGATCGCCGCCGTTGCCCCGGAGGTCTTTGACCGCACGGTCGTGGTGGACGGCGTCTCCAAGTCTTACGCGATGACCGGCTGGCGGATCGGCTACATGGCCGGCCCGGCGGAGGTGGTGGAGGCGGCCGGGCGGTTGCAGGACCACACGACCTCCAATCCCGCCTCGATCAGCCAGCGGGCGGCGCTGGCCGCCCTCACCGGGGACCAGGCGCCGATGAGGCGGATGGTGGGGGAGTTCGGAGAGCGCAAGGACCGGCTCGTCCAGCGGCTCAGGGGCATCCCCCGGCTTTCCTTCGTGGAGCCCCAGGGGGCGTTCTACTGCTTCGTGGACGTTTCGGCGGCGGGGCTGGCCTCGAACGTGTTCGCCGAGCGCCTGCTGCAGGAGCACCTGGTCGCGGTGATCCCCGGGGCGGGGTTCGGCTGGGACAGCCACGTGCGGCTCTCGTTCGCTCTGGGGCGGGAGGATCTTCAGGAAGGATTGGACCGGCTGGAGCGTTTCGTGAGGGGGCTTTAGATGGCGCACAAGCTCACGCTGATTCCGGGGGACGGCATCGGCCCCGAGGTCGCCTACGCGGCCAAGGAGTGCCTGGACGCCACGGGGGTGGCGCTGGACTGGGAGGTGCACGTGGCGGGAGAGGGGGCGATCCCGAAGTTCGGCTCTCCCTTGCCGGACGTCCTGCTGGACTCCATCCGGAAGAATCGGGTGGCCCTGAAGGGCCCGATCACCACCCCGATCGGGAAGGGGATCCGCTCGGTGAACGTGGCCCTGCGCCACGCGTTGGACCTGTACGCCTGCGTGCGGCCGTGCAAGCTGTACCCCGGCGTCCCTTCCCGCTACCCGAAGGTGGACCTGGTGATCGTCCGTGAGAACTCGGAGGACATGTACGCCGGCATCGAGTACGACGACGGCACGCCGGAGGTGAGGGAGCTGATCGGCTGGGTGAAGGCGCACGGCGGAAAGGAGATCCGCCCGGACGCGGCGGTCTCGCTGAAGCCGATCTCGGCCGGCGCCTCGGAGCGGATCGCCCGGTACGCCTTCGAGTACGCGGTGAGGCATGGCCGGAAGAAGGTCACCGCGGTCCATAAGGCCAACATCATGAAGTTCTCGGACGGCCTCTTCCTGGAATCGGCCCGGAAGGTGGCCGCGGAGTACGAGGGGAAGGTGGAGTTTGACGACCGGCTGGTGGACAACCTCTGCATGCAGCTGGTGCAGAAGCCGGAGAACTACGACGTCCTCGTGCTGCCGAACCTGTACGGGGATATCCTCTCGGACCTCTGCGCGGGGCTCGTGGGCGGGCTGGGGGTGGCACCGGGCGCCAACATCGGCGAGAACGCGGCGGTCTTCGAGCCGGTGCACGGCTCGGCCCCCAAGTACGCTGGGCAGAACAAGGTGAATCCCGTGGCGACGATCCTGTCCGGGGTGCTCATGCTGGACCACCTGGGCGAATCGGAGGCGGCCCGACGGCT
>CAYJUA010000077.1:0-7838 GCA_964373295.1 uncultured Planctomycetia bacterium
TTCCGAGGGGGAAACCACTGCCTGGTTTCCCCCTCGGTTCTCCCCCATCCGGCAAAGACGAATGGTGCTGTTGGGGAGAGTTTCCCACTCTCCCCAACACGCCCCTCTCTCCAGAGGAATGGGTGCCCTTTGCCTTCTATTCTTGGCGGGGTGCGGCTACTCCGCGTCGCGGCTCCTGCCGGCCTACTACCAGACGATCTACGTGGAGGCGCTCGACAACAAGATCCCCATCACCGAGGAGTTCAGCGAGCGGGTGGGGTACATCTCCAACGTCCCCCAGCTGGAGGAGAAGGTGACGCAGGGGGTGATCGACCGCTTCCTCTTCGATGGCAACCTGCGGGTGACGAACAAGCCGGAGACGGCGGACCTGATCCTCACCGGGGAGCTGCGCGACTTCCACCGCCAGCCGATCCGCCGGCTGGACAACAGCACCGTCGAGGAGTACCGCCTGAACCTCACCGCCTCGATGACCCTCCGGGACAAGGCGGGGAAGCTCCTGCTGGAGGAGCCGAACCTGGTCGCCGATTCGACCTACTTCCTCTCGGGGTCCCTGGCCCGGACCGAGACCGCCGCGGTGGATGACCTGATCACCGATTTCTCGCGGCGCGCGGTGGAGTGGGTCATTGAGTACTGGTAGGCCCCCGCCCGCGCCGGTCACCCTCTGCGTGGGCCCCGAGCGCTGGCTCCGGGCCCGCGCCGTCGAGGAGATCAAGGCCCTCTGCGTCAGCCCCGGCTTCGAGGAGGCCGACTTCACCCGCTTCTCCGAGCCGCCGGAAGACTCCCAGCCCCTGCTGGAGCAGCTCCGCACCGCCCCGTTCGGCTCGCCGTTCCGGCTGATCGTCGTGGACGGCTTCGCCCGGCTGGACCCGGAGTCGGCGCCGTGGCTGCAGGGGGCGCTGGAGCGCCCGGCGGACCGGGCGCGGCTGGTCCTCTGCGCGGATGAGTGCGAGGGGATCCCTCGCTCGGAGCGGGTCCGCGCGGTGGCCTGCGCCCCGCTGAAGGGCAGGGCGCTCGAGGAGTGGCTGAGGGAGAGGGCGAGGGAGGCGGGGCTGGCGGGCGGGCTGGACCCGCGCGCGGCGGAGCTGCTGGTCACCCGCGTGGGGACCGAGCTGCAGTCCCTGTCGGTCGCGTTGGAGGAGCTGGCCCTCCTGGCCGGCGCCTCCGGGCGCGTCACCGAGCAGGAGGTCCGGGCGCTGGTGCCCCCCTCCCTGCGGGAGACCTGCTTCGAGATCCTCGACGCGGCGGCGGCGGGGCGGGTGGGGCAGGCGCAGAGCGGGCTGAGGGGGGCGCTGGCCCAGGGCCGAGTCGGCATGGACCAGTTCCTGGGGGCGCTGGGGTGGTACTACCGGATGGGCTGGAAGAACCGGCGCTGGCCGAGGGCCCGCGTCCGGGCGGCGCTGGAGGAGGTGGTCCGCGCGGACCTCATCATCAAGCAGGGACACCCGGCGCCGGAGTGGCTCGCCGACCAGCTGCTGCTGAAGCTGGGGCCCTAGCGGGGCGCAGGGATTGCCGTCACTTGGCCGCGGCGAGGTGGCGCGCGAGGCGGGACTTCTTGCGGGAGGCGGTGTTCTTGTGGAGGACGTCCCGGCAGGCGGCCTGGTCGAAGCGGCGGCTGAGCAGGCGGTAAAACTCCTGCGCCTCGCCCTTCTTCCCCGCTTGGACCAGCTCCCGGAAGCGCCGGACCAGCGTCTTCAGCTCCGACTTCATGTCCAGGTTCCGCAGGCGGCGCGTCGCGTCGGCCCGCATCCTCTTCGCGGCGGATCGAGTGTTCGGCATGGCGGCTGAACGTAGCACAGGCGTCCCTTAGATGTCAACGACCGACCTGCACCACCCGCGCTCCGTGGTCCGCTCCGCCGGCGTCATGGGGCTGGCCACCGGCCTCAGCCGCCTCCTCGGCTTCGTCCGCGACTGGCTGATCGCCGTGACCTACGGGACCTCCCTGCCGGCGCAGGCCTTCGTCGTCGCCTTCCGGATCCCCAACCTGTTCCGCGACCTCATGGCCGAAGGCGCGGCCAACGCCGCTTTCGTCCCGGTCTTCAGCCGTGTCCGGGCGCGGGAGGGGCAGAGCTCGTGGGCAGCTCTGGCGCAGGCGGTCTGGGGCCGGCTGGTGATCGGTTTTATCCTCCTCTGCGTCCTGGGGGTGCTGGCCGCCCCCTGGCTGGTGTGGGCCATCGTCCCCGGCTTCCGGTCGGACCCGGAGCTCACCCGCTTGACCGTGGAGCTGACCCGGATCCTCTTTCCCTTCATCGGCGTGGTGGGAGTGGCGGGCTTCTTCATGGGGCTCCTGAACAGCATCCACCGGTTCGGCCTGCCCAGCCTGGGGCCGGCGGTGTTCAACGTGGGGATGATCGCCGGGATCCTCCTCTGGAGCGCGGATGCGAAGGGGCTGGCCTGGGGCGCGATCGCCGGGGGGATCCTTCAGGTCCTCATCCAGGTGCCCGCCGTCCGCCGGGCCGGGGTGGATCTCAGCGTGAAGATCCGGTCCCACCCCGGCGTCCGGCAGATCGGCCGGATGATGGTGCCCCGCGTCGCCGGCGGCGCCGTCCACCAGTTGAGCGTCCTGGTGGACACGGTCTTCGCCTCTTTCGCGCACCTCGTGGGCGCGGGCGGTGTGGCCGCGCTGTACTTCGCCAACCGGTTCCTGCAGATGCCGCTGGCGATCTTCGGGATCTCCATGGCGCAGGCGGCCCTGCCCACCCTCTCCGCGCAGGTGGCCGCCGATGACCTGCCCGCCGCGAGGCGCACCTTCGCGCTGGCCCTCCGGGGGAGCCTGATGATTGCCATCCCCGCCACGGTGGGTCTGGTCGCGCTGGGGCGGCCCATCATCCAGTCCCTGCTGGAGCACGGCGAGTTCTCGGCGGGTGCGACCGCCATGACCGCCCGCGCCCTGCAGTGGTACGCGCTGGGGCTGTGCTCCTTCTGCGCGGTCAAGGTGCTGGCGAACACCCTCTACGCCTTCCACGACACGTGGACGCCGGTCCGCTCGGCGGCGGCCGCGCTGGGCATCAACGTGGTCCTCAACGCGGCCTTGGTCCGGCCCATGGGGCTGTCGGGGCTCGCGCTGGCGACCTCGGTGGCCGCCGCGTGGAACGCGCTGGAGCTCTACCGGGCGGTCCGCCGCCGGCTGGGGCCCCTGCCGGCCGGGTTCCGCGGAGCGGTGGCACGGATCGCGGCCGCCTCGCTCGGCATGGGGATCGCGGCGCGCCTGCTCTGGTCGCTGGGCGCTCCCATCGTCGCGCGGGCCGGCACGGCGGCCGCCGTGGGTTGGCTGTTCTTCACCATCTCCGCCTCCATGGCGGTCCTTCAGGCGTTGGCGCTGGCGCTGAAGATCGATGAGGCGCGGCACCTCTCGGAGCTCTTGTTCTCATGGAGCCGCCGCTCCGCGAAAAGCTGAGGCAGCTCCCGGACAAGCCGGGCGTCTACCTCTTCAAGGACCGGGAGGGGCGGCTCCTCTACGCCGGCAAGGCGGTCTCCCTGCGCCACCGGGTGCTCAGTTACTTCCAGCCGAGCCGCCCGCTGGGCCCCAAGCTCGCCCAGCTCGTGCGGCAGACCGCCGGCCTGGACTGGATCGTGACCGGCTCCGAGGCGGAGGCCCTCCTCTACGAGCAGGGGTTCATCCGCGAGAAGCAGCCGAAGTACAACGTCCTCTTCCGGGACGACAAATCCTACCCCTACCTCAAGGTCACCGCGGAGGAGGAGTTCCCGCGGCTCTTCATCGGCCGTGGTTTTTCGGAGCCGGGGGTCCGCGCGGTCGGCCCCTTCGCCAACGCCGGGCTCCTGCGCCAGGCCTTCAACGCGGTGCGGCGGATCATCCCGTTCCGCACCTGCACCGTCCTGCCGAAACGGGCTTGCCTGGACTACCACCTTCGCCTCTGCCCGGCCCCGTGCGAGGGGAGGATCGGGCGCGAGGAGTACCGGGACAGCGTGGCGAAGGTCCTGCGGCTCATGGAGGGGAAGAAGGAGCAGGTGCTCGAGGAGCTCCGGCGCCAGATGGAGGAGCGCTCGAAGGAGCGCCGGTACGAGGAGGCGGCCAGGATCCGCGACCAGGTCGCGGGGCTCCTGGAGCTGGCCGCGCAGCCGCGGCGCTTCGTCCCCGCGCAGGCGCTGGCCGACCTGCAGTCGGTCCTGCAGCTGCCCCGGCTGCCCCGGCGGATCGAGGGCTTCGACGTCTCCAACATCTATGGCCGGGAGCCGGTGGGCTCGATGGTGACCTTCGCGGACGGCAAGCCGTGGAAGGACGGCTACCGACGGTTCAAGATCAAGACCGTGGCCGGCATCGACGACTACGCGATGATGCGGGAGATCGTCCGCCGCCGGTACGAAGACAGGTACCTGGTACCGAAGGTACCTGGTACCGGGTCTGACCTCCCGGACATGGTCCTCATCGACGGCGGGCGCGGGCATCTGAACGCCGCGCTGGAGGTGCTGAGGAAGCTCCGGCTCGACCTGCCGGCGGTGGGGATCGCCAAGGAGTTCGAGCAGCTCTTTGTCCCGAGCCGGTCGGGCCCGGTGGTCCTGCCGCCGGAATCGCGGGCGCTGCAGCTGTGCCAGCGGGTCCGGGACGAGGCGCACCGCTTCGCCATCGGCTACCACCGGCTCCTGCGCGGCAAGGGGGCGCTCGCCTCCGCGCTGGACGACATCCCCGGCATCGGACCCCGGAGGAAGCAGGACCTGCTGGTCCGGTTCGGGTCGGTGGAGGCGATCCGGCGCGCCTCCGCCGAGGAGCTGGCCCAGGTGCGCGGCATCGACCCTTTATTGGCGCAACGAATCCACGAACGGCTCGGAGGGAAAAAATGAAAATCAATTGGCGCGATGAATGCACGCCGTTCCAGAGAAAAGTCTATGAGGCGCTCCTGAGGATCCCGAAGGGGCAGGTGCGCACGTACGCCGAGGTGGCCCGGATGGTCGGCCGGCCCAAGGCCGCTCGCGCGGTGGGCCAGGCCTGCCGGAGCAACCGCTGGGCGCCGGCGATCCCCTGCCACCGCGTGGTGGCCGCGGGCGGCAGGCTCGGCGGCTACTCCGGCCCCGGCGGCCTGTCCGCCAAGCGCCGTCTTCTGGAGCGCGAGAGGGTAGCCGCGCGGCACCACCAGTCCGCTTCTCAAAATCCCACTTCTGGCAACGAGAAGTGGGATTTTGAGAAGCGGACTGCCTACGGTATTCTGCCTGCATGACTCAGCGGCAGCAGGCAAGCATCGCCAAGTATCTCTACGACCTCAGCAAGATCATGTTCGCGGCGGCGGTTGTCCAGGGCATCGTTGACTGGGAGCACGGCGACCTGCTAAAGTTCATTATCGGGGCGGCGGCGGCTTTGGGGTTAGTGACCATTGGCTATCGGCTCGATGGGGTTGCGGAGGATTCCTGATGGATGGCGGGATGATGGTCAATCTTTTCGTGCTCGCGATAGCGCTTGCTGGAAACATTTGGGTCATTTGGTATCGTCGTCGGCACCAGCACCGTTCCTGATATAATCTCTCACCATGGACGCCACGGTTTCTTCCCGGATCGCCACCCTCCGAGAGACTCTCTCGAAACTGCGGAGGTACCTTTGACCTGGACTCCGCGGAGTCCAGGATAAGGGCCCTCGAGCAGGAGCTCGCCGCCCCCGGTTTCTGGAACGACCAGGCCAAGGCCAACGTCGCCATCCGGGAGATGAAGCGGCTGAAATCCACGGCCGAGCCCTGGCGGGCGGCGTGGGGTGAGCTCACCACCCTCGAGGAGCTGGCCTCCCTCATCGACGATCACGACACCGCCGCGCGGGCCGACTTCCAGCGTTCCCTTACCGCGCTGGCCGCCGAGGCGGCCAAGCTGGAGCGCAAGACCCTCTTCCGCGGCGAGGTGGACCCCGCCGCGGCGATCCTTTCCATCAACTCCGGCGCCGGCGGGACCGAATCGTGCGACTGGGCCTCGATGCTGTGGCGCATGTACAGCCGCTGGGCCGAGACCAAGGGCTTCAAGGTGGAGGTGCTCGACTACCTGGCCGGCGAGGAGGCGGGGATCAAGTCGGTGACGGCGATCCTGCGGGGCGACTACGCCTACGGCCAGCTGCAGGGGGAGGCGGGGGTGCACCGGCTGGTGCGGATCTCCCCGTTCGACTCGAACAAGCGGCGCCACACCTCCTTCGCCGCGGTGGACGTGCTCCCCGAGATCCCCGACGACATCCAGATCGACGTCCAGGAGAAGGACCTGCGGGTCGACGTCTACCGCTCCAGCGGCCCCGGCGGGCAGGGGGTCAACACCACCGACTCCGCCGTGCGGATCACCCACCTGCCGACGGGGATCGTGGTGCAGTGCCAGAACGAGCGCTCGCAGATGAAGAACAAGGCCTCCGCCATGAAGGTGCTCAAGGCCCGCCTGTACGAGGTGGAGCGCAGGCGCCGGGAGGAGGAGCGGGCCTCGCAGCACGCCGAGAAGCAGAAGATCGAGTGGGGAAGCCAGATCCGCTCCTACGTCCTGCAGCCGTACCAGATGGTGAAGGACCACCGCACCGATACCGAGACTGGCAAGACACAGGCGGTGCTGGACGGCGAGGAGCTGGACATCTTCCTGGATGCCTACCTCCGCTGGAAGGCGGGAAAGCGGTGAGACGGACATGCTGAACTGGGTCATCGATAAGATCATCGGGTCGCAGAACGCGCGGGAGCTGAAGCGCCTGGCCCCGGCCGTGGAGCGGGTCAACGCGCTCGAGGCCGGCGTGAAGGAGCTCAGCGACGCCCAGCTGCGGGAGAAGAGCGATGGATTGCGCCGGCGGCTGAAGGCGCGGATCGCCGAGCTCGGCGGCGGGCTGACCGAGCAGGGGGCCGTCCCCGGCGCGGCGGCGGGGGCTGATCCCTCCGATGACGGCGAGATGAGCGCGGTCATGGAGAACGAGGACGCTCTGAAGCGCGAGAGGAAGCGCCTGCTTAAAGTAGAGGAGCAGGCGCTGTGGGAGCTCCTGCCGGAGGCCTTCGCCCTGGTGCGGGAGGCGTCGCGGCGGACCACCGGCATGCGTCCCTTCGACGTCCAGCTGATCGGCGGGATCATGCTCCACAGGGGCCGCATCGCCGAGATGGCCACCGGCGAGGGGAAGACGCTGGTGGCCACCCTGCCGGCCTACCTCAACGGGCTCCTGGGCCGGGGCGTGCACATCGTCACGGTCAACGACTACCTGGCCCGGCGCGACCGGAATTGGATGGGCCCGATCTACGAGTCGCTGGGTCTCTCCGTCGGGGTGATCCAGCACGGCGTCCCGCCGGCCGAGCGGCGCAAGGCGTACCGCTCGGACATCACCTACGGCACCAACAACGAGTTCGGCTTCGACTACCTCCGCGACAACATGGCGATCTCGTCGGAGGAGTGCGTGCAGAGGGGGCTCTCCTACGCGATCGTGGACGAGGTGGACTCGATCCTGATCGACGAGGCCCGCACCCCCCTCATCATCTCCGGGCCGGCGGAGGAGTCCACCGACCTGTACTACCGGATCGACCGGGTGGTCCCCAAGCTGGCCAAGGGGGCCGACTACACGGTGGACGAGAAGGCCCACTCGGCGTCGCTCACTGAGGAAGGGGTGAAGAAGGCCGAGGGGCTGCTGGGGGTGGAGAACCTGTTCGAGGACACCAACGTCACCCTGGTCCACCACATCCAGCAGGCCCTGCGGGCGCACGCCCTGTACCAGCGGGACGTGGACTACATGATCAAGGACGACCAGGTGGTGATCGTGGACGAGTTCACCGGCCGCCTGATGCCGGGCCGGCGCTGGTCCGACGGCCTGCACCAGGCGATCGAGGCCAAGGAAGGCGTCCGGATCAAGCGGGAGAACCAGACCCTGGCGACCGTCACGATCCAGAATTTCTTCCGCTTGT
>CAYJUA010000078.1:0-2733 GCA_964373295.1 uncultured Planctomycetia bacterium
CCCCATCGAGGTCGTTTCTGTGGATATGCCGATTGCCCACCGGGCTGCTGTCTACAAGGCCACCCATAAAATGTCCTACTCCGACTGCCTGGCGGCCGCCCTGACGAAGGCACGGAGAGCCATGCTCGTGACCGGCGATCGAGATTTCAAGCCACTCGAAGGTGAAATTAAAATTGCTTGGCTGTCATAGTTCGGTGTAAGGTCAGAAAGGCTGCGACCCTTGGCGTTGTCTAATGCCTGAGAGCCGGACAATCAAAAAGCTGGAAGGGCAGATGGCCTCCGTCGCCCCCGGCACGGTCCGGTACGAGGCGCTGGAGGCGGCCAAGCGGTTCAAGAGCTCCTGGATCGAGCTGGGCCGCGTTCTCTGGACGGTCTTCCGGGAGAAGAAATACCGCGAGTGGGGGTACCTGACCTTCGAGTCCTACTGCGCGAAGGAGATCAGCATCCGTGACGCCACCGCGAAGAAGCTCCTCCATTCCTATTACTTCCTGGAGAAAGAGGAGCCGACCCTGCTCAAAAGCCTTTCCGCGGAGCCGCCGGCGCATCAGCCCAGCGCGGAGGCGGTGAACACCCTGCGCCTGCTGAAGAGCCGGAAGGAGGTCCCCGCCGAAGGGTACCAGCGGATCCGCAGCTACGTGCTGGAGAAGGGGAAGGACCCCGTGGAGGTCCGGCGCGAGGCGCGTGCCCTGATCGAGGAGCACCGCCCCGGCGGCGAGGAGCGGGAGGAGGCCCGCAAACGGGCCGCGGTCCACCGGATGGTGGGCACGATGAGGATGCTTCGGCGGGAGCTGGAGGAGCAGGAGCTGGTCCCCCGCAAGCTCCTCGGCGAGATCGACGCGCTGGCCAAGAAGCTCGAGGAGCTCCTCTCGTGACGCATAAAACGCAAGGGGCGCTCGAGGACTTGCGGGCTGTACCGCCCCCGCCAGTTGGTACCGGGCACTGTGTACGCGATAGTGAAGAATATGCCGCCGCCTGCTCCGTACCGGAGCCGGAGATCCTCCGGCGCCTGCGCGAGGAGACGGAGCGGACCCGTGAGATGGCGCAGATGATCGCCGGGCCGGTGCAGGGCCGCCTGCTCACCCTGCTGGCCCGGATGACCGGCGCCCGGCGGGTGCTCGAGATCGGCACCTTCGTCGGCTACAGCGCCCTCTGCTTCGCCGAGGCGCTCCCCAAGGACGGCGAGGTGGTCACCATCGACCGGGACCCGGGCATCAAGGGGATCGCCCGCCGCTACTTCACCCAATCCCCGCACGGGCGCAAGATCACGCTGGTGATTGGCGAGGCGCTGGAGATGATCCGCGGCCTCAAGGGGAAGTTCGACCTCGTCTACATCGACGCCGACAAGGTGAACTACTCGCGCTACTACGACGCCGCCTTCGAGCGGGTCCCGGCAGGCGGGCTGATCATCGCGGACAACCTGCTCTGGGGCGGGGCGGTCCTGGACAAGCAGGTGAACGACCCCGACACGCGGGCCCTGCGGCTCTTCGCCAAGAAGGTGCGCTCCGACCCGCGGGTGGAGCCGGTCCTGCTCACCGTGCGGGACGGCCTGCTGGTGGCGAGGAAGCGATGAGGCCGATCGGGCTCAAGCGCGGGTTCCGCACGCCGTTCGTGAAGATGGGCAAGGAGTTTGCCGCCTTGAATGCCGTCGCCCTCTCCGCCCGGCTGATCGACGGGATCCTGGAGAAGCGGGTGGTCCCCCAGGAGCGGATCCAGCACGTGGTCTGGGGGATGGTGGTGCCGGAGCCGAACATCTACTCCATCGCGCGGGAGGCGGTGCTGGCGTCCAAGCTGGACAACCGCGTGGAGGCGTACAGCGTCTCCCGCGCCTGCGCCACCTCGCTTCAGGCGGCGGCCATCGCCGCTTCCTATTACCACGCCTTCCCGGAGGACCCCTCGGTCTCGCTGGTGGGTGGCGTCGAGTCCTTCTCCGCGACCCGGCCGGTGCTGACCGACGAGGCGTCCCGCTTCTTCAAGCTGCTGGCGGGCAAGGCGCCGGCCCTGACAAAGCTGGGCACTTTCTTCCGGGCGTTCCCGAAGCTTCTCCCGGTGCCGCCCTCGGCCAAGGAGTACTCGACCGGGCTCACCATGGGGGAGCACTGCGAGCTCATGGTCAAGGAGTTCAAGATCGCCCGCGGGCGCCAGGACCGGTTGGCCCTGGGCTCGCACCAGAACGCCGCGGCGGCGCGGGCGAAGATCGCGCCGCAGCTGATCCCGGTGGAGGGGGTGGCCAGGGACACGCTGATCCGGGAGGACACATCGCTCGAGAAGCTGGCCGGGCTGCCGGCCGCCTTCGACCGCTCTCCCTCGGGCACGCTGACCGCCGGTAACTCGAGCCCCTTCACCGACGGGGCGGCGGGGCTCTTCGTGGTCTCCCCGGCGCTGGAGGGGACGGTGGCGCCGGACGCGCACCTGGTGGACTTCGAGTTCGTGGCGGTGGAGCCGAAGGAGGGGCTCCTCATGGGGCCGGGGAAGGCGATGATGAGGATCCTCCAGCGGCAGAAGCTGCGCTGGGACGGGCTGGACTACATCGACCTGCACGAGGCGTTCGCCGGGCAGATCCTCTGCAACGTGGACGCGGTGAACTCTCCCCGCTACCGGCAGGAGAGGTACGGCGTCCCGTACGACGCCGGCCGGCTGGAGGAGGGCCGCCTGAACCCGTGGGGCTCCTCCATCGCCTACGGCCACCCGTTCGGCGCCACCGGCGCCCGGATGCTCAACCAGGCGATCGCCTAC
>CAYJUA010000078.1:2833-7788 GCA_964373295.1 uncultured Planctomycetia bacterium
TTCATCTTCTGGCTCTCCTCCGCGCCCCGGCCGGTGCCCGGCATCGAGCTCTTTCCCTGGATCGACAAGGGCTATCACCTGGCGGAGTACGCGCCGCTGGGGTCGCTCCTGACGCGCGCGGTCCGCCGGACCTTCCTGCGGATGAGGTGGCCGGCGCTGGGGACGCTTGCCCTGGCGCTTGCGCTGGCCGTGGGCGGGCTGGACGAATTCCACCAGTCGTTCGTGGACACGCGGATCTCCAGCCCGTGGGATGCCCTGTTCGACCTGGCCGGGGCCGCGCTGGGTCTCGCCCTCTACCGCTGGAAGGTGGCCAGCACTCCGTAGTGGTCCGAGGGGTACAGCCCGCCGGCCGCGGGCGTATTGCAGACCACTTCACAGCTCGCGAGCTGTTCTCGACCCCGCATGAAAATATAATCAATCCGGCGGTCGGGAAAGCGGACCGAGTGGGACTGGATGAAGGGATTCCGGTTGTCCCAGGTGATGCCGGCGTCGGACGGGTGGAGCCGGCTGAAGAGATCGGTGAAGCCGGCCTCGCTCATCCGCCGGATCGGCGGCTCGCCCGGCGGGGCGTTGAAGTCGCCGCCCAGGAGCAGCGGCTCCGGGAGGGCGCTCACCAGCCGGATCAGCTCCTCCGCCTGCGCCAGCCGCGTCGCGCCGTCCTCCGCCTTCCAGGAGAGGTGGGTGCAGCCGGCCCAGAGCGGGCCGTCCTCCGTCTCGAACTGGGCCAGGAGGAGCTGGCGCCGGTACGTCTCCAGCGGGGAGACCGCCTTGTAGGTGACCGAGCCGTGGCGCGGAGCGGCAAAGCGGCTGGCGATCGCCAGCCAGCCCTCCCCGGCGGTCAGGCGGAAGGGGAGACCCAGCTCGTCGAGCAGGGAGGGGTCGGTGACCTCCTGCAGGAGGGCGATGTCCGGCTGGATCTCCCGGATCTCCCGCGCGAGAAGAGGCCGGCGCTCCGGCGGGCCGTTCACGCCCCAGGTGTTCAGCGTGAGGATTTTCATAGACCCGATGATAACATGCTTTGAAAGGTGCCAGGTCGACCCGACCCCTTCGGATGTTTGCTGAGCGGACAGGCTGGGATCTTAGGTCCAACGCGCTGACCCATCGGCTGGAAGAGCTGCGCGCCGCCGGCGCGGAGGTGCTCGACCTGACCGAATCGAACCCCACGCGGGTCGGCCTGCGCTATCCGGAGGGCCTGCTGGCCCCGCTGGTCGATCCCGGCGGGCTGCTCTACGACCCCCAGCCGAAAGGTTTGCTGTCCGCCCGCGAGGCGGTCGCTTCCCTCTACGCGGGGAAGGGAGCGCCGGTGGACCCGGGGCGGGTCCTCCTCACCGCCAGCACCAGCGAGGCGTACAGCCACCTCTTCCGCCTGCTGGCCAACCCCGGCGATGAGATCCTGGTGCCGCGGCCCAGCTACCCCCTCTTCGGCTACCTGGCCGACCTGAATGACGTGAAGGCGGTTTCCTACCCGCTCCGCCTGCAGGGGGGGCGCTGGCAGGCGGACCCGGAGTGGCTTGCATCGGCCGCCGGGCCCCGCGCGAGGGCGGTGGTCGTGGCGCATCCCAACAACCCCACCGGCTCCGGCGTCACCGCAAAGGAGTTGGCCGGGATCACCGAGCTGTGCCGGCGGCGGCGCCTGGCCCTGATCAGCGACGAAGTCTTCGCCGAGTACCTTTGGGAGGAAGCGCGTGATCTCCCCCGCACCCTGCTGGCCGGCGGCGCCCCCGCGGCGGACGGAGGCGTGCTCACCTTCGCCCTCGGCGGGCTCTCGAAATTCCTCGGCCTCCCCCAGATGAAGCTCGGCTGGATCGCCTGCTCCGGCCCAGCCGGCCTGCTGGATCCGGCGCTGGAGCGGCTGGAGATGATCGCCGACACCTACCTTTCGGTCAACACGCCGGTCCAGCGGGCGCTCCCCGGCTGGCTGAAGCTGGCCCCGGCCATCCAGGCGGAGATCCGCGCCCGCCTTCACGCCAACCGGGAGTGGCTCGCCGGCCGGGGCCTGCCGGTGCTCCCCTCCGACGGGGGGTGGAGCGCGGTCCTGCGGCTGCCCGGCGTCCGTGACGATGAGGGATGGGCCCTCTCCCTGCTGGAGGGGCAGGGGGTGCGGGTCCACCCGGGCTCGCTCTTCGACTTCGAGGGGTCGGGCCACGCGGTCACCAGCATGCTGCCTCCCCAGGGGCTCTTCCGGGAGGCCCTCCGGCGCCTGCAAAAAATGGTATAATAGACTGTTGTCCTTTAAGGCATGGCTAATCTTTTCGTTCGGCTAACAATTGTCGCGCTGGTCGGGCTCTGCGGTGCTTCCACCGCGGGGGCTTCACCGCGCAGCCGCTGGCCGAGCCCGCTCGAGAAAGGCGCGTACCGGGCGATCATCGCCTCCACCGGCCAGATCCTGTGGCACGTGAACTGGGAAACCCGCGTGACCGAGGACCGGGGCCGGACCGAGGTGTCGATCCTCGAGCAGGGGCAGGGCCAGCCCTGGAGGTACAAAGAGCTGATCACCTGGGAGAAGCGGATGGTGTTCGAGCCGGACCCCTGGATGCGGGTGGAGTCGCTCCAGGGGGTGCGCTGGACGTCCGACGGCAAGGTGCTCAGCGAGGTGGACCTGAAGCTGGACCCGCTCCGGGAGGAGTTCACCTACGTGGACTCCGACGCCGGCAGGAAGCCGGTCTCCGCCGTCTTCCGCTGGAAGCCGCAGACGCTGCCCGACGAGCTCCTCTTCTACTGGGCCCGCACACTCCCCTTCGATGAGAGCGCCCTCGGCCGCCCGGCGGCGGCGCAGTGCACCCTGGTCGTCTCCCCCACGCGCCGCTTCCAGATGGACGCCAGGGTCCGGGGCACCGAGGTGATCACCACGCCGGCGGGCACCTTCTCCTGCTACCGCGTGGAGCTCTCGCCGCGGCTCATGGGGCCCCTGAAGGCGATGGCGCCCAAGATGTCCCTGTGGTGCGCCACGGAGTCACCGCATTACTGGGTGCGCTACCAGGGCCCGGTCGGCGGTCCGGGGTCGCCGCAGGCGATCATCGAGCTGGTCAGGTTCGAGCAGGGCTAGCCGGCCGAAGTGAAGATCGCCTGCGACGGCTGCGGCAAGGCGGTCGATGAATCCCTGCTCCAGATCTCCGACCACGAAGGCCAAATCTTCTACCTCTGCCCCGAGTGCTTCCTCGGCGAGCAGGAACAGCCCCCCGATGAGCAGCCTTGACAGCGGCCCGGGTGAGGGGGATAATATCCCCGTTCTGAGAAAACGATGAGACAGCGGAACGCAGTTCACTCGATGTTTTACACGCCCGTGATCACGGCCAAGGCCGTGTGGCGGAAGGCGGATTTCGTCTGCCTTCGCCACATGCGCGCCGGTCATGGGCTCAAGGGAGGATCGAGCTAGAGAAGTAGGGTTCCGCGGTCGAGATCAACCTGAAGCCCATGATCGAGAAGATCATGGGCTTTTTTGTTGAAGCAAGAGGCCCTGCCGAGGGGGTGAGCTGTAGCGCTCCCTGAGTTGGTATCGGGCACTGTGCATGAAAGAGAGGAGGGTGAGGCGATGCCTCAATTAGGCGAAAGGGCCCGGGCGCCCACTGTGCTCCGGGTCAAGAAGAACCCGGTGAAGCTGACTGCCCTGCTGTACCTGCGGGAGGCGCTCCTGAAGGAGCGCTACGAGCAGGCCCCGCAGTTCATCGCCGTGGCGCGGGAGTTCGGGGCGCAGGAGAGGGAGATTGAGGAGCTGCTCGAGGATGCCAGACGGCTGCCCCGCTGAGGGGACACGTGGGTACCAGGCAGGTACCCGGTACGCGGGTTTTAGGCGGCGGCGGCTGCGGCCGGCTCGCGCGCCATCCGCTCCCGCATCTCCGGGGAGGGCAGCTGGACGTTGCCTGCCAGGCCGAGCGCCGCCAGGAGCCGGACGGTGAGGTACGTCGCGTCCAGCTCCCACCACCGGAGCCCGTGGGCGGCGGAGCGGAGGAACGCGTGATGGTTGTTGTGCCACCCCTCGCCGTAGGTGAGGAGCGCCACCCACCAGTTGTTGGTGGACTGGTCGCCGGTGGCCCAGATTTTGTAGCCCCAGGTGTGGGAGGCGGAGTTGACGAGCCAGGTGGCGTGCCACATGAAGACGGTCCGGAGGAAGATGCCCCACAGGACGGCAGGCCATCCGCCCCAGAGGTAGAGGAAGATGCCCAGGATCGGCTGGTACACGCCGTGCGTCGCGTTCATGAAGCGGAGCACCGGGTCCTTGGCCAGGTCCGGCGCGTACGTCTTGTAGTTCTCGTACTTGTCCAGCTCGTCGTCGAAGACGAAGAGCCAGCCCATGTGCGCCCACCAGAACCCCTTGGTCGGGCTGTGGGGGTCGTTGGGCCGGTCGGAACGGGCGTGGTGCAGACGGTGGATCGCCACCCACTTCACCGGCCCGTTCTGGTAGGCCAGGCACCCGCAGAGGGCGAGGAGGTATTCCAGCGGCTTCCAGAGGGTGAAGGAGCGGTGGGTCAGGAGGCGGTGGTAGCACAGGCAGATCCCCAGGCCGCCGGTGAGCCACTGGAGCACGAAGAAGGCCCAGAACCCCTTCCAGCTGAAGTGGAACAAGGCCAGCGCGGCCGCGGCATGCATCAGCGCGAAAGCGATGATGCTGCCCCACTTGACCCGGCGCGGGGTAAGGAGATCCGTCTCGACCGCCGCAAGCGTTTCTGTTGTCATGGAGTCACCATACCACCTTACTTTGCCGTCGTCAAACAAATCCTCCGTCGGTGTCAAATCCTCGCAAGGCCGGTGCTTCTTTCCGTAATAGTCCGCGAAACTTCGCAGGCCCCTTAGGTCGTTTCTCCCCACATTGGAGGAGGCTTTGACTTCCACGGCGAGCACCTCTTTTCCCATCTCCACGATGAAGTCCACTTCGGCGCCATGCTCCGTCCGGTAGGAGGAGATGCGGATCTCCTGATCCTTGGCGGCCGCGCTGTCCGAAATCTGGTTGAAGAAAA
>CAYJUA010000079.1:0-7782 GCA_964373295.1 uncultured Planctomycetia bacterium
TCGTAGCCGGGGGCGATGTCGGTGACCAGCGGCCCCAGGGTGTAGAACGGCGCCCCGTGGCAGAGCTCCTGCTGCTTGCGCACGTTCATCTCCAGCTGGTCCATCGGCACGTGGCCGGGCCCTTCGATCATCACCTGCACGTCATGCTCCCAGGCCTTGAGCGTGAGCTCGCCCAACGTCTTGAGTTCCGCGAACTGCGCCTCGTCCGAGGCGTCCGCCAGGCAGCCGGGGCGCAGGCCATCCCCCAAACTAAAGGATACATCATACCGCTTGAAGATTTCGCAGAGCCGCTCGAAGCCGGTGTAGAGGGGGTTCTCCTTGTTGTGGGCCAGCATCCACTGGGCCATCAGCGACCCGCCCCGGCTGACGATGCCGGTCAGCCGGTGCTGGACCAGCGGCAGGTACTGGCGCAGGACGCCCACATGGACCGTCATGTAGTCCACCCCCTGCTTCGCCTGCTCCTCGATCACCTGGAAGATCATCTCCTCGGTGAGCTCCTCCACGCGCCGCACCCGCTGGACCGCCTCGTAGATGGGGACCGTGCCGATGGGCAGGGGGCTGCGGCGCAGGATCGCCTCGCGGATCTCGGGGATGTCCCCGCCGGTGGAGAGGTCCATCGCCGTGTCGGCGCCGTACTTCACGCAGATCTCTATCTTCTTGAGCTCCTGCTCCGCGTCGGAGGCGACCGCCGAGTTGCCGATGTTGGCGTTGATCTTGCAGGAGACGGCCAGGCCGATCCCCGTCGGCCGGACCTCCGGGTGGTTCACGTTGGCCGGGATGATCAGCCGCCCCGCGGCAACCTCCTTGCGGATCAGCTCCGCGTCCACCTTCTCGGCCTGGGCGACGTGCCGCATCTGCGGGGTGGTCACCCCCTCCCGGGCGAAGTGCATCTGCGTCACGTTCTGGCCGCTCACGCGCTCTTCTCCTTCAAGAGAGACAAGAACTCCATCCGCGTCTTCGGGTCGGTCCGGAAGGTGCCGAGCATCGAGCTCGTCACCATCTTGGTGTTCTGCTTCTGCACCCCCCGCATCATCGTGCAGAGGTGCTGGGCCTCCATCACCACGGCGACCCCCTTGGGCTGGAGGTGCTTCTTCAGGGCCTCCGCGATCTGGGTGGTCAGCCGCTCCTGCACCTGAAGGCGGTGGGAGAAGATGTCCACCAGCCGCGGGATCTTGGAGAGCCCCAGGATTTTGCCGTCGGGGATGTACGCCACGTGGCACTTCCCGAAAAACGGAATCAGATGATGCTCGCAATTTGAAAAAAAGTCGATGTCCTTGACCAGCACCATCTCGTCGTACGGCTCGGTGAACCGGGCTTGGGTGAACAGCCGTTCCACGTCCTGCCGGTAGCCGTCGGTCAGGAACTTCAGCGAGCGCTCCACCCGGTCGGGCGTGCGGGTCAAACCCTCCCGTTCGGGGTCCTCGCCCAAGCGGATGAGGAGTTCGCGGATGAGCTCGGAAATTCGAGAACCGTCATCGCGAGCCCCGCCGTGGCGGGGCGTGGCGATCTCCCGAGAGATTGCTTCGCTCACCTCGTTCGCTCGCAATGACGTCGTCGCCATCAGACCTTCCCTTTCCACTGTGACGCGAGCTCGGTGAGCAGGCGCACCCCGACGCCGGTGGCCCCCTTCGGCTGGTACCCCTTGCCGGCGTCGGCCCAGGCCACGCCGGCGATGTCCAGGTGGACCCACGGGGTCTCCCCGACGAACTCCTTGAGGAACGCCGCCGCGGTGATCGTGCCGGCCTTGCCGTCCCCGACGTTCTTGACGTCGGCCACGTCGGACTTCACCGCCTCGGTGTACTCCGGCCACAGGGGCAGCTCCCAGGCCCGCTCCGAGGTCCGCGCGGCGGCCTGCTTCACCTGCCCGGCCCATTTGGGCGAATTGGTCATGAGCCCCATGCAGTGCTGGCCGAGGGCCACCACGCAGGCGCCGGTCAGCGTGGCCAGGTCCACCATGGCGGCCGGCTTGAACCGCTTCGCGTAGCCGAGCGCGTCGGCCAGCACGAGCCGGCCCTCCGCGTCGGTGTTGATCACCTCGATCGTCTTGCCGCCGACGGCGCGCACCACGTCGCCCGGCTTCTGCGCCGAGCCGCCGGGCAGGTTCTCCGTGGCCGGCACCAGCCCGATCACGTGCACGGGGAGCTTCAGCGCCGCCACCGCCCGGAAGGCCCCCAGCACGGCGGCGCCGCCGGCCATATCGTACTTCATCAGCTCCATCTTGTCGGCCGGCTTGATCGAGATCCCCCCGGAATCGAAGGTGATCCCCTTGCCCAGGAAGGCCAGCGTCTTCTTGGCGCCCGCGCCCCGGCCACGGTACTCGAGCACCATGAACCGCGACGGCTCGTGCGACCCGCGCGCCACGCCCAGGAGCGCGTTCATGCCGGCGCGCCTCTGCTCGGCCGGCCCCAGCACCCTGCAGCGGAAGCCGAATCTCCGCGCGGCGGCCTTCGCCTCCCGCGCCATGATCGTCGGGGTCAGCCGGTTCGACGGTCGGTTCACCAGGTCGCGGCTCCAGCAGACCGCCTCGGCGATCGTCTGCCCGCGCCAGACGCCCCGCTTCGCCGCGCGCGCGTCGCGCGCGGTGGGTGCCACGAGCACGACGGAGCTGAGCCGCTTCCTCTCCTCGGGCGGGAGGGCCTTGAGCTCCGTGTAGCGATACGTACCGAGGATCGTCCCCTCGGTCACCGCCTGCGCCGCCTGCTCGGCCGTGGCGCCCGGCACCTGCACGAGCCCGCGGGCGAAGGTGTCAAACCCGGCGGCGAGCATCCGGCGGGAGGCCGTGCCCGCGGCCTGCCGCACCCGCTCCAGGGTGAGCTCCTCCTTCTTCCCCGCCCCGACCAGCACCACCCATCGCCGGCCCACCGGCAGGAGGAACGTCTCGTTGAGCTTCCCCTGGAACTTCTTGGTCCTCAGAAGGTCCAGGGCCGCCCTCTTCAGGTCCGCGGGCCAGGAGGCCGCCCATGAAGGAAGGGCCTTCCCTTCCGTCACCCCGAGAAGAAGGGGCTCTCTCCTCGCCGCCAAGGATCCCGTGACCACGCTGAATTTCATCAGTTGGATGTCACCTCGCGTTTCAGCAGCCGGGGCAGGATCTCCAGCACCCGGTCCACATCCCGCTCCGACGAGTCGGAGCCCAAAGAAAAAACCACCGTCCCGAGCGCCCGCTCGTCCCCAACCCCCATGGCCTTGAGCACGTGCGACGGCTTGCGGGTCTGGAAGGAGCAGGCGCTGCCCAACCCCGCGGCCACCCCCTGCATATCCAGCGATAGAACCAGCCCCTCGGCGTCCGTCCCTGGGAAGCTCACGCTGGCATGGCCAGGCAACCGCTCGGTGGGATGTCCGTTGAGTGTCGCTTCGGGAGCCAAATTTAAGATACCGCGAATCAGCCGATCCCGCAATGGGTTAGCGCGGGCCGGCAGGTCCGGCAGACGGCGCGCGGCCGCCTCCGCCGCCGCCCCCATCCCGACGATGCCAGCCAAGTTCTCGGTGCCGGCCCGCCGGCCCTCCTCCTGCGTGCCGCCCAGGAAGAGGGGCGGGATCCGCGTTCCCTTCCTCACGTAGAGGGCTCCGACCCCCGGCGGCCCGCCCCAGACGTTCGCGGCCAGCGAGAGGGCGTCCACCGGGACCTCCCGGACATCCACCGGGACGCGCCCGGCGGCGGCGACCGCGTCGCTGTGCACCGGAACCCCGCGGCTCCTGGCCCGCCGCGCCAGCTCCGCCATCGGCTGGACCGTGCCCACCTCGGCGCTGGCCCACTGGATCGAGACCAGCGCCGTCTCCGGCGTCAGCGCCGGCTCCAGCGCGGCCGCATCCACCCGTCCGGCCTGGTCCACGGGAAGCAGGGTAACGCTCCATCCCTCTCCATGCGGTACACAGTGCCCGATACCGGCTGAAGGGCCCGATACAGCTCGCGAGGAGGAGGCCGCTCCTTGCTTCTCCATCTGTCGGGCGACATGCAGAATGGACAGGTGCTCCACCGCCGAGATGACCAGGCGCCTGCCCCGCGCCGCGTTGGCCCGGGCGAGGCCGGTGAGCGCCCAGAGGTTCGCCTCGGTGGCGGAGGAGGTGAAGACAATCTCCTCGGGTCGGGCCCCGATCAGCGCGGCCACCTGGGCGCGCGCCGCACCCAGCAGGCGGGCGGCCGCCCGCCCCTCGGCGTACGGGGCTGAGGGGTTGGCCAGCGCGGCCATCGCCCGCGCCATCGCCGAGGCGGCCTCCGGAAGCAGGGGCGCCCCGTTGAGGTGATCGAGGTGGATTCGGGGAGAGGCGGAACTCAGAGGAGGGTTATTCCTTCGTGTACTTCTCGATGCAGTCGATGACCTCTTGCGTGTCCACCGGCTTCTTACGCCCGTTCATCGCCACCTCCCGTACTGAAGGTAAGGATAACACGGATCCCGCTGCGCTCGAAACGGTTTTCCACGGCGATGCTCCCCCCGTGCAGCTCGATGATGTCCCTACTGCCGCCGCTGGGTGACGTCCCGCAGGATGCAGACCACCGCCATCGGCCGGCCGTTCCCGTCCCGGATGCCGGAGGCGGAGACGTCCAGGGTGAGATCCCTCCCGTCGCGGGCCGCATAGGAAATCTCGTACCCATGCACCACGCTCGTCCGGATGAAGGTCTGGAGCCGGCCGCGGGGAAAGAGGCCGCCGTGGACCGTCCAGACCGGCCGGCCCACCAGCTCCGGCTCCGGGACCTCGAAGAGGCGGCAGGCGGCCTGGTTGGCCACCCGGATGATGCCGTCCCGGTCCAGCACGAGGAGGGCGTCCGACATCGTCCGGAGGATCTGGTTGGCCGCGATGGCCGGCGTGATGTCCACGAGCTGGTACCGCCAGATGGTCCGCGCCACGATCACCAGGAAGGCCAGCACCGGCAGGAAGCCGAGCGGGTAGAGGGCCACGCCGTACGCGGGCAGGTAATCCACCGACGCGAAGTAGGCGATGCCGAAGGCGAGAAGGAAGGCCCGGAGGCGACGCCGATGGATCTCGGAAGGGGCGCTGCGGTATCCCAGCGCGTAGAGCAGGTAGAGACTGGCCACCATCATGGCGAAGAAGAAGGCCAGGAACGGCACGGAGAGCGGCCCGTAGCGGGGATAAGGCCCCCAGAAATGCGGCCACAGGCCCCTCACGAAGCTGTCGGTGAACAGGACGGCAAAGCAGAAGAGGCCGGAGACCCCGAAGCTGGCCAGGACCCAGCCGCGGGACCGGTGGAGCCGGTTGGTGACGGCCAGGCTGAAGAGATAGACCGCGCTCGGGATAAAGACCACCGCGGCGTTCTCGATCCGGGCCCAGGTGAGGGACAGCGCCGGATCAACGGCGCAGTAGATCCCACCGTAACTGAGCAGCCAGACCGCCCCGCAGGCGGCCATCCCGCAGAAGGCCATGCTGACCGCGGAGAACCTCTCCCGGATGAGGACAAAAACCCCCATCCCGGCGATCAGCGTCCCTACGGCCACCGGCGCCAAGGCGTGCAGGCTCAGCACGTAGCTGGAGAGGTGCAAAATGCCGTTACCCATGCTCCTTCAAGTATGGCATATCCTCAGATGGGGATAGAGGCGGGATGAACGTTTCTGTTAGCAATCCCCATAGCTACAATTATCTTCTTTATTGCAAATTATATGCTGAATGGCTATTGAGACCCCGCCTTGTTCTTGTGAGATGCCGTCATGAAATCCCATGGTGAATTTTTCGCGGACAAGCTGATGGACTTGGCGAACTTGGCTGCCGCCGCGCTGATCTTCGGGCAGATGCTGAACGTCCGGATTTATGCGGAGGTTATGGTGCTCGGGTTCGCTTTTTATCTGCTGTGCGTTGTGGTAAGTTATGAGTGGAATGAGCGGGGGGAATGCTCGTGACCAATTCGCAGGTAGTCGCTCTTTTCATACTGGGACTCATGGTCTGGAACGTTGGGTTTTTCTTCTTCCTTAACCGGAAGAAGTCCCATCCTCGCCCTCACCACCGGTAAGAACCCAGACAAAAGTTCCCTCTGCAGGTATCCTGGCGGGCGGCTTCCTTTCCGGTTGGGGACGTGGCGGAACTGGCATACGCGCATGCTTGAGGGGCATGTGCCGCAAGGCTTGGAGGTTCAAATCCTCTCGTCCCCACAGCGCCCTTTCACCTCCAGGAGAGAGGATTTGAAGTGAGCCCCGATGGACACGACCCCGTGGGAGTGTCCGATTATCGGGGCGAGTGGCCGACCCGAAGCCCGGCGAAGCCGGGCGGAGGGCGCCAAATCCTCTCGTCCCCAGATCCTCTGACCTAGCACCCCGCGTTTCAGGTATACTCACGGCGATGGGCACCTGGGTGGGTGTTGCCAGCAGCCGGCAGTCCGATTCGTACCGCGCCGGCCAGGAGGCCGCGAAGAAAGCCCTCGACGCCATGGGCCGGCCCCGGCCCGACCTGGTGCTGGTCTTCGCCTCCGCCCGGTTCGAGCAGGAGCTCCTCCTTCAGGGCATTCTCTCGGTCTCCGGCTCGGCTCCGCTCGCGGGCTGCTCCACGGCCGGCGAGATCCTCTCGGAGGGGCCGGCGCGCCGCTCGGCGGCCGTCATGATGATCGCCTCGGACACCCTGCGGGCCGCCGCGGGCCTGGGCACGCGGATCAGCGAGAACCCGCGCCAGGCCGGGCGGGACTTAGCCGCGCAGGCCATCCAGGCCAAGCTCGACAATCCGCACGCGTTCCTCATGTTCCCCGACGGCCTCGGCGGCAACGCCGCCGAGGTGATCCGGGGCATCCAGGACGTGATGGGCCTCTCCTTCCCCATCGCCGGCGGCTCCGCGGCCGACGATTTCGGCTTCACCCGAACGACGCAGTACTTCCAGGGCCGGGCCCACCACAACGCGGTCTCCGGCGTCCTGCTGGCCGGCCGGATCGGCGTGGGGATCGGGGCGCGGCACGGCTGGCAGCCGCTGGGCAAGCCCCGCCGCGTCACGCGGGCGGCAGCCAACGTCGTCCAGGAAATGGACGGCCACTCCGCGGTGAACCTGTACGAGGCGTACTTCGGCCGGGCCGCCGAGTCGCTCAAGACCGGATCCCTCGTGGACATGTCCATCCTCTATCCCCTGGGGATGCCGGTGCCGGGCGAGGAGGAGTACATGCTGCGGAACGTCCTCCGGGTGGACCCCGGGGGCGCCATCGTCTACGCGGGCGAGATCTCCGAGGGGAGCGAGGTGCGCCTCATGATGGGGTCGAAGGAGAAGGCCTTAGAGGCGGCCCGCCGCGCCGCCGAGCAGGCGCTCCTGGCCGTGGCCCCTCATCCGGTCCATTTCGCGCTGGTCTTCAGCTCCTGCTCCCGGGCGCGGCTGTTCGGGCGGCGGGCGCAGGAGGAGATCGCGGCGATCCGGAACGTGCTGGGCGCGAAGGTGCCGCTCATCGGGTTCTACGACTACGGCGAGCAGGCCCCCCTGACGGCGGCCGGCTTCCGGGGCCTGAGCTACTTCCACAACGAGACGCTGGTGGTCTGCGCGGTGTCCGCGCCATGAAGGAAGCGCCATGACGCTCACCATGAAGCTCGCCATGATCGCCAGCTTCGTGCTGGGGATCCTGATCGCCCTCTCCAGCTCCCCGCTTCTGCGGATCTCCTACGCCCTCTTCATGCTGCTCATCGGGGCGTCGCTCATCTCCACCCACGAGATGGTGCGCCGCCAGCTGGCCGGGTACAGGAAGGAGCTCGACCGGGTCAGCCGCATCTGCGACGAGCTGGACCAGAACACCAAGATCATCGTGCAGACCGACCTGGAGCTCACCCGCACGCAGGAGGCGCTGGACAAGAAGCTCTCCGGCCTGTACGC
>CAYJUA010000080.1:0-7743 GCA_964373295.1 uncultured Planctomycetia bacterium
GGGTTCCTGGAGGTGGAGACCCCGATGATGCAGCCGGTCCCCGGCGGGGCGGCGGGCCGGCCGTTCAAGACGCGCCACAACGCGCTGGACATGGACCTGTACCTGCGGGTGGCACCGGAGCTGTACCTGAAGCGCCTGCTGGTCGGCGGGTTCGACAAGGTGTACGAGATCAACCGGAGCTTCCGCAACGAAGGCCTCTCCACCCGGCACAACCCGGAGTTCACCATGCTGGAGGCGTACGAGGCGTACGGCGACTGCGGGACGATGATGGAGCTGACCGAGGAGATGGTGACCGCGCTGGCGCAGGAGCTGCTGGGCAAAGCCCAGATCGAATTCGAGGGGAAGAGGATCGACCTCGCGCGGCCGTGGAACCGGGTTTCGTTCGCCGACTTGGCCCGCGAGAAATGCGGCATCGCGCCGTCCGATTCGCTGGAGGCGATGGCGAAGAAGCTCTCCCAGCACCTGAAGCTGGACGCCGGCAATACGCTGTCCAAGAATAACACGCTTTCCAAAAACCAGCTGGCCCACCTTGTGATGGACTGGCTGGAGAAGCTGTTCGAGCATGAGAAGGGGGCGCCGGTCTTCGTCACCGAGTTCTTCCAGATCTTCTCCCCGCTGGCCAAGGGGCTGGCCGGGGAGCCCGGCGTGGCCGACCGGTTCGAGCTGTTCATCGGCGGGCTCGAGGTGGCCAACGCCTACTCGGAGCAGAACGACCCGATCGAGCAGCGCCGGCGCCTGAAGGAGTCGCAGGAGCTGGGCGGCGAGCAGGCCCAGCCGGTGGACGAAGATTTCCTGGAGGCGCTGGAGCATGGGATGCCGCCGGCGGGCGGGCTGGGGGTCGGCATCGACCGGCTGGCGATGCTGCTGACCGGCCAGCCCTCGATCCGCGACGTGATCCTTTTCCCGACGCTCCGCCCGGAGGATAACGGATGACAAAGCACGAGGCACAGAGCCGCCGGAGGCAATGGAAGCGATGGGAAGCGTTTGAGCGCCGGCAGATTCGCCGGCTGAAGGTGTCTGTTCACGACGCATTTCAAATCTTTAACGCGCTCTGCAAACAGGCCCGAGCCGTCGGGGTTTGGAGGAAACCCGGCACTCTCGGTGATCTGGAACCGGAGCTCCGAATCGCGGCGATGGTCAATCGCCGTGCCAGCCGGTGATCGAGCGTCTCCTTAAGCGGTTGGCTCAGGCGCTGGATGGGGCTCAGATCCCCTACATGGTCATCGGTGGGCAAGCGGTGCTCGTGCACGGAAGACCTCGCCTCACGGAGGATGTGGACATCACGCTGGGGGTGGACACGGACCGATTCACGGAGGTGTCCCGGTGTTGCCGCGCGCTCGGGTTGAAGCCGTTAAAAGAGAAACCGGAGCATTTCGCCGAGCAGACCAAGGTGTTGCCCACTGAAGACACAAAAAGCAGGTTCCGGGTGGACTTCATCTTTTCGAACACGCCTTATGAGCGGGAAGCCGTCCGGCGGGCGGCAGCTGTGAAGATGAGCGGCTATCCCGTCCGGTTCGCTTCGGCGGAGGACCTGATCATCCACAAGCTTTTTGCCGGCCGCGCCATCGACATGGAAGATGCCAAGGCGGTCGTGTTGAGGAAAGGGAAAGATCTGGATGGCGCGTACATCCAGCGGAAACTGCGCTTGCTCAGCGAGGTTGCCGAGGGAGGTGAAGACCTCGTCTCCATCTGGCGCCGCCTCCTCAAGGAGACCAAATCTTGATCCGCGACGCGATCCTCTTCCCCACGCTCCGCCCGGAGGGGAGTCCATGACGAAAGACCAATGGCGCAAGAGACAGGAACAATGGGACCGATTTCATGCGTGGGAGGCCCGTCATGGATCCATTGGGTTGGGCATCGTTTTCTTGTGTTGTGGGCTCTCACAAGACGAGATATTCAAGTTGAGCGAATGCCCATGCTCGCAGCCGGCTTCCTCGTCGCGATGCTCTTTATCTGGCTGCCCATCAACTTATTTTGGAGACGGACGGTATCAAACCAATTGAAGCGTGCGGGATTCGCTTCATGAGATACGAGCTGTTCCTGGCGCTGAGGTACCTGCTGGGGCTGAGGCGGCAGCAGCCGATTGTGTCGGTGATTGCCGGGATCTCGGTGCTGGGGATCGCGCTGGGGGTGGCCGCACTCCTCGTGGTGCTAGGGGTCATGTCCGGGTTCGACGCGGACCTGGAGGAGAAGATCGTCGGGGCGAGCCCGCACCTGCTGGTGCAGGCGGACGGCGGCATCGCCGACCCGGAGCCGGTGATCGCGAGGATCCGCGCCGTGCCGGGCGTCGTGGCGGCGTCGCCGGTGGCGCAGACGCAGGCGCTGATCCAGCACGGCGAGGAGAAGATGGGCGTGCTCCTGCGCGGGGTGGACCCCGGGCGGGAGCTGGAGGTGACTGAGCTCAAGCGCTCTCTCAAGGGCGGCTGGCCGCCCGGGCCGGACGAGGTGGTGGTGGGCTCGGAGCTGGCCAGGCGCTGGAACCTGGCCGAGGGGGATGTCGTGGAGGTGCTGGGCGGACCGAAGGGCAAGCCCAAACCGTGCGTCGTGCGCGGGGAGTTCACCACGGGGATGTACGAGTACGATACGCACCTGGTCCTGGCGCGGCTGGAGACGGTGCAGGCGTTGCTCGGCGAGAAGCCGGTGGTCACCGGGATCGGCGTCCGGCTGGACCAGGCGGTCCGCGCCCCGGAGGCGAAGAGGGCGATCCAGCAGGAGCTCGGCTACCCCTTCTGGACGACGAGCTGGATGGAGATGAACGCGAACCTCTTCGCCGCGCTGAAGCTGGAGAAGCTGGCGATGTTCATCATCCTCGCGCTGATCGTGCTCGTCGCCTGCTTCAACATCGTGGCGACCCTGCTGATGATGGTGGTGAACAAGACCAAGGAGGTCGGGATCCTCAAGGCGATCGGCGCCACGGCCGGCTCGGTGCGCCGGCTCTTCACGCTGGCCGGGCTCATGATCGGCGCGGCCGGGACCGCGCTGGGGACGGCGCTGGGGCTGGGCCTCTGCTGGGCGCTGGCCAAGTACCAGTTCATCCAGCTCCCCGCGGAGATCTACTACGTGGACCGCCTCCCGGTGAAGCTGGAGAGGAGCGATATTGCGTCGGTGGTCTTGGCTGCGCTTGTGATAAGCTGGGCGGCTTGCGTCTACCCGGCTTGGGTGGCGGCCCGCCTGGCGCCGGCCCGCGCGCTGCGGTACGAGTGAAAACCGCGGTGAGCTCCACGGGACACATGGGTACCGGGTTGGTACCCGGTACACCTGTTTTACTTCAAGTGGCGGGGCTTAAGAAGTCGTACCGGATGGGCCGGCAGACGCTGGAGGTCCTGCGCGGCGTGGACCTGGAGGTGCGGCGCGGCGAGCTTGCCGTGATCGTGGGCCCATCCGGGGCGGGCAAGTCGACGCTCCTGCACCTGCTGGGCGGGCTGGACTGCCCCACCGACGGGACGGTGCGGTTCGAGGGGAAGGAGCTGTACGGCCAGCGGGAGCGGGAGCTGGCCCGCATCCGGAACCGGGCGTTCGGGTTCGTGTTCCAGTTCTATCACCTGGTCCCGGAGCTGACCGCGCTGGAGAACGCGATGCTGCCCGGCTGGATGGCCGGCGGCGCCGGGGGGCGCCGGGCGCGGGAGGAGGCGGCGCGGCTCCTGGCCGAGGTGGGGCTGGCGGACCGGGCGGGGCACCTGCCGTCGGAGCTCTCCGGCGGGGAGCAGCAGAGGGTGGCCATCGCCCGGGCGCTGATGAACCGCCCGCAGGTGGTATTCTGCGATGAGCCGACCGGCAACCTGGACTCGGTCACCGGCGGGAAGATCCTGGAGCTCCTGCTGAGGCTCCACAAAGAGAACGGCACGACGCTGGTCATCGTGACGCACGAGCCGGCCATCACCCAGGTGGCCCAACGGGTGCACTCACTCAAGGACGGGAAGCTATGGGCCTGAAAATCTACCTGAACGGCAAGATCGTGGACAGCGCCGACGCGAAGATATCCGTCTTCGACCACGGGCTCCTGTACGGCGACGGGGTCTTCGAAGGGATCCGCTCCTACGGCGGGCTGGTCTTCAAGCTCAAGGAGCACGTGGACCGGCTCTACGAGTCCGCCCACACGATCCTGCTCCGGATCCCGCTGGCCAAGGCCGACTTGATGAAGGCGGTGGTGGCGACCCTGCAGGCCAACAAGCTGAAGGACGCCTACGTCCGGCTGGTGGTCACCCGCGGCCCCGGCGACCTGGGGCTGGACCCGCGCAAGTGCGCGAGGCCCACGCTCTTCATCATCACCGACAAGATCGTCCTGTACCCGGCGCAGGTCTACCGCGAGGGGATGGAGATCGTCACGGTCCCCACCCCGCGCAACCTGCCCGAGGCCCTGAACCCGCAGATCAAGTCGCTGAACTACCTGAACAACATCCTGGCGAAGATCGAGGCGACCAACGCCGGCGTGCAGGAGGCGCTGATGCTCAGCGCCCACGGCTACGTGGCCGAGTGCACCGGCGACAACATCTTCATCGCGCGGGGCGGGGCGCTCCTGACCCCGCCGCCCTACGCCGGCATCCTCAAAGGGATCACCCGCGCCTGCGTGATGGAGCTCGCCCGCAAGGCCAAGGTCCCCGTGCGGGAGGAGATGATGACCCGGCACGACCTCTACAACGCCGACGAATGCTTCCTCACCGGCACCGCCGCCGAGATCGCCCCGATCGTCAAGATCGACGGCCGGGTGATCGGGCTGGGCCGCCCGGGCCCCGTCACCCTGCGCCTGATGAAGGATTTCCGCGCCGCCACCAAGACCGACGGCGTCCGCTATAAAACATGAGCAGTCCGCTTCTCAAAAACCCACTTCTGCGTCCCAACTTTGAAAAAGTCAGCGATGAGAAGTGGGTTTTTGAGAAGCGGACTGCCTTTGCCTTTCGATGACGTGCGACTTATGCGGGAAGGCGGAAGCCAGCGTCCACCTGACCGAGATCATCAACGACCAGACGCGGGAGCTGCACCTCTGCGAGGCCTGCGCGCACGAGAAGGGGGCGGCCGCCGCGGAGAAGTTCGGGCTGGCCGGCCTCCTGGCGGGGCTCACGGAGGTGGGCGTGAAGGGCGGCCTGCGGGCCGGCGAGAACCCGAAGTGCGCGCGGTGCGGGATGACCTACCAGGACTTCCGGAAGAGCGGGCGCCTCGGCTGCGGGACCTGCTACGAATCGTTCCACCGATACCTCGCCCCCCTGCTCAAGCGGATCCACGGCTCCACCGAGTACACCGGCGCCCTCTCCCCGACCGGAGCGGCCAGGCAGGCGCGGCAGGCGGGTCCTGGCGGTTCTAGCCAGGCGGAGTCGGCCGACGCGCTGAGCCGCCTGAAGGAGCAGCTTAAGGAAGCGGTGGCCGCCGAACAGTTCGAGGAGGCGGCCCGCCTGCGGGACAAGATCCGCGCGCTGGAGAAGAAGAAGTTGGCGCCCAGGCGAAAGGCCGGCCGCTAGAGTGCAAGGAGCACCCTTCTCGTTGCGAGCTGTAGCGCCCCCTCAAATCAGTATCGGGCACTGGGCACGCATAAAGTGAAGCTGGACGACCTGGTCCAACACACAGGGGAATGGCTCCGGGCCGGGGGCCCAAAGGAAAGAATCGTCCTCTCCTCCCGCATCCGCCTGGCCCGGAACCTGGCGGACATCCCGTTCCCCAGCTGGGGCGCCAAGGAGCAGCGGTCTGACGCGCTCCGGCGGACCTTGGAATCGGTGGGCCGATCCAAGTTCCTCAAGGGCTCGCTCGTGCTGGAGATGGGCGGCCTCTCCGGCCTGGACCGGCAGTTCCTGGTGGAGCGGCACCTGATCAGCCGGGAGCTGTCCGCCGGCCAGGCGGAGACCGCCGTGGTGGTCAGCGACCGGGAGGTGATCTCCCTGATGATCAACGAGGAGGACCACCTCCGGCTCCAGGTCCTGCAGTCGGGGCTCAACCTCCGGGAGGCCTGGGCGGTCATGTCCCGCGTCGACGAGGAGCTGGAGTCGGCCCTCCGCTACGCCTTCACGCCGGAGTGGGGGTACCTGACCGCCTGCCCGACGAACGTCGGCACCGGGATGCGCGCCTCCTGCATGCTCCACCTGCCGTGCCTGGTGATGACCCGGCAGATCAACCGGGTCCTCCACGCCATCTCCAAGCTGGGCCTGACTGCCCGCGGCCTGTACGGAGAGGGGACCGACGCCGCCGGCAACTTCTTTCAGCTCTCCAACCAGGTGACGCTGGGGGTTTCCGAGGAGGAGACGGTGGACTCCCTCGAGCGCCTGATCGGACAGGTGGTCGAGCAGGAGGAGGCCGCCCGCCGGGCGCTCCTGGCGCAGAGCCGGGAGGCGGTGGAGGACCGGATCTGGCGGGCGTACGGGACGCTCAAGACGGCCCACCTCATCACCTCGGCGGAGACCACCAACCTCCTCTCCATGGTCCGGCTGGGGGTGGACGTCAGCGTCCTGCCGGACCTGCCCCGGGAGAAGGTGAACCGCCTCTTCATCCAGACCCAGCCGGCCCACCTGCAGAAGTTGGAGGGCCGGGCGCTCACCCCCGCGGAGCGGGACGCCCGCCGCGCCAAGCTCCTCCGCGACTCCCTGTAGCTCCCAGCGATTGTCCTCTGGAGGGTGCCGGGGAGGCCTTGATTTCTCGCAGAAATTATGTCATAGTATATGACGTGGAAAATGGCTGGATTTTGGAGGGGGAGGGGGAACGCCCCCTGCGGCTGAGGCGCCTGGGGGCCGGAGGCCGTCCCCGGGAGACGATCGCGCCGCTCCTGACGGTCCAGGACATCTGCCGCCGGCTCCGGAAGTCCCAGCGGCAGGTCTACCGTTATCTCCAGGCCGGCCGGTTGACCGCATGCGCCCGGATCTTGGGGCAGTGGCTTTTCGACCCGCGGGCGCTCGAGGGTTTCGAGGCGGCGACGCTGCCGCGGACGTTGCGACGCTTCTTCTGGGATGCGCCGCTTTCCGGACTGTCGGCGCAGACGCACCGGGACTTCATCCTGGGCCGGCTCCTGGAGCGTGGGGACCGGGAGGCGGCGCGGTGGGTGCTTCACACGTATCCGAGGGCCTCCCTGCAGGAATTTCTGAGGGGGCGCGGGAGGGAGGTCCTGTCGAGGCGGGCCTGGCGATTCTGGGCCCTGCTGCTGGATCTCAGCGCCCGCGGGTACCCGGTGCCGCGCCGACGAGAGTTGGGGCGACGTTGGGGAGGGGTGGGATGAGCTGGGCCAGGCGGGTGGTACCGGCCGCCCTGCGCCGGTTGCTGGACCGGCTGGCCGAGAGTGGAATATTCCGTGAGTTCTACCTGGCCGACGGAACAGGATTGGCGCTCCTCATCAACCACCGCCGCTCCGTCGATCTGGATTTCTTCTCCCGGAAGAACCGGCTGGATTTCGACGGGCGCCGCCGTCTCCTGCGCATGCTCCGGCCGCTGCCCAGCTGGAGGCAGACGGAAGCGAAGGACGGCACGCTGCACGGCGAGGCGGGCCGGATCAAGGTGAGTTTCTTCTGGTACGACGTCCCCCTGGTTCGTCCTGCGGTCCGGCGGGGAGCGCTGCGGATCGCCTCGCCCACCGACATCGGCCTGATGAAGATCGGAGCGATCATCGGCCGTGGGTCCCGCAAGGATTTCGCGGATCTGTACGCCATCTGCCGGAGAGTTCCTCTAAGGCGGCTGCTGACCCAGGCCCCCCGGAAATTCACCGACTCGAGGGACTTCACCTTCCAGGCGTTCAAGGCGCTCTGCTTCTTCGAGGACGCCGAGCGGGAACCC
>CAYJUA010000081.1:0-7699 GCA_964373295.1 uncultured Planctomycetia bacterium
CCGAAGCTGAAGTTGGGGTAGAGCTCGATCGGCAGGCGGGTCAGAGCAATGGCCCCCACCAGGGCGAGCCCCAGGTAGAGCATCGAGACCGTGACCGGCCGGCGGATGGAGAATTCAGGCAAGGACATAGTAGCGGCCGCGCGCCAGGGGGCCGAACCCGCGGATCAGCCCCCGGTCCGCGAGCTCCTTGAGGTCCCTGGCCGCGGTGGGGACCGAGGCGCCGGTCAGCTCGACGTACTCCTTCCGGGTGATCCGAGGATGCGTCTTCAGGTGCTCCAGAAGGATCTGCTGACGAGAGTTCAGCTCAGATCCAGTTTGAACTGCGGGCGGCTGCTCTTCCGATGGTTCTGGAGGAGCCATGGAGGGACGGGGAGGGAAAAGGCCGGATTCCGGCTTGTCCGGCACCGCCTCCTCGCCGCCGAACCCTTCCGGGATCTCCGGGACCTCCGGTGCTTCCGGGGCAGGAGGCCCTTTCTCCCGCGCCTCCTCCTCGGGCAGGGGAAAATCTCCCGGAGGCGGCTCCTCCGGCCGCTCCTCCAGGTCCGGCGGCGGCTCCGCAGGAGGGGGCGGCTCTTCCTTATGCGGTACCCAGTGCCTGATACCGGCAGAGGGGCCCGATACAGCTTGCCAGTCATCGGGCGCCCCTTGCTGCTCCGTCCCCGCGCCGGCCAGCGCCGGCTCCAGCCCGGGGACCTGGGCCGGCGCCCGCCGGAACCGCTCGAAGAACTGGGCCCCGAGGTAGAAGAGCGAGGGGAGGAAGACCAGGCTCAGGAACGTGGCCGCGATGAGGCCGCCGATGGTGGTGATCGCCATCGGGCCCTGCAGCTCCACCCCCTGCCCCAGCCCCAGGGCCAGGGGGAGGACGCCCAGGACCGTCGTGGCGGCGGTCATGAGGATCGGCCGGAAACGGCTCATGCTGGCCTCCACCAGGGCCTCCTTGAGGTCGATGTCCGGCCGGCGCCCCCTCAGGCGGTTGACGGCCTCGATCATCGCGATCCCGTTGTCCACCACGATCCCGCCCAGGACGAGGAACCCGATCCCCACCATCACGCTGACCGGGGTCCCCGTCAGCCACAGGATCAGCGCGACCCCGATCACCGACATGGGGATCGAGGCCATGATGAGGAACGGCTGCCACAGGGACTCGAACGAGGAGGCCATGACCATGTAGACCAGCACCACCGACAGGATCACGGCGAAGGCCACGGACTGGAACGATTCCCGCATCTTCTCGCTCTCGCCGGTGAGCTTCACCGTGTAGCCCGTGGGCGTCCTCATCTCCGGGAGGCGCCTCGTCACCTCTTCGAACGCGTCGTTCAGCGGCCGCCCGAAGAGCTGCGCGGAGACGAGGAACGTCCTCTGCTGGTCCAGGTGCCGGATCTCCGTCGGGCCCGTTCCGATGGCAAAGTAGGCCACCTCCGACAGCGGGACGTCCACGTCGAGAGGGGAATGGACAAGCAGGCGGCGCACCCGGCTGATGTCCTCCCGGTCCTGCTTGCGCAGGCGCACCCGGATGTCCACCTCCTTCCCCTCCTCCTTGAACTTCGTCCCCACGAACCCCTTGATCGCCGTCTGCGCGGTGAGGGCCACGTCGCTGACGGAGAGGTGATAGGTCGCCGCCTTGTCCTTGAGGACGTGGACCTTCGTCTCCGGGGAAGGGGGGATGATGCTGGTCTGCACGCCGTAGAGGCCCGGGACCCCCTTGAGGAGCTCCTGCGCCTGCAGGGTCAGCTTCTCCAGCTTGGCCAGGTCTCCCCCCTTGACCTCCACGACGACCGGCGCCCCCCCCGTGAAGGCCGCCTTGAAAACCGATTCATCGAGGATATACTCCACCTCCGCGCCCTGGAGCCGCTCGTGGCCCAGCGTCTCCTTGATCCCCTGGACCACATCCGGCGTCTTCCGGGTGCGGAAACGCTCCGGCTCGGCGGGCCTTCCCCACCCCCGGCGCCGCGGCTTGAGCCGAACCAGGATCTGCCCCTGGTGGGAGCCCAGGGTGTCCAGGAGCTCCTCCGCCCTCTTCTCCTTGGAGGAGCCGATCGTCACCGCGACGTCCTGTACCTCCGGGGTCGCCCGCAGGACGTTCTCGATCCGGCGCACCACCTGGTCGGTGACCTCCAGCCGGGTGCCGGTCGGCAGGTTCGTCCTCATGATGAACTGACCCTGGTCAACACGCGGCATGAGCTCCTGGTCCAGGTTCACGAGCAACCCCACGGAGAGGGCGAACAGCGCGAACACCACCGCCATCCCCAGCGGCGCCCGATCCAGGAACCAGGCCACGAGCCGGCCGTTCCATTCCCGGGACTTCCGGAGGAACGGCTCGATCGGGGAGCGAAACCACCGCTTCCGGGGCATGATCGACCCCAGGAGGGCGGTCAGGGTCAGCGCGATGAAGAGCCCCGCGACGTTGCAGAGGATCACCGTCAGGGCGAAGTCCTTCATGAACTGCCCCACCAGCCCAACCACGAAGACAAGGGGGAAGAAAACGACGAGGTTGGTGATCTCGGACCCCACGATCTCTTTCGACATCTCCTCGGTCCCCTTCACCGCCGCCCGCTCCCCCGGCACCCCCTCCTCCCGCAGCCGGGCGATGTTCTCCACGACGATGATCCCGCAGTCCACCAGGAGCCCGAGCCCGAAGGCCAGGCCTCCCAGGGACAGAGTGTTGAACGTCGTCCCCGTGAAGAACATGAGGCTCATCGTGGCCAGGATCGAGATCGGGATGGCCAGGGCAACGTTCAGGGCGTCCCCCAGGTGGCCGAGGAAGAGCAGGAGCACGATGAAGGCCAGGACCCCGCCCTGCGCGGCGGCGCTGGTGACCCCCGCGATCGAGTCGCGGACCAGGGTGGACTGGTCGTAGGCGATCGTCAGGCGGGTGCCGGCGGGAAGCATGGGGAGGATCTCCTCCATCTGCTTCCTGATCCGGTCCGCCACCTGGACGGTGTTGGCCCCGGCCTGCTTCTGCAGGCTGACGGAGATGTTCTCCCTCCCGTTGAAGCGCGAGATCGAGGAGACCTCCTTGAAGGTGTCCCGGACGGTGGCGACGTCCCGGAGCAGGATCACCCGCTGCTCGGGGCCGACCCCCTTCTCCCGCTCCAGCGGCGTCGGCCGGCTCAGCTTCCTCTCCGCCTCCCGCTCGGCCTGCACGTCCTTGCGCTCGTCGACCCCCACGGCGATCCCCGGCATCTCCGAGACCACCTTGAACTCCCCCATCGTGCGGATCAGGTACTCGTAGAAGGCCTCCTTGATCGTCCCCGCGGGGTAGTTCATGTTGGCCTTTGCCAGCGCGTCGGTGACCTGCGCGATCGGGAGCCGCGCCGCCTGCAGGCGGGCCTGGTCCACCTCCACCAGGATCTCCCGCTCCAGGCCGCCGGAGATCTTCACCGCCGCCACCCCCTCGACCTTCTCCAGCTCATTCTTGATCTGCTTGCGGGCCACCTCCAAGAGTTCGTGCGGGGAGAGCTCTCCCGAGAAGTTCAGCACGATCACCGGCAGGTCGAACGGATTGAACTTGATCACCACCGGCTCCTCCGAGCCGCGGGGCAGGCGCTCCTTGATGAGGTCCAGCTTCTCCCGGACCCCCAGGGAGGCGAAGTCCATGTTCGTGTCCCAGTCGAACTCCGCAATGACCAGGGAGACCTCCTCCTTGGAGATGGAGCTGAGGCGCTTGAGGCCGGACACGGTGCCGACCGCCTCCTCGACGATCTTGGTGACGAGGACCTCGATCTCCTCCGGGGCGGCATCCTTGTAGCGGGTGACGACGGTGAGCTGAGGGTAGGTGATCGGCGGGTAGAGCTCCTGGGGCAGGCGGGACCAGGCGATCGCGCCCAGCAGCATGACCCCCAGGTAGATCATGAAGGTCGTGACGCGCCGCCGGACGCTGAAGCTGGGCAGGCTCACTCTTTCTTGGGCTCCGGGTAGACCGGCTCGGCGCGCTCAAAGGCGGCCTCCTCCTCTTCCAGGAGGGAGACCTGCGACCCCTCCTTCAGGCTCCCCCGGGCCTCGGTGATCACCTGATCACCCTCCTGCAGCCCGTCGGCCACCTCGGCGTAGTCGGTGGTGAGGTAGCCCAGCGTGATCGGCTTCATCACCGCCTTGTCCTCCTGGAGGACGAAGACCGACTCGAACTTCCCGTCCCCGTCGGCGTCCCGCAGGGCGCTGGTGGGGACCACCAGGGCGTCCGGCTTCTCGAAGACGGCGATCTCGGCGCGGGCGAACATGCCCGGCAGGAGCTGTCCCTTGGGGTTGTCCACCTTCACCTTTGCGGTCAGCGTGCGCGACTTGCCCTCGATGAGGGGGGCGAGGTTGTCGATCTTCCCCTCGAAGGTCGTGTTGGGCAGCGAGTCCACCGACACCTTGACCCTCTGCGAGAGCCGGATCCGCTCGATGTCCCGCTCCACGATGCCCAGCTCCACGAAGACCGAATCCATCTCCATGAGGGTCGCCACCGCCGTCTGCGGGGTGGCGTATTCCCCGACGTCCGCCTCCCGGGTCCCCATGACCCCGTCCAGCGGGGCCTTCATCACCGTCTTGGCGAGCTCGTTGCGGGCCAGGTCCGCCTCCTTCCGGGCGGAGGCCGCCTGCGCCTCCGCCTGCTCCACCTCGATCTCAGACTCCTCGAGCTTCGGCTTGATGATGGCCCCCAGGCGGAAGAGCTGCTCGTTGATCGAGACCCTCTTCTCGGCCAGCTTGAGCTGCGCCTCGGCGCCCCGGAGCTTCGTCTCCGCGTACTCCAGCTTCAGCCGGGCCTCCCGGTCGTCCAGGGCGGCCAGCGGCTGTCCCTTCTTCACCAGGTCCCCCTCCCGGAAGCTCATCGACTTGACCACGCCGCTGGCCTCGAACTTCAGGTCCACCTCGGACCGGCCCCGCACCGTCCCCAGGGTGGGCAGGAGATCCGTGAACTCGATCTTAGCCGCCTTGAAGACGCGCACGGGGACCGGCAGGGACTCCTCCGCGCCTGGAGTGGTCTCCGTCTTCGCTCCCGGCGGAAGCTTCGCGGGCGCCGGCCCCTTGAGAAGGCCGGGAATCCACCACTTGAGCGCCGCGATGCCGATCATCAGCACCATGACGAAGACGACGACCGATCTGAACCGCTTCAGCATCTCTCCCCCCTACTTGTAGTGTCCCGCCAGGCCGATGGCCTTGTTGAGCTTGGCCAGCGCCACGTAATAGCTGCTCACGGCCTGGGCCCGCCCCGCCTTCTCGTCGGTGACCTTCATCACGGCCTCCAGCACCTGCGAGGGCAGCGCCTCGTTGAGCCCCGCCTGCGCCTTGAGGATCTTCACCTGCTCCTCCCGGAAGGCGATCTTCTGCTGAGCGTGCTCCAGCTGCAGCCGCGCCTTGTTGTAGCTGATGTGCGCCTCCTGCGCCTCCTGGAAGGCCGAATCCTTGGCCTCCTCCAGCTCCCGCCGGGCCTTGTTGAGATTCACCTGCGCCTGCTTCACCTCGGAGAGCCCCTGGAGCTGGTCGAGGATCCCCATCTCGGCGGAGTAGACCGTGGAGTCGGTCCGGGTGGTCTGCCCCAGCCGGGGGGAGGTCTTGGTCGTGGTGGCTGAGGCGGTCGTGCTGTGCGGGCCCCAGGCCTTGGTCGCCTTGATCCCCACGAAGTAATCTTCGGCGGCATCCAGCGGCTCCGTCTCGAACGCCGCGGCCGACTGCCCGATGAAGCCGGAGAGGTCCACCTTGAGGCCCCCCTTGGCCTTGGCGATCCGCTCCTCGTGCTCATGGAACTTCACGAGGAGGGAGTTGACCTGGATGTCCGGCCGGTAGCGGGCCGTCAGCTGGAGCAGCTCCTCGAGATCAATCTCCCGCAGGGAGGGGGCCGCGAACTCTTCCGGCACCTCCACCGCCGCCTCGGGGTCCAGCCCCAATCTCTGGAGGAACTTGAAGCGGGCCAGGAGGAGGTCGTTCTCCGCGTTGGCCCGCTGGAACTTGGCCTGGTTCACCTGGGCCTGCACGTTCAGGAGCTCAAGCCGGGTGATCAGCCCCTTCTCGAAACGCGCCTCGGCCTGCTGGAGGAACTCCTCGGTCTGGGCGATCAGGCCCGCCTGGGCATCGCGGCTGAGATGGGCGCCGATGAGCTGGTAATACTCCTGAGACAGCTCCATGGCGTAGTCGGCCTTGACCTTGTGCTGGCGCTTCTCCGCCACCTGGAGGTTGACCAGCGATTGGCGGTACGCCTCGGTGAGCCGGCCCGAGTAGAGGAGGGGATGCTCCAGCTGCAGGCCGGTGCTGTACTCCCGGAAATCGATCTCCGAAGCGGTCCCCTCCGTCCAGCTCGTCTTGAGCGTGGCGGCCGGGTAGATGGCCCTCTTCGCTTCGCGGACCTTCATCTGGGCCAGCTCCACCTCCTGCCGGGCGATCCGGACCGGGCGGTGGCGGGTGAGCCCGTAGTCCAGGGCTCGTTCGATCGACCAGGGGCCGGGCGTGAGACCCGGCTCCGGCCGGGCCCGATCGGGCAGAGGGGGCGACTGGTCGCGGGCGGCGGGACGGACCGGATTGGGGGGGCTCTTGACGGCGGCCCCGGTGGGGGGAAGCAGGCCCCGCCCCTTGGGCCGGACCCGCACGAGGAGGCGCCCTGGCTGGTGCTCCACCCGGTGCTCGGCCGGCCCGGCCAGCTGGAGCTCGAGGTAGTCCACGGCACTGCTGGACGGAGGGTACGCCAGCTTCACCACGCGCCAGCCCTGGACCCACTGGCCGCCCAGGGATCCGGACTCCGGCACATGGCTCTTCATGCCCGGTTCCACGGAATCGATCACCAGGCGGGGAGGGTTCTGCAGGGTGTACGTGATGAACTCAAACGGGCGGCTGGTCAGGAGCTCAACCGTATCAGCGCCCTGGCCGAGCCCAAGCTCGACGGCGTCGAGGGTCAGATCCGGATCAGCGGAAAAGCAGAAAGTCGGGCAAGCGCCCGCAGCCAGGAGGCAGGAAGATGCAGCAAACGTCAGAAACCAGAACCGTCTCAAAACCGTCTCGTCCACCCGCAAGCTTACCCAATGCGTCCAAAGAAGTCAACAAATGGGGCAGTCCGCTTCTCAAAAACCCACTTCTCCCAGAATGAGCCTCAGGCGTGAACGAGAAGTGGGTTTTTGAGAAGCGGACTGCTCTTAAGGTTTTCGGGTGTTGCTCTCGACCACCAGCAGAAGGCGGATGATCTCCCCCAGGGTGTACATGACCAGGAAGCCCACCAGCCCGCTGAAGAGCATGTTCAGGAGAACCGGCGGCGTGTTCGCGTCGGGGTCCTTTGAAAGAACCACCCCCACCACGCCGACGGCGATGAGGACCAGCACCAGCCACGCCAGCACCTTGAACACCACCGAGAAGATCCGCAGCAATTTGAAGGAATTCCCCATTTAGACCTGGTTCTCCTTGGGTTCGACCCGACTGGTTTTCTGGGCGGCGCGGTACCGCCGCATGTACTCCCGCATGTAGACCCGGTACTGGTCCATCGTCGCCGCCCGGTACGCCTGGATCCGGTCCTTGTGGGCCGTCCTCCAGCGCCGGGCGCGCATGCGCGCCTTCATCCGCCAGGCGCCGTCGATCCGCTTGATCCGGTAGTAGAGAGGGTTCCTCTCCTGCCAGGCCGAGAGGTTGTCCCTCTGCCGCCTCTTCTGGCAGACGGGGTCGCCGCAGGCGCGCTGCTTCGTGCGCCGGTACTTGGACGGCTCAAACTCTTTCTGGCAGTAGATGCAGGTCATAAGAT
>CAYJUA010000082.1:0-7407 GCA_964373295.1 uncultured Planctomycetia bacterium
ACGCCGCCCATCGGGACGAGGTCTTCGTGGGGCGCCTGCGCCAGGACCCCACGGTCAAGAACGCCTTCACCTGCTGGGTCGTGTCGGACAACCTCCGCAAGGGGGCGGCCCTGAACGCCGTCCAGATCGCCGAGCTGCTCCTCCCGTCATTGCGAGGAGCGTAGCGATCCCTCGCCGTCATCGCGAGGCCCGCGAAGCGGGCCGAAGCGACCTCAGCTCGGGACAGGCTGCGCAATCCTTCCTTAAACTCGTGGTCGCGTATGACGGGACCCGCTTCGCCGGCTGGCAGCGGCAGAAGGGCCACCGCAGCGTCCAGGAAGTCCTCGAGGCAGCCCTCCGGAAGATCCTGCAGGAGAAGGTCCGCGTGACCGGGGCCGGCCGCACCGACGCCGGCGTGCACGCGGCAGGGCAGGTCGCCCACACCGCGATCCGCTCCCGGATGCCGGTCCCCACCCTCCACCGGGCGCTGAACGCCGTCCTGCCGGAGGAGATCCTGGTCCGCTCGATCCGGCCGGCGCCCCGCGCCTTCCACGCCCGCTTCTCGGCCAGGTCCAAGCATTACCGCTACTCCATCTGGAACAACCCGCTCCGGCCTCTCTTCGACCGCGATTTCCTCGTCCATGTCCGCGAGCCGCTCAACCTGGCCAGGATGCGCCGGTTCGCCCGGCGGCTCCAGGGCAAGCGGGATTTCGCGCCGTTCCATTCCACGGGGCGGCCAGTCCGTTCCACGATCCGGCACCTGAAGCGCCTCACCCTCACAAAGGCTGGGTCGCTCCTCCAGATCGACGCGGTGGCGGACGGCTTCCTCTATCACATGGTCCGGCGGATCGTGGGACTGCTCCTGGAGGTAGGGAAGGGGAAGCCGGCACCGGAGATCCCTCCGACCGCCCCGGCCAAGGGGCTGACGCTGGTGGAGGTCCGCTACTGACGCGCCGCACTCCGCCACCTCTCCCTCGCCATCAGTTCGGGGGATGGAGGTGAGCGACGCGATTCCTCTGGAAGAGGGGGCATGTTGGGGGAGAACTGAGGGGGAAACCAGGCAGTGGCTTCCCCCTCAGAACGCGCCGCTGGCGACAATCACTGTAGCGGCGCGTTGCGCCAGGGGCGCATCGCGACGAAGAGGGCTGCGATCAGGGTCAGCAGCAGCCAGTCCCGCCCGATGAGGACCAGGGAGATCCAGGAGTAGCCGCCGTAGGGCTGGCGGACGTCTTTCAGCAGGTCGCTGGCCAGAAGGAAGAGCAGGACGCCGGGGATGAGGAACTTCACCGACACGTCGAACAGCCGCCCCACCCGGAACAGCGACACCTCGTTCACGTGCTCCCTCAGGCGCTTGGGGCCGTAGACCCATCCCACCAGCACGCACTGGAGGATGCACGCGGCGAACAGCCCGTAGTGGCTGAGGAAGTGGTCCACGATGTCCAACCAGGCCAGCCCCCCGCCCGTTGCGAAGATGATCCCTCCCAGGAACCCGACCACCGACAGCACCGTCACCACCACCCGGCGCGGGTAGTGGAACTTGTCCATGACGGCGGCGGTGAAGGCCTCCAGGATGGAGATCGCCGAGGCGATCCCGGCCACCGTGAGGGTGAGGAAGAAAATGGCGCCGAACACTCGCGGGAAGCTGGGCACCAGGCCGATCGCCTGGGGATAGGCCACGAAAGCGAGCCCGATTCCGTGCTGGACCACCTGCTCGAACGGCTTGCCCGTGCTCTGAGCCATGTAGCCCAGCGTCCCGAAGACCGCCAGCCCCGCCACCAGGGAGACCACCGTGTCCGCGACGCTGCAGGCAACCGCGTTGAAGTTGATGTCCGCCTTGCGGGGCAGGTAGGAAGCGTAGGCCACCATGATCCCGAACCCCAAGCTCAGGGTGAAGAAGATCTGCGAGTAGGCGTCGATCCAGACCTTCGGGTCCGTCAGCCGCGAGAAGTCCGGCCGCAGGTAGCGCAGCATCCCTTCCCGGGCGCCCGGGAGGACGAAGGTCCAGCCCACCAGCGCCAGGATCAGCACGAACAGGAGCGGCATGAAGATCTTGTTCGCCCGCTCGATCCCGTGCTCCACCCCGAAGAAGACGACGACCCAGTTGATCACCCAGACCACCACCAGCCCCAGCAGGATGGGGGCCCTCACGTCGCCGATCAAGTGCGGGCTGCCGGTATGGCCCAGGAACTGCTGGAAGAAGAAGGCGTTCGGGTCGGCCCCCCAGGCCAGGCTCAGCGAGAAGCCCAGGTAGCAGACGCACCAGGCGATCACCACCGCGTAGTACATCACGATCCCGAACATCACGAAGATCACCGTCCACCAGCCGAGCCACTCCCAGCGGGGGCTGATCTTGGCGTACGACATCGGGGCGGAGCCGCGCATCTGGTGGCCGACCCCGTATTCCAGGATCATCAGAGGGATCCCCGCCGTCACCAGGGCCACGAAGTAGGGGATGAGGTAGGCGCCCCCGCCGTTCTCGTAGCAGACGTAGGGGAAGCGCCAGATGCTGCCCAGGCCGATCGCCGAGCCGATGGCGGCCAGCAAAAAGCCCCACTGGCTTTTCCATTGCGCCCGGTGGGGCTCCATCACGGCGTTCTTCTGCTGAGCCATGCCCGGATTCTACCCCAAACAAATTCCCTTGACAACGGCGCCTCCCTGTACGATAATGAGACTCGTTATCAATTTCAATGAGCTCAAACGCAGAGGTCATCCTGTTCCCCAAGAACACCCGCCGGCCCCACCAGCACCAGCGCTGGCTGGACGGCGTCGAACGCCGTTTTCAGGAAGTCCTGGAGAAGCAGGGCCTCAACCTCACCCGCCAGCGGCATGAGATCCTGCACGCCTTTTTCTCGGCCGAGATGCACCTGGGCGTTGAGGAGCTCTACGACCTCCTGAAGAAGAAGGACCCCACGCTGGGCCGCGCCACCGTCTTCCGGACCGTGAAGCTCCTCCAGGAGTGCGGGCTGTTGGCCGAGGTGGGGTCGGCTAACGGCCGCTCCAAGTTCGAGCTCAAGGCCGACCGCCCGCACCACGACCACATGGTCTGCGTGGAGTGCGGGCGGATCACCGAGTTCCAGAGCCCCCGGATGGAGCACTTCCAGGACGAGGCGATCCGCAAGCTTGGCTTCGAGGCCCTGTGGCACCGCCACGAGATCTTCGGCCGCTGCTCCGGCTGCCAGCCCAAGCGGGCCGCGAGGAGGGGCTGATGGAAAACCCTCCCAGCGAAACGACGCGGCTCCTGGGCCGGGTCCTCGCCGCGGTCAGCTCCATCCGCTACGGGTCGGTCCAGATCGTGATCCAGGACTCCAAGGTTGTTCGCATCGAGAAACTTGAGAAGATCCAGATGCCCGCCCACCGGACCGCCGGAGGCCTACCCCAAGCAACTCCCTGACCCACCAGAAATCTGGAGGCACCGGGACAGGAGAGGGAACGTTCACCATGAAAATGACCCCTATTTGCGACAATAAGCTGATTTCCATCCTGGCGGCCCTCGGCTGGGCCGTCTCAGGCAGTCTCTGCCTGGCCGCGGAGGAGCCTGCAACGCTGGAGGAAGTGAAGGTGCAGGCGGTGAAAGAGTACGGCGAGGAGCAGGAAGGTCCTTTCCTCCCGGATGTGCAGGGGACCCGTGTCTATCAGGGCAAGAAAACCACATCCACCTCGATGGCAGGCCTCCCCCCCATTCAGAACAACAACTACCGCCAAGCCTTCTCCCAGATGCCGGGCCTGCTGGTCTCCGAGCAGCAGACACCAGGGCACGTGAACATGAACTACCGCGGCGTCGGGGACCCCCATGAAACCGGCTTCCTGTTGACCATGAAGGACGGCATCCCCATCCTCTCCGACTGGTTCGGCTACTCCACCGCCTACTACGCCCCGCCGCTGGAGGCGGTGGACCGGGTGGAGCTGATCCGCGGCGGAGGGGGCCTCCTCTACGGGCCCCAGCCGGGTCCCGTGCTCAATGACGTCACCCACCTGCCTCCCTCCGAACAGGAAGGGTGGCTGGCCTCCGCCCGGCACACAGTGGGCTCTTACGGGCTCTACTCCACCCACAACGCGCTGGGGCGGACCTCCGGGCCCCTGGGCTTCCTGGGGTACTTCAACCACCGGCAGGCCAACGGCCCCCGGGAGAACGCCGACTTCGAGGTGTTCACCGGGGACCTCAAGACCGTCCTGCAGGCGAACCCGGCAACCCGCTGGATCCTGGACCTGTCTTCTTTCCGCTCCGAGAGCGGGGAACCGGGACGGCTCACCCAAGCCCAGTACGCCAACAACCGGGACCTCCCACGGACGCCGAACGACCGGATCTGGATCGAGCGCCACGTCCCCACGCTGACCTACGAGAACAACCTTTCGGAAGATACCCTGGTCGCGGTCAAATCGTGGGGCGGGTACCAGGACCGTTTCAGCCGGCGGCAGAGCGGCACCCGGACCAACCTGGACCGCCAGGAGTTCACCTTCTTCGGCACCGACGCCCGCCTGCGCCGCCTCTGGGACGCGTGGGGTAATGAACACGCGCTCACCGGAGGCTTCGTGGTCTACGCTTCCGACAGCCCCCGGTACAGGGAATCGGGCGCCAACCCGCAGGCCACCTCCGGGCCGCAGCAGTTCAGCATGGACCGGAGCACGAACTACGGGGCCCTCTTCCTGGAGAACCTGTTCAAGTTCGGGCCGCTGGGCGTCATCCCGGCCTTCCGGCTGGAGACCGTCGCGATGGACGCGGAGGAGGAGTTCAACATCGGGGTAAACCGCGCCCTGCAGAGCGACTCCTTTGCCAACGTGGTCCCGCTGGGCGGGTTGGGGCTCACGTTCGATGTGACACCGAAGAACACCCTCTACGCCAACGCCTCCCAGTCGTACAAACCGCAGACCTACGACGACCTGGTGAACCCCACCAGCGCAACCCAGCGTCCCCCCTCCGGCCTAAATGAATCGAAGGTCTGGAACTACGAGGCGGGGGTCCGGGGTAACCCGCTGCCCTGGCTGGCGTACGACACCAGCCTTTTCTTCATCGATTACGACAATTACTTCGAGACCCGCACGCTGGCGGGAGGCAACACCGAGCGCTCCAACTCCGGCCGGGCGGAGTTCAAGGGGTGGGAGGGGTGGGCCGAGGCGAACCTCATCGGCCTCTGGGACTCGCTGGCCGGGACCGACCGGGGCTCTCGTTGGGGGAAGCTGGCGCTGTCCGCGGGGATCTCGCGGCTGAACGCGGAGTTCATGAGCGGCTCCAACGACGGCAGGGAACCGGCCTACGCCCCATCGTACATGCTCAAGTCGGGGCTCACCTACCAGCTCCCCGGCCGGGCGAAGGTCTCCCTGACCAACCAGTTCGTGGGGGACCATTTCTGGCAGGACTCCAACGCCGCGGGGACGGTGGGCACCGACAAGGTGGATTCCTACAAGGTGTGGGACCTTGCCGCCGAGCTCAACGTCTACAAGGACATCGTCTCCCTGTTCTTCGGCGCGAATAACCTGTTCAACGAGGGGTACTACAGCCGGGTGCGCTCCGACGGGATCGAGCCGGCCTACGAGCGGAACCTTTACTTCGGGGTCACGGTCCGAAACTGACAGAGGAAGGAGCACGAATTCAATGCTGAAGGAGATGTTCGTCAAGGGAGGGCCCCTGATGATCCCGATCCTCCTGGGGTCCATCCTGGGGGTGGCGATCGTGATCGAGCGGACTCTCGTTTTCCTTCAGATCTCCTCGGCTCGGAGCCGGGAATGCCTCCACCGCGTGCTGGAGGAGGCGAGGGCCGGCCGCTTCATCGAGGCGGTCTCGGCGGCCCGGAAAAGTCGCCAGCCGGTGGCTCCCGTGCTGGAGGCCGGCCTGGAGCAATGGGGGATGCCGCTGGAGGTGGTAAAAGAAGCCATGGAGGAGGTCAACCAACAACAGTCCCAGCGGCTGGAGCAGTGGCTGGGCGGCCTCGCCACGGTGATCACCGTGGAGCCGATGCTGGGGTTCCTGGGAACGATCACCGGGCTCATCAAGGCCTTCATGGCGTGGGAAACCGCCGGGGCGGAGGTGACGGTGAGCGTCCTGGCCGCAGGCATCTATGAAGCGATGATCACCACCGCCGCCGGGCTCATTGTGGCGATCCCGCTTCTGGCGGCCTACAATCTCTTCATCAGCCGGATCAAGCACACGGCCAACCTCTCCGCGCAGGCGGCGCACCAACTGGCCATGCTGCACGCGCGCCTTCAAGCGAAGGAGCCCCGCTATGAAGCGGCCCACCGCGCGTAGCTACATCCACAACCCGGAGTCCATCGCGCTGACGGACATGGTCATGAACCTGTTCCTTTTCTTCTTCGTCTCGTTCAGCCTCCTTTATACCTTCAGCTCGGAGCGCGCGTCCCGGATGGAGGTGGACCTGCCCAAGGCCTCCACCGGGCAACCCGGTTCGGAGGATGCGGTCCACGTGACGGTGACCGAAAAAGGCCAGCTCTACCTGGCCGAGAAATCCATTTCGGAGGAAAAGCTGAGGGGAGAGTTGAAGGAGATCTCCCGCCGGGAGCCCCAAATCGCCGTGGCGATCCGGGCCGATGAGTCGGCTCCCGCCCGGTCGCTGGTGGCCATCTTCGATGCCTGCCGGGAGGCCGGCATCACGCGGACCAGCTTTGCCGTCCGGCCTAAAGAGAGCTAGGGCGCCCATGAGCCGTCTCCCGCTGGCGCTGCTGCTCTCCGTCTCCCTGCATGGGATGGTGTTCGCCGGCGGGAGCCTGCGCCTTTTCCATGGCCCGGAGGTAAGCATCTCGCAAGGGGAGACCCGGGTCGCGCTCTTCCTCACGCCCTCTCAGCCGGAGGAGCCCTCTCCGGAGCCGGCTGAAAAACAGAAGCCGGAGGAACCGCTCCCCACAACCCAGGTCCCTGCAGAGGAAGGGGTCGAGGAAACGCCCCCCGAGTACCACCGGAACCTGCCGCCGGCCTATCCGCGGGAGGCGTTCCTCAAGAACGTCCAGGGGATCGTGTGGATCCTGGCCGAGCTGGACCGCAGGGGATACCCCACCCGGGTCGAGGTGGAGCGCTCCTCCGGCTCCGCGCTGCTGGACACGGCGGCACGGGAGGCCGTATCCGGCTGGCGGTTCATCCCGGCCCGCAGGGCAGGGGTGGCGGTGGCCGGCAAGGTGCGGATCCCCATCCATTTCCAGATCGTGGCAGGCAAACCCAAAGGAGTGATAAGATGAACCTCATGCTGAATCTCTGGAATCATCCCTGGTTCCTGGGGCTCCTGGCCGGCGGCACGATCGTCCTGGGTCTGCCGATCGCCAAACTGGGCAAGGTCTCCGACAAGATGAAGGGATTCCTCAACGCCCTCTCCACCGGGATCCTGATCTTCCTGCTGGTGGAGATCGGCGGGCACCTGATCGAGGAGATCGAGGAGCTGGTGGAGGGGGCGGTGGTCAGCGGCAGCAGCATGCAGAACGCCCTGC
>CAYJUA010000083.1:0-7349 GCA_964373295.1 uncultured Planctomycetia bacterium
TTCCGCGTTCATGAAGCCGTTCTGGATCTGCTGGCCGACCGCCCGGAGCATGCCGGTCAGCATCTCGCCGGCCTGCCGGACATCGGCCCGCCGCATGCCGCCTGCCTGCCGGAGCGCCTGGAAGGCGTCGCGCGTGGCCTGGATCGCGGCGAGCTGGTCGCCCAGGAAGCCCTGCAGCTCGGTAGCTTCCAGCGTTGTCAAATTCAAGTTCTGCTTGCCGGCGAGGTTCTCCATCTGCCGGCGGGTCTCTCTCGCCACCTCGCGGAACTGCTGGTTGAGCTGTCCGGCCAGCGCCCGCAGATCCGGCCGGCTCATGCCGGACTGCTTGGCTGCCGCCAGGGCGTCCTGGACAAAGTTGGCCATGCCGGCCTCCGCCCGGGCCAGCCCACGGGCGGCCTGCGTCATCTGCTGCGTAGTCGCCCCCTTGGCGTTGATCACCGTGTCGGCCAGCTTCGCATAATCCTTGAAGTTCTCGGTGAGTGTCTCGGCGGCCTTCCGGATGAACGTGCGGACTGCCTCCGGCCCCACGCCGGCCTTGGCCAGCGACATCGCCGCCTGGCCGGCCAGAGCAGTGAGGTTCTGGAACGTCTGGCCGATCGCCTGCACAAAGCCGGCCGCATTCGCCTTCTCGCGGCCGACTACATCCCTGGCTACATCCATGAGCTGGCGGAATGTTCCGGCCACATCGCCCCAGAGCTTGTTGACGAAGGTGTTGAAGGCCTCCTTGTTGCCTGAGAAGCGGGCCGGGTTGATCACCTCAAGCGCCTTCTGGGCAAAGGCGATGTAACGGTTCACCCCTTGGCGGGCCGCCTCGGCGGCTTCCGGTGTCCGGGTTGTCCTGGCCGCATCCAGCAGGTTCCGGACCTCGGCGCGGACCGCCTGGCTCATCCCCTCGACGAAGGAAAGCTGGGCTTCGGGGGAGAGGTCGCCGGAGCGTTCGAGCAAGATCTGAACGCTGTTGGGCAACCGTTCAGCGGTGGACCGATCGGCCCCCGTCCGGGTGAGCTCCCCTGCCCGCGTGTACTCGCTCTCCAGCCGGGTCTGGGTCTCGTCCGCTGGGCGGACTTCAGCCCGCTCGATCGCATCCCGACCCTTTTCCGTCACCCGGATTTCCAGATCGCCGTAGCGCGATTCCTCAAGTCGAGCCAAACCGCGCCTCGAGAGCTCCTCGACAACCACCGCTCGGCGGCCGCGGGAATCTCGCACAGATCCGTCTGCATGGCTCGTGAATCCTGCCCCAGCGCTTTCCAGATCGGCCAGTCTCGTCGCGAGGTAATCCTCGGGCAGGTCCCGCGCCAGGGCACGAGCCTCTCTCTCAGCCTGGCCGACCGCTTTGTTATCGGCGCCATTGAGGCGGAGGGTTTCGACCTCCGCCAGCTTCCGCTCGAATCGCGAAACGGCTAGTGCAACCGCCCCAAGCTCTTGGCCGGCTACCTGAACGATATCCTGAAGCTTGGTGATCAACTCCGTCTGGCCCGGACCCAAGAGCGGCACAATGAGATCGGCCGCCTTGGCCAAAAGGTCCACCTGGCCCATGGTGGCCCTTCCGGCCTGCTCCGCAGGAATCCCGCTTGCAAGAGCGTTCTGGAACTGCTGGACCAGCTCGGTCCGAACGGCCAGCAGTCCCTGGCCGACCCTACTGGCCACATCAGCCACCCTGGCCGGATCCGCCCCCAGGGCCTTCAGGTTGTCGAGGGTCCGCGCAATCTGCAGAAGCTGTTCGGCCGGGGCGCCTGGCCCCCGCTCCGTGATGAGAGATGTCGCCAGTCGATCCGCCAGGTTGAGCAGCCTCCCCGCCTGGCTGCGCAGGCCGAGGGTGCGAGCCGCCACCGATAGCCCCTCAACCGCCGAGATGAGGCTCGTCCGGTTCCAGGCGCCTCGATCGCCGCTTAAGGTCTCAGGCCGGCTGACGATCGCCTGCACCCCCTGCGTCATGCGCTCCACCTGGCCGGCCAGTCTTCCGCCCGCGTTCAGGTTGGCTTCCGGAAGCGCGGCGTTGAGCTTGCTGAGGTACCCCAGATTCTGGCTCACCCTTCCCGCGGTCTCTGGGCTCATGGTAGCCGGATCGATCCGGTCAATCTGCTGCATCAGCTCATTCGAAGCAGCGCGCAGCTCGGCGATCTCCGGCGCCCCCTCCGCCGTTGTTACAGTCGTCTCAGGCCGGGCGGTCGGCTCCGTGCCGGGCCGGGTCTCCGGCCGGGTGCCGGTTTCGGCCGGCTCGGTCCGGGCTTCCGTTCGGCTATCATGCGTCTCTCCTGCACGCGCCGTCTCCCGCGCCCTGGCGGCCTCTGCATCTGCCGGATGAGCCCTCTCCAGCATCCGGGAAGTCTCCCGCGTATCGGAAATGGCCGCCCGCACCAGCGCCCGCCCCTGCGGGGTGAGCACGGTCCGTCCCGCGGTCAGCCCAGCCCTCTCCGCCGCCATGCCGCGGAAGGTTCCCACCCAGGCGAAGGAAACCAAGGAGCCCACATATTTTGCTCCGTGCTCTCCAATGTAAGGGGTCAGCGCGCTCGTGACGTGCCGACCGGCGTAATGCTCCGCCACAGGAAGGACCACGCCGACGTCGAACACCATCTTGCCGACGTATCCGCCCAGGGTTCGGGTTTCCTCCCGAGCCGCGAGCATGTGATACGCATCAGCACCCAGGAGCTTGCCCAGCGTGGCATTCCTGGCCCAAAGGTTGTTGGCCATGCCCATCCACATGATCATGGTGGCGCTCTCCGCCTGGCCCAGCCAGCCGCCGTTCAGGAAGAAGTTCTCCGAATAGCTCGACATCCCGATGAAGTTGCCGACGATCGTTGCCAGCAGGTCGTCGAAGGATTCGCCGAAGATTCCGATCCCGACACCCTCCGCCCTCATGGCCCCATCCTTGTCCTGCAGCACCCTCGGGATCGGCACGCCAGCGGCCTTCATCAGCCCCAGAGTACTCATGCTGGTGAGCTGTAAGACAAGATTCATCCGGGTGAGCTGGACGTACGCTGTCCCGAACGCAGTGGGCAGACGCACCGCCCCACCGACCATCCCCAGCCGGACCCCCTGCGCCAAGGCTTGGCCCCTTCCAACGGCGTATCCAGCCGCGATCGAACCGCGCAGGCCCTCACTGCCCACCGCCAGGGCGGCGAGACCCGCCCGACCGCCCGCCACACCGAGCCAGACCGCTTTTGCCCCATGCACTACCGCCACGACGGGCAGGGCCGCGGTCCTTGCAATCATGACCGCAGGGGCAATGACGACCGCGCGTGTTGCTTGAATTGCAAAATACGCGGCAGGGGCCATGTAGGAAGCCAAGGAGGCCATCCCGACGCGGCCCAGCACATTGGCCGTTGCGGAAGCAACGGATTGATTCAGCGCGTAGGCCGCCACGGCCCTGGCGGCGATTGTCCGGGAGGCGCCGAGCGCAACGCCGCGGAAGGACTGGCCCCAGACCGTCCCTCCACTGTACATCATGCGAAGCGGTAAACCTGACCAGCCCCGGGTGATCGCCTGCATCGCCGCGCGCCGGGCCGCCTGCTGGGCCGCTTGCCCCGTCAGCCCTCGCGCCGCAGCCCCGGCAGCCAACCTCCCCCCGCCCTGGGCGATCAACTGGGTTCCCAGCCTGGCATAGCCGATCCCGGGCGCAAAGGCCAGGCCAGCTTCGCGGAAGACCCCGATCGTGGTGCCGAACTGCTCCGGAGTCATCGAGATGAACCCGCCGTAGAGCCGGAGTCTGCCATCCGCGTCTGCCCCGGCCCGGGCGAGATGCTCCGCTCCGCCAAAGGTTCCCCAGGCAACCACGCGCGTCTGGAGCCAGATGTCAGCAAAAATGTTGCCACGCGTTTGGACCCACCAGGGCAACGCTTCGTTCCGGTTGGCCTGGAATTCTCCTGTGCGGGGGCTGAAGGTCCCAAAGTAATAGGGAGATTCCGCCCCACCGACGTTCACGACATAGGTCGTCGCGCTCCTGCGCCTGCCAGTCGAGTCGAGGCTGTAGGCAAAGACCCGGAAGCCGGTGTCGCCGCCCATGTCCTGGATGAACCCGAAGCTACCGGAGATCTCGACGGGAGGTGCCCCTCGCATCTGGGCGATCTCCGGATAGTTCGGATTGATAAAGCGCCACTCGCGGGCCCCGCGGTCCCAGAACGGGATCGCGTAGAAATCCATCTGCCCCGCATACGTCCACCGGTCCGTGCCCGGGATTCTCTGGAGGAAGACGGCCGAATCCCCGAGCGGTTGGCGGACGACGGATCCATTGTCCATACGGGCACCCCAGAGGTAGCGCATGGCGAAAAGCCGCGTGTCGGGATTATCCCGGAGTGGCAGCTCCCAGATGCGGCCCCCACCCTCCCCGCCTGCCTGCATGTCGATCCAGTTGTTGAAGACCGGCTGGTACCGGTGACTCCCATCCGGATTACGAAGCAGCCCGCCGTAGACCCAAGCCCCCCTCGGCCCATCCCGGGCGTCCAAATACATCGCGGTGCCACGGTGAGGTGTGGGATCCGCCTCCCAATGCTGGGTGTTGGACCATTCGCGGTAGTAGGTGCTCACGGCGTACACCCGGTAGATGCCGTCCTCCAGGACGCGAGAGAGGCGCGTCTGGTGGAGCCAGTCCGACGCCACCCGCCGCTCGATAACCCGTATCCTTCCATCTCCGTCGCGCAGGTTGTACTCTCGGTAGAGGAGACGACTGGTCAGGTCAGCCTGTCTCACCCAACTCTCTACCCGGTCGTTGTCAGGGTCAAAGGTGTATGGCTGCCGGACGTAGGTGGAGTTATCGACCGACGTAAAGTTCTGCCTAGAGCGGGTTGTTTGACGAGCCTCCTGCCTCCGCAGCCAGTCCGCTTCAAACCGGGGATTCAGGTTCTCGGTCAGCCGCCACTCCATGCCGTTCGTGCCGTCCGTGCCCGGCTGCCATCCCCCTTCTGCAATGACACGGAATTGGGACCGCTGACCGTTGGAGTTCAACCCATGCAGGCCCCTTGTGGGATCCGCGCGGTCGACCCGCCTGCCGTCGTTGAGCACCCCGTACTCGCCGAGCGCGTACCGGCTCTCCGAGACCAGGCGGGGGTTGCCCCTTGCATCCAGGGCCCCAGGATTCACCGTCCGCTCGATCACCACGAACCGAGCCCCGCGGCCCGACTGATTCGTGGTCGGATGGGTGACTCCCGGTTCGAAGACCACCGTCCAGGAGCGCAGATGGCCGTTCTCCAGGCGCAAGTGGCCCTCATGGGTGGATCCGCGCAGGGTGATGAACTCCACCCGAGCACCGGATCCTCCTGAAGATCCGCGTGGAGCGTACAGCAGCAGCCCTCCGGTTTCCCTGAGGAATCGGTCGAGAGCCGCGGCATCGGCGCCGGCTGGCGGCACCATCTCTCCCGTCGGGAGCCCGACATTGTAGGAAAGCCGGGCCAGCGCTCGCGTGTCTACTTCATTCAGATCGTAGGCTACGACCCGGTTGTTTTGACCCACTCCATAGATCGTGCGCGGAGCGTCGGCCAAGAGCAGATTCGCCAGCGCTGGGAGAAGGGTCTCGGATTCTTGAACAAGGCTTTGCCTCCTCTGCCGCAGTTGATTGAGCTCCACTCCGTCCGTCGCAAGAACTTCCCTCTGTCTTGCGAATGCGTCCAGCCTTGCTTGTTGCGCTCGTTCCATCGCCCTGCGTTCCGCTTGGGTCGGAACTCCCCGGTCGCGTGCTGGCGCGGAATGGGCAACTGCTAAATCGGCGGCCCGTACCGCAGCCGCAGCAGCGTTGACTCTCCCCTGAAGCAGCCCGATCCTTGGATCCAGATCCCGGATCGCCCGGTCATTGTTCCCCAGGGGCACGCGGTAGAAGGAATGAGCCGCCTCCCGGACGTGCCCGTAGGCCCTGATGAGCGGCTGGATGAACTGGTCGTACCGGTCCGTGAAGTCTGCATAACGAGCGGTAAATTGCATCAGGTCCCGGAACGCCCCGCTCGCCTCGCCCCAGCGGACAAAGAGCCCGCGTGAAGAGGCGTCGGTGCTGTTGAGAAGCGCGTCAATCCGGCCGGCCGACTGGGCGATCTGGACAAGGCCGGCCAGCTGGGGATTGATGTTGCCGTTGGGATCCACAGCGATCTGCTGGAACGCATCGCTCAGCTCACTGTACCTGCCGTAGAGAGACAAATACTCCCATCCCTCTCCCACCGGCCGGCCTGCAGCATCCCAGGCCTGCACTGCGCGCAGCAGGTCGCTGATCTCCGGCTCAATGGAAACCAACCGCCGATTGAGCTCCTGAAGGGCCGCCCTGCCAGGGTCGCTGTTGAAATAAGCAGTCAAGGTTCTGTTCGACTCTCGGATGTTGTCCCGGAGGGCCTGAAGCGTCCCGACGTTCTGCGGCCGAGAGCCATCGAGGAGTGCCCGGATGTCGGATTCCAGGGTTGCCATGCGATCCAGCGCCGTCCGCAGCGGACCCTCCGGCAAGTTCAGCGTAACAGCGCCCCGCACCCCGCCCCTCTGCCCGCCAAGGATCTCGCCCACCAGCGCCAGCCCGCCTTCCAGCGCCTGGTGCAGGCCAAGGGGTCCCATCGTCTCCCCGGCAGCAGCGCCCGCCTGGAAGATGATCCGCTGGTGATTCTGGTAGGAGTCCACTACCTCCAACCGGGCGGCCAGCATTTGCCGGTCCGCCTCACCCATCGGCGGCCGCACCGGCCCATGGGCGCCAGCAGGCAGGCGGTCGCCGTCCACCCCCGCCTCGATGCGGGAGAGCAGAGCGTCGAGCTCAACGTAATTGCGCTCCATGGCGGAGAGCCGGGCTTGGAACGTGGGGCTGTCGTGGTAACCCTGCAGCTGCGTTCTCAGAGCCTGACCATCATTGTTCAGCCGGGTCAGATCGACGTTGAGCTGCCGTCTCTGATCCTCCGTAAGAGCCGTATTCCCCAGGCGCCTGATGACATCCTGCGCAAGAGTTTCAAAAGCCCGGGCATCCCGGAGAATAGTCCTGAGCCCCGGGTCGAGCACTCCCGGAGGAGCTGGAACATTCCGCTGAGCATTCGGATCCTGCCCCACATTCAGCCTTCTCCACAGGCCCTGATGGCGGGTTTCAAGACGCTGCCAGTTGGCTGCGAGTCGCTCGATCGGGCCGTTAGGTCCGAAGCTCGGGTGCAGCCGATGCCGAATCGCAGCAACCGGCTGGCCGGCGGCGTCAACTAATGCAGGCCGACCATCCGCGCCGAAACGAACCCCCAAAATCTCCTCGGCTCTGGCGAGCAGTGCCGCTCGGTCGGGGACAGCCGCCCCCGGCGCGACTGCCGCATCTGCCGGGGGCACAGGAACCCCTGCCCCAGCCGGCACCAGGTCAGGTGGAGGCGTGACCGAACGGAACGGTCGGCGGTCCGGGCCGTTCCTGTTGTACG
>CAYJUA010000084.1:0-7328 GCA_964373295.1 uncultured Planctomycetia bacterium
CATACTAGATCCTGATACAAGTGACTGGAGTTCAGCGTGTGCTCTTCCGATCCTGACTTCCGCCCGGCTCACCGCCGACCAGAAGTTCGATCTGGTCGTGATGCTCCGTGAGACCGGATCGGAGCTAGCGGCAGCCGAGCGCCTGGCTGCCGAGAAGGGGCTCTCCGAGCAGCTCGCCCAGCAGGTGCACGACTCCTTCAACCGCTGGATGGGCGGCGACGCCTCTGCCCGAGATCCTTTTGATACGGCTATGGGACAACTGAAGAGACTCACGGGCAAGGGTGAAGGGGTTGCGGATGCCCTGCAGAGGGCGACCGGCGGACCAGGTGTAACAGGAGCACCAGCGCCGCCACAGGCGGGACGCACTACTACGGACCGCACCTCGAGCTCACCTGCATTTGACAAGTCCGTCCTGGAAAGTATCACCTCCTTGCGCACCGAGCTCCGGCGCCACGACCAGTTCACCCGCGCCGCCGAGATCCTCCCCAAGCCGACCGCCGAGGAGCTCCTCACGGAGAACGGAGTCCGGGACACGCTGGCCGGGCTGCGAGAGGCTGTTGAACGAGGAGACTCAGCGGAGGCAGAGCGCCTGGGCAACGAGGTTGCCGACAAGATGAATCGGATTTGGAATACCCTGCGCGAAGAGGGACTCGTCCTGAAGCCGCAGCAAGGGGTGGATTCGGCGATGGACTTGTACATGCAGGCGGGTCGGATGGTGTTCGAGACCGACCGGTTTGGTTTCAAACCGGGAATGGAAGGTCGGCACCAGCGACGGATGGCCGTGTTGGCCGTGGGTGCGCCAGAGCAACGGCTTGGAATCGGGCTGGCCGTGAAGGTTGGGAAAACCTTCGCGGGCCATGCGGCAGCCGGCGTGTACACGCTTATCCATCCCGGCGCCCGGGTCGCGATCAAGCAGCCCAGCGGCTACCAGGAGGGGATCAAGGCATCCGACAGCCCGCAGCCCTTCGGGGCCTCGTATCGGGAGATGCTGCTTCTGGCGGGTCTCCGGATCGAGCGGCTGTCGAAACGGGTCGAGCGACTCACAAGCTCCCCCGAGGTTGGCCGGGAGGCGGAGAGCCTGATCCGTGACTTGAGCGACCCCCGGATCGTGTGGATCTCCGAGTACATTGCGTCCAACATGGCGCTCTCCCTGCGCCAGAGCGTTCGGCAGCTTCCCGGCGGCCGTGCGTTGGACTCGAAGCTCACGGAGGCGCTGAAGAGGGACTTGGTCCTACACGACGAAGCCCAGGTTTCCCTCTACGACAACGTGGAGGCGATCCTCGCCGAGACGGCCCGCGATTCTTTGTTTCACATCCTGGCCCGGGCGGAGTCCGGAGCGTCGGTGGCTTTGCTGGAAGCGCCGCCGGAAGCGGTCCTCTCCGCCGCTCGCGGGCGCGGCGTCCACCTTCCCCGGTCAGAGGCAGGCGGCCGTCGGTTCTTCACCGATCAGCCAGCCCGCACGCCTTCCGGAGACATTATCTCGATCCGGCACACCGAGGGCCCGGTGGATCAGGCGAGCGGGCCGGCTTACTCCGTCCGGGTGAAGCCCGCCGCGGGGCAAAACCCGGAACTGCTCGTCAACGCCAATGCGCAGGCGAAAGAGCATTTCCGAACCGAGGTGGAGGCTCGGGTGAGGCAGGAAATTGGCAATGTGCCAGGTTCGGAAAATCTGGTCAGGCAGGTGATGGAACGTTACACCGAAAACGATCTTTCCCGGGCGGCCGAGGCGCTCGTTACGGCTGTAGGGGTGCGGGCCACCGAGATCCGGCTGGAGATTCTGAGGCAGGCCGGCACAGAAACCTTCAATCGGCTTGCAGGTGAGCTGGGGCTGGCGGGGACACGCGCAGAGCGCGCTTTGCGAGATGCGGCTAGCCGGTTGTTTGGAGAGGGCAAGAGGGTCGTACTGTCTCAAGAGGCCTGGGACGCGCTCAACCGGCTGGCGGAGCGCTGGCCGATGGAGGAGGGGACCGCCGGGGGCGGGCTGGCGGGGGCCGTGGCGGAGTTCAGGCTCGGCCAGGAGGGCAGGCCGGGCGCCAGGCTCGAGCCGGGCAAGCTTCACCCCACCGGCCCGGGCGCGCACCAGCCCGGCCGGGTGGATCAGGACGCCATGTTCACGGCGCTTCAGACATTGGTGTTGGCCGATCTGGTCAGGGGACCGAAGGGAGAGGGGCTGGGAGACCTTCAGACCCTTCAGCGTTCCGAGACGCTGGCTGCCACCTCGGTGTTGGGGGACTTCTACCTCAACCCCACCGGTCGGTACGTTATCTACACCGCCACGATGCCGAAAGCGGCTCAGTACCTTTTCGGGCTGGAGAGGATCTACACCATCAGTGAGAGCCGCTTCACACTGGATCGAGGTCAGCTCGACACAGACAACGTCAAAGGAATCCATGTGCGGGAAGTTGGGGGCGGCACCCGCGCCGATCCGATCCGGCTGACTCAGCAAGCCCTTCAGGGCGAGGGGAACAACGCCTTGGGTAGGAGGAACAACGCCTTGGTGGTGATCCCGGATGCCAGCCCCCACAGCGGAAGAAAGGCTGAACTCGAGGCGTGGGCCCGGGCAAATGGGTTCGACGAAGTTTTGCCGGCGGACCGCGCGCGCCTCGAGGCAGATCTGGCCAGACTGGAGCGGATCCTGGGTGGAAACGACCCGGACTACGCGAACAAGCGGGTTCTGGTGATCGCCTCGGAAAGGATCAAGGAGGCATTCAGCCCATCTGGAGACCGGAGGATCGACCTCTTTGTGGTAGACGCGCACCTCATCCATCTGGTGGATCTTGTCCAACTGGCCAACCGGGTCAACCGGGACGGGCCTGACGCGACCTATCGGGACGCCGGTGGATCGCCAGCCAACAAGGACAAGGACGCCAGCAGCCCCTCGCGAGGAACGGCCACCTTCTTCGTGGACCGCGGGGCGATGGAGCGCACGCTTTCCGAGTGGGGGGAGGGGCCTCGTGCGGAGTTTGTCCGGCGCGCCTTGGAAGCGGAGAGAGCTCTGGCGCCGGGGGGAGATTCAAACGCAGTGACGGAGGCGGAGATGTTTCTCGGTCTCTGGAACGGGCGGGGCGGGAACAACCTCACTCCCACTCAACAGCTTCTGCTCAACGCCAAGCTCCGCCTGCTTGGAACCGAAAGCGACTCCTTCTTCCACTCCTTCGGCCAGCGGCAGGTTCAGCCGGCCTGGGCGGCGGTCGTCGAACGGTTGCGCCAGCAGGCCGGGGATGATGCGCGGGCGCAGGTGGTCATCGACCGGCTCGAGCGGCGGATGCACCAGCAGCATGCGGAATATAACGAGCGGGCGATTCACGGCCGATTCCAGCTTGGCGTGGACCGGCTCCAGCAGCAGTTTGACGGCTTGCGGCGGCTCTGGATAGGGCAGGATGGAAAGGGAGGGCTGGTGGCTGAATTCAGAGTCGCCCTGGAGGAGGCCGGCTTGGGCAAGCTGGCTCGGGCGCTGGAAAGCGATCCCCTGGTTCGGACCATGCGGGAGGTCGGGGAGAATGCGTTCACGGACCCGCGGATTGTTCCGGCGAAGCCAGGCGAGCTGGACGTCAACCGAATCGTCGGCGATCAGGCGGATGCCCGATACCTCGTCGCTCTGGGCAAGGCGATGGCGCCGTGGGTGGCCCCGGAGCGGTTCGACGTGCGGCGGGTCTCTTTGGCGGTGGCGAGGATGCATGACGATAGCCCGAGCCGGACCGGAGACGTCGCTGGCGATCTGCAGGCGAAGGGGGTTCCCAAAGATGCGGCGGAGACAAATGCTCGGCAATTCAGGGAATTCCTGGATCGCCGGCAGCCGGCCGTCCAGACGGATTCGGCTCCGCAGGCACCGGCCACTGAGGCTGCCCCGGATCAGAACCGCCCGCTCAGCATCGAGGAAATCGGCGCGTACCACATCCTGAAGACCGGCTTGACGAACGACCCGCTCTGGCACTCGGTGGCGGTTCGGTTAGCTCAGATGCAGACTCAGACTACGCAAGGGCTTCAGCAGGTTCCTCAAGACGACGACCTTGTGGGCAGGGCCGGGCTCCTGATCTCCCTCATGGAAGCGGGGGTCATCCCGGTGGATTGGACCGGCTCCGGCTTGGAGCGGATGCTGGACATGGCTCCAGCGCTTCAGTGGTTGGCAGACGTGGGCGTTCATCTGGACCCGGCTGAATTCCGCAGGGCGTGGGCCTACGGCAGCCCGGTGCTCACGCTCCTCGAGGCGGCGCAGAAGCAGGGCGCACAGGGCGCCCTGAGTCATTTGCCCCCTCAGCAGGTGGCGCAGATTCAGCAGACGGTCCGGCTGGTGGGCAACCTGTTGGCGGAGAAGAAGGCGCTGGAGGGGGTGAAGGCCGATCTGACCGTCCTCAGGGGCCAAGCGGCGATTCCGGAGAGCCGAAAGAATCTCCAGAGTCGGATGGAGACCCTCGGCCGGCGCGTGAATGCACTGGACCGCCGGATTGGGCGGATGGAGCGCCGGCTTGACCTCAGCCAGGTTCGCGACGACGGCCTGCTTCTCACACTGGCCTCCGCGCTGGAGCCATCCTTGGGCCGCTACACGGCAGGTCACGTTCGGGCTGCCATCGAAGCGGTGCAGTTCTTCAGAGGCGACCCGACCCGCGCGGTACCGCTTTCTAAGCTGGCCGAGGGGCTGAAGGGCTCGCCGGAAGACCGGCTCAGAGGCGCCGAAGCACTTTTGGCCGAGAATAAAAAAGAAGGTAGGGCGCTGAAGAGAGCGTACACCGCCCTGGCGGGAGCGCTGGCCATGTACGATTACGAGGACCGGAGCGGGAGAGGGCAGTGGATCCCAGGTCAGAAGGCTTTCGAAGAGGAAGCTCGAGAAGCGGGCGTGAGTCCGAGACTGGCAGAGAAGGTGAGGATCCTGGCCGCCATCCGGACAGTGCAACAGGCCCTCGGTCGGCATCAGGGGATCTCGCCCCGCTTCTTGGCGGAGGTCGCCCGCTACTACGGTCTCCCGCCGGTTCAGGTGGCGCGGCTCCTCTTCTTCGGGGCGATGGAATCGGAATGGCGCTTTGTGTCGGACAGGACGAGCGCGATTCTGAATGCAACGACCGTGAACGGCCGGTCGGTTCTAACCGGTTTGGCCGCGGATCGGGCGAAAGCGATGGTGCGGGACCATCGGGGTGAGGACCCCGGCCTGGCCGGCTTCGTGGAGCCGGAGCGGAAGCTCTTCTGGGCGGAGCTCGACCGCTTCCAGGCCGGGCTTGTTGTTCCGATGAACGAAGCGCCCGATGGCCAGCAGATCTGGGACAGATTCACCGAACATCTGGCGTTGAAGCTGGCTGAGCAGAGCCATCTCCTGTCGGGAAGCGAGCTGTTGAATGAAGCAATCCGGAGAGCTGAAAAGGGAATCCCTCAGCGTGAGCAGGAGGCCCCCTCTGCTCATCTCCGCCGCATCGCCTGGAGGATTGAGCAGGAGCTGGCCGGCCTGGCGCACGTGGCCGCTGCCCACCTTCCGGACGCGGAAGGTTGGGCCAGGGGGCAGGTGCAGGCCCGTCTGGGAGCGTTGGCGGAAGGGGAGGGCCGATCCGCGGTTGCCCTCCATTACCTGGCCGAGGCGTTCCGCGCCGCACCCAACGCGGTCGTGGACCAGGAGGCTTACAAGAAATTCGATGGCCTCGTCACAAGCTGGCTTAGACAACTCCGGCAGGACGCCGCCCCGATGGCCGCCAGCATCCGGGCAGCTCTCGTCACCTGGCTGTTCGACGCCGGCGGGCTTCTGAGGCACCCCGGCCAGGGCGATTTGGCGAAGCAGGTGCTCGATACCCTGCTGAATGACTCCTCCGATAGAAGGGCCGAGACCTACTGGATGCTGAAGGAGGGCTGGGAACGGCTGGCGTTTGAAGGGATGATGGCGGACAAGACGTTCAAGCTGTTCGGGGACGACCGGCTCACAGCGCTCTTTTCCGCCAGGGCGCTGATCCTGGGCAGGATGGCCGATCAGGGTGACCGCTTCGCCGGGGAGGAGCTGGAGCGCTGGGAAAAGGAAACGGCGAAGGATCGGGGGACTCTGCTCGGCGAGGCCGGTCAATACAAACTTTCCCTGCCGGTTCCAAGCGAGGGAGGGATTGCTTTCCTGGATGAGCGGGCGATTCCGCAGAACGGCCGGGCGCAGGACCGGCTCGTGCAGGCCCTGAGCCTGGTGGCCCGCGCTTTCACCGACTTCCGAGATGAGCTGGCCAGGCAGTACAACCTGACGCCGGAGGAATTCGGCCGCCGGATCGCCTCCACGCCGGTGGTGGTCAAGGAGGACTCGGACTGGGCCAGATACGGCGCAGCGTCCGTCAGCCAGGTGAGCGACTCGGATGTGAAGGAGGGCCGGTTCGGCTGGACCGAGGGCGACGTGGGCAAGTTCTACATCGGGCTCAACCCGCGCGCGCTGGCCATCCTGAAGCTTCTCGATCTCTCCAACGTGACGGTGCAGATCACCCATCCGAACGGACAGCGGGAGTACACCTCGCTCTTTGCGGCTTACGCCTACTTCACTATCACGCATGAGTTCACCCACGCCATCCAGGCGATCCACGGCGCCCGGGGGATCGCCCAGGCGGCGGCTGCCGAGGGGGCGGAGGCCGCTCTCCAGAGATATTTCACCGAGCAGGGCCGGTTCGAGCACAAGGGCGGCAAGATGACGGAGGAACAGGTCAGCGACGGGCTTTCGGCGCTGCAGAAGAAGCTGAAGGGCCGGGACATGAAGGCGAACCCGCTCACCCCCGAGGAGGAGCTTCAGATCGTCTCCGACTTCGTCCTCATCAAGCACACCCAGAGCGAGCACGACGCCAACTGGACCAGCTTCCAGCTCTCCGGAACGCACGGGATGGCGGCCTTCTTCGCCGCGGCCAAGGTGGTGCCGGAGTTGTTCCGGCGGTACGGCTCGGACATGAGCCGGTGGATCGGTGAAAAAGATTTCGCCTCCCGCGTGGCGGCGGTTGCCTGGGAGTCGCTCTCCGCCAACCGGGAGTACGCCTTCCTCACCGAGGCGCAGAAATGGGAGGTGGTTCGGCTGACGCTGGCCTTTGTAAAAGCGGTGAGCCAGGGCAACGCCGGGTTGACTTACGACCGGCGCGGACCGCAGGCGCAGGAGGGGCCGTCGGGCGAGGCGGAGTCTTTCATTCTCCGGGGCGCCCGGGCGGTGGTGCAGACGCGCAACTCGGTGTCTCGGCGAAACGGGCAGGGGAAGCTCATTCCCGACACCATTCTCGCTCCTGCGCTTGAAGCGAGCGTGGTGCGTACAACCGGCCTTCCGCTGGATCTGTTCCTTGGAGGAGCCGAGGTTTTGGCAGGCACCGATGCGATGGCCCTGGTCAATCCGGCCAGCCCGA
>CAYJUA010000085.1:0-7213 GCA_964373295.1 uncultured Planctomycetia bacterium
ATCCAGGGTGTTCACCGCCTTGTACACGCAGCACAGCGGCGCCCCACCCAGCGCCGCGTAGAAGAGGGGCGCCACGATCCCATCCATCGTGCTCTCGGCGATCGTCTCCACCGCGGCCCGGGTGACCTCTCTCTCATCCATCTGGGCCGTGTCCCTGCCCACGATCATCGCCACATCCCGGCGGGCGCGGGCCAGGTCGCCGTCGCGCAGCGCCTTGTAAACCGGCCAGCTCTCCACCGCCAGGTCCCGGGTGGACAGGCACGCGTAGATCAGCCCCACCTCCAGGGCCCAGACCAGCCACGGACTGATCCCTTTCGCCGCGGACAGCGCCAGCCCAACGGAGAACCAGGTGCACAGAATCACCCCGGCCGTCAGCACCATCCCAGCCAGACGCCGGCTCCGGATCCGCGGGCGGAGCAACTGCTCGCCCTTCCGGATCACCCATCCCAGCCCGCGGACGGGGTGCGGGAGCCAGCGGGGGTCCCCCACCGCCAGGTCGAGCAGGTAAGCGCAGGTGATTTTCAGAAGGATGGGATCCATGGCGTCTCCAGCTGGAGGTGTGGCCGCAGTCGGTCGGCCAGGTCGTCGTAGGGGTCCGCGAATTGCTTCGTTTCGACTTCGATGGCAGGCAGGCCGGCTCTCTTCCGCAGGCGATCCAGGAAGGCGCGCCGGTAGCCGGGCTCATCGAACAGCCCGTGGAGATAGGTCCCCCACACCGGCAGCTCCGGGTGGGCGCAGCCGTCCATCTCCTGGACCGGGGCCCCCCCGCGCTCGGTGAGGCGGAAGACCGGCCTTCCCCGCCGGGCCCCCTGCAGGCGGCCAGCATGGATTTCATACCCGGTCACCTTCTCCCCGCTCTCCAGGTGCACCCCCTTCACCTGCGCCGTGACCTTGGTGGGAAGGAACAGGGCATCGGTGGGCAGCCACCCGAGCCCTTCCACCGAAGGGGTCTGCGATTCGACGCCGCTGGGATCGTAGATCCTTTTCCCCAGCATCTGGAGTCCCCCGCAGACGCCGAGCACCTCCACCCCCTCCCCGATGCGGCGCGCGAGGTAGCGGTCGAATCCCCTCTCCCTCAGCCAGGTCAGGTCCGCCATGGTGCTCTTCGAGCCGGGAAGGATGACCAGGGCCGGCGCCGAAGAGTCCTCCGGCGGTTCGGTCAGGTAGGCCACCTGCACCCCCAGCTCACGCTGGAGCGGCTCGAAGTCCGTGAAGTTGGAGATCGTCGGGTACCGGAGGATCTCGATCCTCAAATCGGTGCCCGGTACGCGGTGCCCGGTACCGACGTGGGACGGACGCAGGCTGTCCGCCAGGGCATCCTCCTCCGGGACACGCAGGTCGTTAAAATACGGAACGACCCCCAGGACCGGGCGGCCGGTCCTCTCCTCCAGCCAGCGGACCCCGGCATCCAACAGGGACGGGTCTCCCCGGAACTTGTTGATGATGAAGCCCCGGACCCGCTCCCGGTCCTCCGGCCGCAGGAGCTCCATCGTGCCGACGATCTGCGCGAAGACGCCGCCCCGCTCGATGTCGGCCACGAGGACTACCTGCGCCTCTGCCGACCGGGCAACGAGCATGTTGGCCAGGTCCGTCTCCTGCAGGTTCACCTCCGCCGGGGAGCCGGCCCCCTCGATCACCACGAACTCATAAGAATCCAGCATCACGCGCAGGGCGGCATGGATCGCCTCCACGAGCCGGCCCCGGATGCCCCGCAGCTCCCGGGCGCGGAACGTGCCGATCGGCCGGCCCATCACGACCACCTGACAGGTCTGGTCCGACATCGTTTTCAGGAGAACCGGGTTCATCTCCACCGCCGGCTCCACCCCGCAGGCCCGCGCCTGCGCCGCCTGCGCCACGGCGATCTCCCCTCCTTCACGGGTAACCCAGGCGTTGTTCGACATGTTCATCCCCTTGAAGGGGGCCACCCGGACCCCCTTCCTTTTCAGGAGCCGGCAGAAGCCGGCCGTCAGCACGGACTTGCCCACGTGCGAGCCGGTCCCCTGGAACATCAGCGTCTCAGCCGGCATGCTCGATCTCCCTCAAGGCCTCCAGCAGGCGCCGGCTCTCCGCCGGCGGCCGGACAGCGAGGCGAATGAAGCGCCCGGGTGCCAGCCCTGTGAAGTTGTCGCACACGCGGATCAAGATCCCCTGCTCGGCGAGGCGATCGGCCAACCATCGGTTTGAACGCAGGACCCGACACAGGAGGAAGTTGGCCGCCGAGGGGTGGGGCCGGATCCCCGGCAGGGCGCGGAGCCCCTCTTGCAGGGAGGAGCGCCACGCGCTAACCTGCTGGAAAAGCGAGAGCCGGCTTTTTTCTTGCGAGCTGCATCGGCCCTCCTCTTGCTTCAATAAGCCTGCTCCCACGAACGCTGCGACAGCGTTCATGGCCCAGGGCGGCTGGATCTCCCGGAGCCGCGCGACCAGCTCCGCCGGGCCCACCAGGTACCCTGCCCTCAGCCCGGGGACGCAAAAGATCTTGGTCAGGGAGCGCAGGACCACGAGGCGCCGGCCGCGCGCCACCGTGGGCGCGAGCGAATACCGGCAACCTTCCTCCACGAAATCCATGTACGCCTCATCCACCACCGCGATGGCCCCGGCTTGCCCGGCGCGATCGACCAGCTCGAGCAGGCGTTCCCTTGGCCAGAGGACTCCGGTGGGGTTGTTGGGATTGCAGACGAAGATCAGCCCCCCGTCCATTTCCGGTCCCAGGCGGTCCGGCAGGCGGTGGACAAAGCCGTCCTCTTCCAGCGCCTGCCATGGGACCACGCGGCTGCCGTCGCCGGCCGCGGCCCGCTCGTACTCCGTGAAGGTGGGGGTCATCACCATCGCCGCGCGGCGGGCCCTCCAGCGGCTGAGGAGATGGATCAGGTCCGCCGTGCCGTTCCCAGGGAGGATGCAGCCCGGCTCCACCCCCTCCGCCCGCGCCACCGCCTCCCGGAACTCCCGGTACGTCGGCTCCGGGTACCAGGCGGCGCGCGAGATCGCCTCCTGCAGGAGCGGTTCCAGGGCGGGAGGAGGCCCCATCGGGTTGAGGTCCGCGCTGAAATCGAGCACCGCCGAGGGATCGGCGGACGGTGATTCCAGGAGCGCCCACGGGTTCCCCCCGTGCGAGGCCGGGCAGGTGGAGCTCATCGCATGGCGAGGAGGAGCAGGACCCCGGTTTCCACCAGCTCGCCCACGGCGCCGAGCGTGTCCCCCGTGATCCCGCCCAGGCGGCGGACGATCAGCGTGTTGGCGACCCACGCCAGCGCAACCGCGGCCGACAGGGCGAAGATCCCAGGGAACAGCCCCTGGCAGGTGAGGGTGATCAGCAGGGCGATCACGAACGCGGCGGCCACGGAGCCGGGAGAGCGCCGGTCCGTCACCAGCCGGCCGAGCCCGCTCTTGCCCTGGACGTAGGGGAAGGCCTGCGCCGAGAGGACCAGCGCCAGCCGGCTCAGAGCCCCGGCGGTCGCGCCGGCCCCCAGGATCGCATGCAGGGGGATCGCCGACAGCAGGGTCCACTTCAGCCCCAGGATAAGGAAGACCCCCGCCGCTCCGGCCGTGCCGATCCGGCTGTCCTGCATGATCCGCAGGGTCTCATCCCGCCCCTTCCAGGCGGCCAGGCCATCCACGGTGTCGACGAACCCGTCCAGGTGGATCCCCCCGGTCATCAAGACCATGAGGCCCAGCCCCAGCAAAGCGGCCGCCTGCTGGGGCCAGAGGTTCGAGGCCCACAGGATGGCGCCCGCGCCCGCGGCGCCCACCAGCGCGCCCACCAGCGGGAACCACGCCATCGCCCGGCTCATCTGCTCCGCCGGCCGCGCGCTCACCAGCCGACAGGAAAGCGGAAGAACCGTCAGGAACGCCACAGCATCCTGCAGTGCGGGAGCCACTTTTCTCATGGGGTTTTCTCCGATACGCCTGCTTCGTTGAACGTCGCCATCTCCGCCAGCAGGCGGAGCGCCGACTCCACCAGCGAGAACCCGAGCGCCGCCCCGGTCCCCTCCCCCATCCTCAGATCCAGGTCCAGCAGGGGCTCCAGCCCCAGTTCCTCCAGGAGAACGCGGTGGCCCGGCTCCACGGAGCGGTGGGAGGCGATGAGGTACCCGGCCGCCTCCGGCGCCAGCCGGCAGGCCAGCAGCGCCGCGCTCGCCGTGATGAAGCCGTCCATCATCACCGGGACCCGCGCCTGCGCCGCCGCCAGCGTGATTCCCGCAAGACACCCGATCTCCAGGCCCCCCACCGCGGAGAGGCAACCGATCGGGTCGCCGGGGTCCGGCCGGTGGAGCGCCAGGGCCTGCTCGATGATCCGGACCTTCCGCAGGAGCTGCCCGTCGTCAAGGCCGGTGCCCCGCCCGGTCACCTGGGCCACGGGAACGCCGGTCAGAACGGCAGTCAGAGCGGTGGCCGGCGTGGTGTTGCCGATCCCCATGTCCCCAAGCCCGGCCATCCCCACCGGCCGGGCCGCGTGCGCCTGCCGGAAGATCCCCATCCCGGCCTCCACAATCCGCTCCGCCTCGGCCCGGGACATGGCCGGCTCCCGGCTGAAGTTCCCGGTCCCGGCCCGGACCCCGCAGGAGAGGACGCCGTTCGATTCGTGGCCGCGCCCGATCACGCCGGCGTTGATCACCACCACCTCGGCCCCGGCCTGGCGGGCCAGCACGTTGATGGCCGCTCCGCCCCGAAGGAAGTTTTCCACCATCTGGCCGGTCACCGACTGCGGGTAGGCCGAGACCCCCTCCGTCGCCACCCCGTGGTCCGCCGCCGCGACGAAGATCACCTTCCGGCCGGCGCGGGGGACGCCCAAGCCGGTCATCCCCGCGATGCGCGAACCCAGGTCCTCCAGCCGGCCCAGCGATTTCGCCGGCTTGGTGAGCCGGTCCCAGCGCCGGCGGGCTTCCTCCTGCGCCCGAAGGTCGAGCGGCGGGATCACGATCTCAAAGGGGTCGGGACGACCTGGCACCTTTCACACGCCTCCGTTGCCTTTGATCTGCACCGGCAGGCCGGCCACGAGCAGATAAACCTCGTCCGCCGCGCCGGCCACCTGCTGGTTGACGGTCCCCAGGAGGTCCCGGAACTCCCGCCCCAGCGGGTGGTCGGGGACGAGCCCAAGCCCTACCTCGTTCGAAACAAAGAGGGAGGTCATCCCGGGCCGGCGGCAGGCCTTGAGGAGCGCCCCGACCCTCTTCCGGATCGAGGGGTGGGAATGGCGGGCCATCAGGAGGTTCGTGAGGAAGGTGGGGAGGCAGTCGAAGAGAAGGACCCCGCCGGATGAAAGATGCCGCGCAGGCAGCCGCTCCGGCAGCCGGAGCGGCTCCTCCAGCGTGGTCCAATGGCCGTTGCGCTCCTTGCGGTGCGCATGGATCCGCCTCCGCATCTCGGCGTCGCATCCCACCGCGGTGGCCACGAAAAGCCGCCGGCGGGCGCGAGCCCCCTCCGCCATCTGCTGGGCGAAGCGGCTCTTGCCGGAACGGGCCCCGCCGGTGATGAGGATCAGGCGGGAAGCGGAAACGGATTTACCCTGGCGGGAAGACGATGCCACCTTGGGTTCCTCCCCCTCGAAGGAACATGATCGCACTCCTTTGCGGAGGACGCCGCGAGGTCTCCTGGCTTCCGATCGTCCTACTCTCCGCGCCTTCCCATCCTTCGCGGTACCCGGTACCGATTCCAGACGGTGGCTATTCTGCGGATTTCGTCCCGGCTACAGTTGCGGGGCAGCGCCCGAATGTGTACGGGCTTCCCTCACACAGCGTCCGATGTTGGCGGTCATTCTACCATCCCTGCGAGCCGATGAGCGGAACAAAAACGCATTCGCAGATCGACCGCGTGCGGACCCGGCCCCCCTCCCGCTCCGCGGCGACCAGGGTCTGGCTGATCCCTTCACCGATGGGCGCCAGCAGGATCCCACCGGGCGCCAGCTGCCCGATGAGGGCCGGGGGCAGCTGCGGCGCGCTGGCGGTCACGATGATCCGGTCGAACGGCGCCTCCTCCGGCCAGCCCAGCGATCCGTCCCCCACCCGGATCTGGACGCCGGCCGCGCCGAGCTCCTCCAGCCGCCACCGGGCATCCTCGGCCAGGTCGGGCACCCGCTCCACCGAGAAGACCTTCACCCCGATCTGCGCCAGGAGCGCCGTCTGGTAGCCGGAGCCGGTGCCGATCTCCAGCACCTTCAGGCCCGGCCGCAAGCGCAGCTGCTCCAGCATGAGGGCCACGATGTACGGCTGAGAGATCGTCTGCCCCTCGCCAATGGGGACCGGCGAGTCGGCATAGGCCTCGGCGCGCCGGTCGGGGGGGACGAACAGGTGGCGCGGGATCTCCGTCATCACCTCCAGGACCCGCGGGTCCCGGATGCCCCTGCCGCGGAGCTGCTCCTCCGCCATCCGCCCGCGCTCTACCGCGTCCGCGTCCGTCTCTGCCTCCGCATCCGCCCCAGGAACAGGAAGAACCGGAAGGTGTCCCGGAGAGGCCGGATGAAGCTGATCTCCCTCCGGTAGACAGAGCTCACCGGCACCGAGCGCATCGGAACGCCGGCCCATCCGATCCGCAGCACGAGCTCCGAGTCGATCTCGAACCGGTCCGAGGTGAGCCGGATCGAATCCAGGACCCGCCGGGAGATCAGCCGGAACCCGCACTGGGTGTCCGGCACCCGCTGGCCCGCCATGCGGGAGACGATCCAGGACATCCAACGGTTGGCCAGCCGCCGGTCCAGCGGCATCCCCCCGGGGTCATTCATGCGGTTGCCCAGAACAACCTCCGATCCATCCTCCCGCGCCGCCAGGAACCGCGCCACCTCCGACGGCAGGTGCTGGCCATCCGCGTCCAGGGTGAGCACCCAGCCGTACCCACTCTCGCGCGCCGCCGCGAAGCCGTCCCTCAGTGCCGCCCCCTTCCCGCCGTTGGTCCGCCGCCGGATCACCCTCGCCCCCGCGGCCTCAGCCCCCTCCGCCGTGCGGTCCGAGGAGCCGTCGTCCACCACCACCACGGGAAGCCCCTTCTCCACCAGCCCGGCCACGAGGGAGCGTACGGTTCCCTCCGCCTGGTAGGCCGGGATCACCGCCACCGTGTCCACCACCGGCGCTGGCACCGCCTCACCTCTCCTCTGGAGAGAGGGGCATGTTGGGGAGAGTGGGAAACTCTCCCCAACGAGACCTTCGAGGGGACGTTAGTCCCCGAGCCCTGGGAAGGGGGAATCCCAGGGGGGAAACCAGCGAAGCGCGTTTCCCCCCTGGAA
>CAYJUA010000086.1:0-7183 GCA_964373295.1 uncultured Planctomycetia bacterium
GAGCCCAACGACTTCGGCGGCGTTTGGGCGGTCATCGCCATCGAGGGCAATCCAAAGGATGCCTTCTTGCTGTGGCTGTATGATTTGGACCGCAATGAATATGAGTTGCGCAGCGTTGAGAAACTGCCTGACCACTTGGAGGAAGAACTTGTTCAGCAACTTCGAGATCCGGCCTATCGGAAGTATTGGTTGTAGGCGCCGCGCTAACAAGGGGCTAACAAACAACCCCGAAACAGCGTAAAATGCCCTCCATCAGTAAGAAAGCCGGAAGTTTTTATCTCTCATGTAGGTCAACAGTTACGAAACAACACGGAAGATCCTGAAAACACCGAGGAGATTTCGTAAACCGCGGGTCGCTGGTTCGATTCCAGTCGGTGGCTTGTTCTTCCTGCGGAGGAGAGGATGAAGCCAATCGCTTGTTTCGCCGGGATCGCTCTGTCGGCCGCCGTGTGGGCGCACCCCGCCTGGGCGGCGCGGGGCGGCGGGCCCGCGTTCAAGGGGGATTGGAACCCCAAGGTCGGGTCCGGCGCGGTGTACCAGCTTGAGCAGAAGGGACAGCCGCCCATGGACTGGGAGGTGGCGGTGGTCGGCCAGGAGGCGGGCGGGTACTGGGTGGAGACCCGCATGACCGCGCCCGAGGAGGTCGTCACGAAGGCGCTCATCCTCCCCGGGGCGATCCAGAGGACCATCGTCAAAGCGAGCGGCCAGCCGGCGATGGAGCTTCCCGCGATGACCGCCGGGCAGGGCATCCCGGAGACGGATCTCAAGGACGCGACGGAGCTCGTCGGGAAGGAGAGCGTCTCCACCCCGGCGGGGACCTTCTCCTGCGACCACTACCAGGTGAGGGAGGCGGGCGGCACCACCGACGTGTGGGTGGCGCCCCAGGTCTCCCCGTACGGCCTGGTGAAGGTGTCGGGGCCGGGGACGCAGATGATTTTGAGCCGCCTGATCACCGGGGCCCGGACGCGGATCACCGAGACGCCGCAGAAGCTCGAGATGCCGGGCATGGTGGACCTGTCCGACCTGATGAAGCAGATGGAGGAGGGGCAGCAATAGCCCCGCTCAAGCGGGCCCTGGGGTTCTGGGCCCTGCTGGCCTACGGGGTGGGGGACATCCTCGGGGCCGGCATCTACGCGCTCGTCGGCAAGGTGGCGGGAGCGGCCGGCGACGCCACGTGGCTGGCCTTCGGCGCGGCGATGGGAGTGGCGCTCCTGACGGCACTGAGCTACGCGGAGCTGGGCAGCCGGTTTCCGCGCAGCGGAGGGGCGGCCACCTTCTGCCGGGAGGCGTTCGGGTCGGAGCGGGCGGCTCTCCTCATCGGGTGGCTCGTTCTCTGCTCCGGGACGGTCTCCATGGCGACCGTCTCCCGCGGGTTCGCCGGGTACCTGGGGCTCTTCCTGCCAGGCCTTCCCCTGCCGGTGGTCGTGGCGGTGTTCCTCTCGCTGCTGGGGCTCATCAATTTCCGGGGGATCCGGGAGTCCTCCAGGGCGAACATCCTCTGCACGGCGGTGGAGCTCTCGGGGCTGCTCCTCGTGGCGGCGGCCGGCGCCTGGCTCCTCGCGCGGGCAGGGGCCCCCTCCGTCACCTTGGCCCCGCAGCCGGTTCCATTCCCGTCGGTCCTGCAGGGAGCGGCGCTGGCTTTCTTTGCGCTGATCGGCTTCGAGGACATGGTCAACGTGGCCGAGGAGGCGCACGAACCGGAGAAGAATTTGCCCCGGGCGATCCTGGCGGCGGTGGCCGTGGCCGGGGGGCTGTACATGCTGGTGAGCTTCGTGGCGGTGCGCGTGGTTCCCCCGGCCGAGCTGGCCGGTTCCCCGGCGCCGCTCTTATCCGTGGTGCAGAGGGCGGCGCCGGCAATCCCTACCCAGCTCTTCTCTGCGGTGGCCCTGTTCGCCGTGTCGAACACCGCCCTGCTCAACTTCGTGATGGGCTCGCGCCTGGTCTACGGGATGGCCCAGGAGGGGCTTATCCCCCGGGTGCTGGGCAGGGTGCATCCCTCGCGCGGCACCCCGCACGTGGCGATCGGGGCTATCCTTGTCGCCGCAGTCGCCCTGGCCCTCTCCGGCAGCATCACCCTTCTGGCCGGCACCACGAGCACCCTCCTGCTTGCCGTCTTCGTCTCGGTCCACGCGGCCCTGCTGCGGATCAAGCGCCGCCGGGGGGGACCGGCGCCGTTCCGGGTCCCGGCGTTCGTGCCGGTTCTGGGGATCTGCTCCTGCCTGATGCTGATCGCCTACATGCCGGCCGGCTCGTTGCCCGGCGCGCTCCTGCTGGCCGGGATCGGCGGGATCATCGTCCTGGGACGCGGGCTCTGGGGCGGCGGGCTGCGGGGCTAGCTTCGGCCGGGGAGCAGGCGGGTCATACCCACAACAAGAAGAACCAGCCCGAAGCAGACGACGACCGTCGCCCCGGTTGGAAGGTCCCACAGGTAGGAACCGGCGATCCCCAGGGCGCTGGTGACGCCGCCCGTGGCCCAGCCGACCGCCAGCCGGTGCCCGATCCGCTCGGCCAGCAGGACCCCGCAGATGGCCGGCACGATCAGGAAGCTGAAGACCAGCAGGACGCCCGCCATCTCCACCGAGCTCGTCACCACGAACCCGAACGTCCCGTAGAAGAAAAAATCCCATAGGCGCACCGGCATCCCCTTCGCGAACGCTTCCTCCGGCCTCTGCGAGATGAAGAGGAGCGGCCGCCGCGCCAGCCAATGCGCCAGCCCGATCACCGCGTAGATCACCGCCACCTTGCCCACCTCCGGCCAGCTCACCAGGAGCAGGTGCCCGACCAAGAGCGACTTGAGTTCTTCGCCGCCCTCGGGGGCGCGGCTCAAGACCAGGATCGCCGCGGCGGCCGCCACCGCGTAGACCACCCCGATGATCGCCTCCTGGGGGACCCGCTCCTTCCGGAACCGGGTCGCGGCGAAGACCGCCGCCCCCAGGAAGGTGAACCCCAGCGAGAAGAAATAGCCCGCGCCGCTGTGGAGGCCGTAGCCGAGCAGGAAACCGACCGTCGCCCCAAGCGCCGCGATCTGGGCGAGGGCCAGGTCCACGAAGATGACCTGCCGCTCGATCACATGGAGCCCGAGATAGGCGTGGATCCCGGTCAGCACCAGGCAGGCGGCCAGCGGCGCCGCCATGAGCTGAAAGAATTCGGCTGCGATCAGGGCTCTCCTCCCAGGGACTGCGCGAGCTGCCGCACATTGTATTCCATCCAGGCGAAGTAGTCCGACGCCTCCGGGATCTCGCCGACATTCTGGCACAGGATGACCACCTGGGCACCCGTCCTCTTGGCCAGCGCCTCCGCCGGGCCCCGGGGATAGAACGTGGGCTGGATGATCACGCGGATCCCCCGCGCCTCGATGTAGTTCTTCAGCTCGATCAGCTCCCTTGGGCCCGGAGGGATCCCCGGTTTTGGCTCCAGGAATCTCTCGATCTTGACCCCGGCGAACCGGGCCAGGTACGGCCACTCGTTGTGGTAGGCGATGGCCTCCTCCCCCCGCGCGGGGGCCAGCTTCTCCCGCCAGCGGGCGACGGACTCGTCCAGCCGGCGCAGGAAGGCCTCGAGCCGCTCTCGATACCCCGCGGCATGGGCCGGGTCCAGCTCGGACAGCTTGGAGGCGACGGCCTGCGCCATCAGCCGCGCGTTCTGCGGGTCGAGCCAGTGATGCGGGTTGCCGTAGATGTGGATGTCCCCCATCAGGCGGGTCACCGGCTTATCCGGAACCTCGAGCAGGGAGAGCCCCTGGGACAGGTCCAGCTCCCCCTTCTGGCCCCGGAACAGGAGGGGGTTGCCCGCCGCCTCCAGCAGCGGGTCCCTCCACAGCTCCAGATCGAGACCCGCGTGGACGAAGAGGTCCGCCTTCTTCACCTTCAGCACATCGCTGGGCTTGGGCTCGATGAAGTGCGGGTTGAAACGGGGGGAGGCCACGCGGCTCACCTCCACGTGGTCCCCCCCGATTTGCTTGGCCAGGTCCGCGAACGTGGAGAGGGTGGCCACCACGCGCAGTCGCCGTTGTTCAGCGCCTGCCGGCGGTCCCGCGAGCAGGAGAGCCGTCGCGGCCAGCAGGGCAGCGGCCAAGAGAGGGAAAACGGAGGATCTCCTCATCGGCGGCTCACTGCAGCTTGTGCTTGTGCGTGCCGATGGCGAAGGTCCCCTGCAGGAAAACCGAGTCATCGGTCGGCTCGGGCCCGCGCTCCTCGTGGCGATACTGCACACGCCACCTCGCCCACTCGCTCTGGAAGAACGTCAGGAAGGCGCTGAAACCCTGATCGTACGGCCGCCCGCCGGTTTCCGCCAGACGGACGTGGTCCACCCGTCCGCCCACCGACCAGCGGGGGGCGAACTGGTAATCCGCCACAAAGTACGCCCCCCAGGGATGGCGGTTGAAGTACGTCGTCCCGCCGGTGTCCGCGTTCACGCTGAAGGACTCGTCCCGGTGCTGAAGGAACAGCTCGCTCTGAAGCTTCAGCTGGGTGGTGGGCGTCGGCTTGTTCACGTAGGTGGCGTCCACCCCCAGGATGTTCACCTCGAACTGGGGGTCGTTGTCCTTGGAGCCGACCAGGTGCGTGGCCCCCAGCTCCAGCCCGGAGGAGTCGCTGAACTCCTTGTACGTCTTGAGGTGGCTGTAGATCGTGGGGCGCCGGCGGGGACCGCCGAGGGCGTTGCCGCCCTCGCCCGCCAGGCCCCCCTCCAGCACGCCGAACGACGGCTCCAGCACCCACCCCGCCGGCCCCTCGAAGACGCGGGAGAGATCGGCGCCGGTGCGGAAGTACCCTTCGCTACCGAAGTAGCGCCGGATCACCAGCGGCATATCCACCGTGGAGAGCGCATCCCGGTGGCCGGCCCCCGCCTTGCCTACTTTCGGAAAGAACCGGCCGAGGCGGCCCGTCAGCTCAAACGGCAGCCCCCACCGGGTCAGGTACGCCTCGTCGATCTCCGCCGCCTCGGAATCGGAGAAGTGGATCGTCGCGTCCATCCGGGAGTAGGGGTCCACGTAGCTGCCCAGAATCAGCTCCAGCGCACGGACGGAGACGCGGTCGTTCCCCGCGCCATCCGCCCCCTGCTCCGAGGAGGTGGCGACGATGTCACCCACCACACCGATCTCCGGCAGGACCGAGCCGACCAGGCCGGGAAGACCGAGCGCCTTGGCCGCCGGAGCCGGCGGCCGCTCGCCCTGCCGGGCTCCCGGCACTTCCTTCGCCCACCCGCCTGCCGGCGGGTACCCGGGCTCGGTCGCGGATGGGGCGCTCAGCTTCTGCTCCAGCTCGTCGATGCGCCTCTGCTGGCGCTCGATCGTCTCGTTCTGCCGCTCCAGCGTCCGGCGCATCTCCTCCAGCGCGCCGCGCATCTCGCGCAGCTCCTCTTTCACCTCAAGGGCTTCCTCCGCCCGCGCCGGGGGTGCCCCCTGGACCAGACAGCATGCGCACCAAAGAACCGTGATCCGGAAAAGCGTTGATCGCCGCATGGGAGTCCTCCTTTAGAAATGATGGATGAAATGGAAACGACAGGAAAATGGGACTTGCCGGGAAGAGCTAGGCGGTCAGGGGCGGCCCGCGGCTGGCGGGCAGGGTGAAGAGATCCTGGGACGGGAGCTCCCAGCAGTCCGGGACGATGGTCCCGAGGAAGGGCAGAGGAACCGGGTTGACGGCGGATGTCGGCTCGACCATCGGCTGAGCCGACTGGGCCCGGCAGGCGAAACAGTCGTGATGCGCCGGGATCTTGTCGGAGTGGAAGTGAGGCAGACCTGCCGCGACACCGAAGCTCACGAAAGCGACAACCAGCAGCCAAAGGGCTGCGGACCTGAAGATCCTCATGGCAACCCTTCATACACCGCGGCCGCAGCGGATGTCAAGGGGGGTCCCCAAAAGGGGTCGGGTCAACCTGGCACATTAGCTCTTGACGGGCCGTCCCGGCGGATGTTAGAGGAAGGGTGCCGTGTTCACTCTTCTGCGGGACAGGAACTTCCGGCTGCTCTGGCTCGGCCAGCTCTGCTCCCAGTCCGGCGACCGGCTGACCCAGATGGTCCTCGTCGCGCTGGTGGCGCAGCGGGCCGCGGGGTCGGCGCTCTCGATGGCCGCGGTCATGGCCGCCACCTCCGTGCCGGCGCTGGTGGTGAACCCCTTTGCGGGCGCCTTCGTGGACCGGTGGGACCGCCGGCGCACGATGATCGGCTGCGACTTGCTCCGCGCGGCGGCAATCCTGGCTCTGCCGTGGCTGGCGGCCACCCCCAGCCCCCATCCTCTCTACGCGGGGATCTTCGTGGTCTTCGCCGTGGCCGGCTTCTTCGTCCCCGCCCGGCTGGCGATCATCCCGGACCTGGTGCCGGCGGAGCAGTTGGCCAGGGCCAACACCCTTTTCACCACCTCCGGCATGATCGGCTCCACCGTGGTCCTCCTGCTGGGGGCGCTGCTGGTGGAGTGGGTGGGCGCCTCCCGGAGCGCTTTCGTGGTGTCGGGCAGTTACCTCGCCTCCGCTCTGTTCATCGTTCCTTTGGCAGGGCGTGGGGAGGGGCTGCGGGTTGGGCCCGGGGAGTCGGCCTCGCGGATCCTGTCGGAGGTGGCCGAGGGGTTCCGCCAGCTCTGGGGGCACCGGAACACGCGCCAGGTGATGGGGATCCTCGCCACGCTCATGGGCGGGGCAGGGGCGACGCTCGTGGTGGGTGCCGTGCTCGTGCAGCAGTCGCTGCACACGGTCACGAAGGACCTGGGATTCTTCTCCCTCTGGATGGGGATTGGGATGCTCCTCGGGACGCTGGCCCACGGCCGGTGGGGCACGCGGCTGCCCAAACGCGCGGTGATGGGGATCTGCTTCATCGGCTGCGGGCTGGGGCTGGCCGGCTTCACCGCGGGGGTGGCGGGGCTCCACTCGGCGAGGGCCGCCTCGCTGGCCGCCGTGTGGATAGGGGCCTGCGTGGCCCCGGTGGGGATCGTCACCAACACGCTGGTCCACGAGGCGCACCCGGAGCGCCTGCACGGGCGGATCTTCAGCTCGCTGGGTGTGGCGATTAACCTGGCGCTCATCGGCTCCATGCTGGCCGCCGGGTGGCTGGCGGAGCGCTGGGGCGAGGAGGCGTTTTTGGCCGCGGTCGCCGCCTGCTTTGCCACCGCCGGGATCGCTTTGCTATACTATGGCCATGCCGCGCCCAGAGAAGCTGCATCGTGACCAGCGGGTGAGAGTCCCGCCGGGG
>CAYJUA010000087.1:0-7179 GCA_964373295.1 uncultured Planctomycetia bacterium
AGCGCCACCTCGTCCGGGGTCCCCTTCTTGAAGACGCCGCCGATGCCGGCGTAGATCCCCTCGGTGTTCTCGCGGACCACCACGAGGTCGATCTGCTCCGGGCCCTTGTCCTTGAGCGGGGTCCAGACGCCAGGGTACAGCTTTACGGGCCGGAGGTTGATGTACTGGTCCAGCTCGAACCGGGCGCGGAGCAGGATCCCCTTCTCCAGGATGCCGGGCTTCACCTCCGGGTGGCCGATGGCGCCCAGGTAGATGGCGGAGCAGGTCTTGAGCTCCGCCAGCACGGAGTCCGGCAGGGTCTCGCCGGTCTTGAGGTAGCGCGCGCCCCCCAGGTCGTAGGGGACGAGCTCCGCCTCGAACCCGCAGCGGTCGGAGACCGCCCCGAGGACCTTCAGCCCCTCGGCCGCCACCTCCGGGCCGGTGCCGTCGCCCGGGATTACCGCGATCCGGTACGTGCGCGGCATCAATTACTCGCTTTCCTGTACAAGTGCATCTTGGCTCCGCTCGCTTGACGTGTTCGCATCTTGCCTTGGCGCTAGTTAATTTTTCCGGCCTCGGGGCTCGAGGCGGTGGCGTACGGTTTCCGGGGGATGCGGCCGGCCTTCCAGGCGAGGCGGCCCGCCTCCACGGCGAGCTTCATCGCCCGGGCCATGGCAATGGGATCTTTCGCGCCGGCCACGGCGGTGTTCATCAGCACCCCGTCCACCCCCAGCTCCATCGCGGCCGCGGCGTCCGACGCGGTGCCCACCCCGGCGTCCACGATCACCGGGACCTTCACCGCGTCCAGGATGAAGCGGATGTTGAGGGGGTTGAGGACCCCTTGGCCCGAGCCGATGGGTGCTGCCAGCGGCATCACGCAGGCGGCCCCGGCCTCCACGAGCCGCCGGGCCACGATGGGGTCGTCGTTGGTGTAGGGCATCACGATGAACCCTTCCTTAACTAAGGTCGCCGTGGCCTCCAGGAGGGCGCCGGTGTCCGGCAGGAGGGTGCGGGGGTCACCGATCACCTCCAGCTTGATGAGGTTGGAGAGACCCGAGGCGCGGCCCAGCCGGGCCGCCCGGACCGCCTCCTCCGCCGTGTAGCAGCCGGCGGTATTCGGCAGGATCTTGTACCGGCGGGTGTCCAGGTGGCCCAGGATCGGGTCCTTGCCCGGGGCGTGAAGGTCCACCCGGCGCACGGCCACCGTCACCATCTCGGCGCCGGATTCCTCCAGCGCCAGGCGCATGACCTCGGGGCTCGGGTACTTGCCGGTTCCCAGGATCAGGCGCGAGCGCAGCTCGTGCGGCCCGATCCGGAGGAGGTCGGCCTTTGCCGGGGCTTGGGTGGGAGTTGTCGTGTCGATCGGTGGCGTCATGGAAAAGGAAATTATACCGTCTTTAGAGCCAGGTCGACAAGCAGGCGTGTGTACGGGTCCCGGGGCCGCTCGAAGAGGCCGGGGTTGGGCCCCTCCTCGACAACGGCGCCGGACTTCATCACGGCGATCCGATCGGCGATGGCCCCCACCGTGATGAGGTTGTGGGAGATGAAGAGGAGCGCCATCCCCCGCTTCCGGCGCAGCTCCAGCAGGAGGTTCAGGATCTGCGCCTGGACCGAGAGGTCCAGCGAAGAGACCGGCTCGTCGCAGATCAGCAGGGCCGGGTTGAGGGCGAGCGCGCGGGCGATGCCGACCCGCTGGCGCTGGCCTCCGCTCAGGGTGCGGGGGAGCCGGCCCGCCCAGCCGGGATCCAGGCCGACTTCGGCCAGGAGCGCCTGCGCCTTCCAGCGCAGGTTCGCCCCGCGGGCGACCGAGCCCGGGAACCCACCGTCAGGTGGGTGGGCGAAGGAAGTGCCGGGAGCCCGGCAGGGCGAGCGGCCGATCCGGTGCACCTCGAGCGGCTCGGCAACCGCCGCCCCGATCCGCTGGAGCGGGTCCAGGCTGGCGGCGGGGTCCTGAAAGACCATCTGCACCGAGCGGCGGTACTCCCGACGGGCCGGGCCGCGGAGGCGCGCGATCTCCCGCCCACGGAACAGGACGCTCCCGGCGTCGGGCTCGGCCAGCCCACAGAGGATCCGGGCCAGCGTGGTCTTGCCGCAGCCGGATTCGCCGACGAGCCCCACGCACTCCCCTTCCCGGACGGCGAAATCCACGCCGCGCAGGGCCTCGACCCAGCCGCGCGGGGGGGCCAGCGGGTGGGACCGGAGCGCGAACCGCCGCGTGAGGGCGCGGCCTTCCAGCAGCGGGTCAGACACGGGTGCTCTCCCGAGCCCAACAACTCACCCGGTGTTCTACATCGGTACCGGGTACCCGAGAGGTACCCGGTACCGGCTTGAGATGTGGTTCTTCCCTCCCGCACCGCTCCACCCGCTCCGGACAGCGGGGATGGAACGGGCACCCCGGCGGGGTGAAGCGCAGGTCCGGGACTGAGCCGGGGATGCTCTGGAGCGCCCGGTCCCTCGCCGCCGGCGCCGGGATGCAGCGCAGGAGCGCCTGCGCGTAAGGATGGCTGGGCTCCCGGAAGAACAGCGGCGTCGGCGCGGTCTCCACGATCCGGCCGGCGTACATCACGGCGATCCGGTCGGAAACCGGGGCCACGGCGGTGAGGTCGTGGGTGATCAGGAGGACCGACATGGAGAGCTCCCGCTGGAGCCGGCGGAGGAGGAGCAGGATCTCGTGCTGGGTGGTCACGTCCAGCGCGGTCGTCGGCTCATCGGCGATCAGGAGAGAGGGCCGGCCGGCCAGCGCCATGGCGATCACCCCCCTCTGCCTCATCCCGCCGGAGAGCTGGTGCGGGTACTGGCGCAGGCGCCGCTCCGGGAGAGGGATCTGCACCTGCTCCAGCAAGGCCGCGGCGCGCGAGAGGGCGTCCCTGCCCCGCAGGCCCTGGTGCATCCGGAGCGGCTCCAGGAGCTGGTCCCCGATCGTCATCACGGGGTTCAGCGCCCCCATGGGATCTTGGAAGACATAGGCGATCCGGGAGCCGCGTAGGCGGCGCAGATCCTCCTCGGGCAGCGCCGCGAGGTTCCGCCCCTCGAAGAGGATGCTGCCGCCCACGACCCGGGCCGCCGGCGGGAGGAGGCCGCCGATCGAAAGAGCCAGCATCGTCTTTCCGCAGCCGGACTCACCCACCAGGCAGAGCATTTCGCCGGAGGAGATGTCCAGGGTGACGCCGTCCACCGCCTTCACGGGCGGCTCATCGGCCAGCACGTAAGTTCGCAGGTCGCGGAGGCGGAGGAGGGGGTCCGGCATCGATCAGGACGGAGGGCGCAGCCGGCGGTTCAGCCCGTAGTAGCCGCTGCAGCGGAGCCACATCCCGGTCGGCGAGCCGGCGCTCTCGTGCATGGTGATCCGGCGCAGGGCCCACCGGTCGATGGGGAAGCGGCGCAGGCCCCGGTTCGTGGTGAAGGCGGCGCGGCAGCCCTCCTCCCGCGCGGTCGCGGCGATCTCCGGCGTGAAGCCGCCGGCCGGGTAGCTGGCGAACTCGGCGGGGACCCCGTTCTCCCGCAGGGCGCGCAGTGACTCGGAGAGGGAGATCCGCGCCTGCTCCGGGGGAAGCGCGGGGAGGTAGTCGTGGGTCAGCCCATGGCTCCCGAAGCCGAACCCGTCCCTCCGCATCCGGCGGACCTGCTCCCAGGTGAGGTAGCCGGGGCGGCCGACGCTGCCGACGATCAGGAAGACGGTCGCCGGCACCTGGTGCCGGGCGAGGATCGGGTAGGCATAGGTGAAGGTGTCGTCGGTGCCGTCGTCGAAGGTGATCGCGACCGCCCTGGCCGGGAGGCGCGCCTTCCCTTCGAGCCAGCTCACCAGGGCGGAGAGGGGGACCGGGCGCCAGCGGGTGGCGAGGATCTGCACCTGCTGTCGGAAGCTCTCCGGCGTCAGCGTGGGGCTGTCCCTCCCGCCGGACGGAAGGATCCGGTGGTACGCGAGGATCGGCGGGTACCAGAGAGACGTCATTCTTTATGCGGTACCCGGTGCCCGATACCCACAGAGGGGGCCGATGCAGCGCGCATCATCAGGGCGCCTCTTGCTTCTGCCCTGAAACCAGCAGATAGCGGCCCGGGTGAGTCCCCTTTTCCGCCAGGGCCAGCTCCGCCCGGAGCAGCTTCTCCTGCTCCGGCCCGGTGAGCTGGTCCGGCTGGACCACGAGCCAGCTCAGGAACCCGACCGGGGTGATCCGCAGATCGGTCAGCCCGAGGCCGGCGTAGATGCGCTCGAGATCCTCCCGCTCTTGCCAGTTGTAGTAGGAGCCGAAGAGGGTCCCTTCCTTGTACGCGAGGATAGTCTCAAGCGCTTTCCAGTCCCCCCGGCCCACCGCTTCGGCCAGGTAGTACCCGGTTGGCCGGTGCGAGATGAAGCAGAAGCCGCCGGGGCGCAGGACCCGGATCAGCTCCTCCAGGAGCTCCCGGTGGTTCGGGCGCAGGTACAGCACCTCGGTGCAGACCACCGCGTCGAAAGAGGCCGGCGCGGTCCGGGGCAGCCACTTCCCCAGGTCCGCCCGGATGAGCTGAAGGCCTGCCCCGGCTTCGCGGGCATGCCGCCGGGCGCGGCGCAGCGCCAGGCCCGAGGTGTCCACGCCGGTGACGCGGTGCCCGGCCGAGGCCAGCGGCACGGAGAGCCGGCCGGCCTGGCAGCCGGCGTCGAGGATCTCCAGCGGGCGCCGCTTTCCTTCGACAATCTCAGGATGAGCGTGCTCCAGCGCGCGCCGGATCTCATGCAGGTAGATTCGGGCGAAGAAACGCTCGCCCGGGTTCAGGAACATGTCGTAGTAGGTCGGCTCGTCCCGCAGGACCGCGCGGCGGAGCTTCCGGGTCATTTTCTTCAGCTTCTCCTCCAGCGGCACCGGGTTATCCCCTCCCCATACGTTTGATCCCCTCGCCGAGGAGGTTGCACCCCAGCACGGTGAGGAAGATCGAGATGCCCGGGACCAGGGTGAGCCACCAGGCCACCCCCAACGTCTGCTTCCCCTCCGCCAGGATGTTGCCCCAGCTTGGGGTGGGTGGCTGGATCCCGATGCCGAGGAAGCTCAGGGCCGACTCCGTCAGGATCGCCGCGCCGATCCCCAGCGTCGCGCTGACCAGGATGGGGGCGGCGGCGTTGGGAAGCAGGTGGCGCAGGATGATCCGGCCGGCGGAGCAGCCCATTACCCGCGCCGCCAGGATGAACTCCCGCTCTTTCAGGGAGAGGACCTCGGCCCGGACCAGGCGGGCCAGGCCCATCCAGCCGGTCAGCCCGATGATCAGCATGAGGTTCAGCGTGTTGGGGCCGACGAAGGCCACCGCCGCCAGGATCAGGAAGATGCTGGGGAAGCAGAGCATGAGGTCCACGAACCGCATGAGGAGGGTGTCCACCCAACCGCCCCGGTAGCCGGCGACGGCCCCCACCGCCACGCCGACGAGCGTGGCCAGCCCTACCGCGACCAGGCCGACGGAGATGGAGATCCGGGCGCCGTGGAGCATGCGGGAGAGGACGTCCCGGCCGAGCTGGTCGGTGCCGGCCCAGTGCCGGGACGAGGGCGGCTCCAGCCGCTCCTCCAGCGAAATCCCCGCCGGGTCGGACGGAGAGAGTGCCGGCGCCAGGATCGCCAGAAGCGTCACCCCGACGACCAGGAAGAGACCCGCGGCGATCATCCCCCTGCCCGGCCGTCGCGCGCTCATCACGGACCTCTTCCTTTGGAGAGGGGGCTGTGTGCGGGCGTGTGGGCGAAAGGGGACTTCCCCCCGTGGGAAACTCCCCCGCACGAGACCGATTGCATTTGCCGGACGACGGTTGGCCAATACTCGAGTTGTCTCACCGCTCTCCTCCATAGCGGATCCGCGGGTCGGCCACGGCGTAGCAGACGTCGGCGATGAAATTTCCCAGCAGGGTCAGCACCGCCCCCAGCACGAGGAGGGCCATGACGACCGGGTAATCCCTGCCGGCGACGGCGTCGAAGTACAGGCGCCCCATCCCCGGCAGGGCGAAGATCGACTCCAGGATCACCGAGCCGCCCAGGAGGCCTGGGATGGAGAGCCCCAGGATCGTGATGAGGGGGAGCAGGGCGTTGCGGAGTGCGTGGCCGTACAGGACCACGCCGGGCGCCAGCCCCTTGGCGCGTGCGGTGCGGATGTAATCCTGCGAGAGCTGGTCCAGCATGCCGGAGCGAACATAGCGGGAGATGCCGGCCAGCCCTCCGAACAGCATCACGCCGATGGGGATCGCCAGATGCCGGGCGGTATCCAGCAGGCGGGCCTCCCAGGGCAGTCGGTCCGCGCCGAGCGCGTGGAGCCCCGAGACCGGCAGCCAGCCCAGGCGCACGCCGAAGAGGTCCAGGGCCAGCAGGGCCGACCAGAAGCCGGGGAGGGCGAACCCGATGAAGACGAAGAGGGTCAGGGCGTGGTCCAGCCCGGAGCCCTCCCGCGCGGCGCCGGCCACCCCGATCGGGATGGCGAGGGCCAGGATGAGGAGCATGGCGATCAGGTTGATCGCCAGGGTCAGCGGGACCCGCTCCGCCACCTTCTCGAGGACCGGCCGCCCGTCCTTGAACGATCGTCCGAAGTCCCCGCGCAGGGTGCGCCCGGTCCAGCGGACAAACTGCTCATGCAGGGGCTTGTCCAGCCCGTAGATCTGGACAAGCCGCTCCTTCGCCTGCAGGGAGATCTTCACGTTGAGGTCGGTGATCGCGTCGGTCGGCTTGCCCGGCGCCAGGTGCATGACCGCGAAGCTGATGACCGCGATCCCCAGGAGCGTGGGCAGCATCCCCAGGAGGCGGCGCAGGAGATACCCGGTCACCCCGCCCCTCCCCCGCTCCCGACCCCGCCCCTTCCTAGAAACCGTGTCGGGGGCCTGTCGCCGGGCGGCTCCCCGTCCATCCTCGCCCGGCCAGGGACTTCACAGAGGTCCGCCAGAACCAGCGGCCATGACCCGGCAAACGCTGGGAGAGGGAGGCCTGTACCTGCGGGAGGGGTGGCTAAGTCGCCGCAGGCAGACGTGGCCCGATCGGCACGCTCCTCGTGGTAGTACCCCTCCGCCCTGGCCGTGCTGCGGGTGGGCGGGGCCCCGCCCGGCGCCACCCCGAAGCACGCGCTTCTATGCCGGCGGGGAACGGGCGGGGGGAGGCCGGACGGGGGGCGGGGGGGTGAGCGACGCATGGACATCCGAGGCGGTCCCGCCGAAGGCGGGAGGGCGCGCAGGCGCGCAGCGGTGGAAACGGAGACGGCCTGCGT
>CAYJUA010000088.1:0-2762 GCA_964373295.1 uncultured Planctomycetia bacterium
CCGAAGCCCCGATCCTTCCATAAGGTCGGATCGTCGGACCTCCCCTTCGAATCCCTGAATGATGGCGGAATCAGAAAGCCACTGGAGCTGAAGGGATTCGAACCCTCGGCCTCTTCAGTGCGATTGAAGCGCTCTCCCAACTGAGCTACAGCCCCAGGGGAACGTCTGACGGTGCCAGGTCTCCGAGCTGGCACTGTACCATTATAGCTCAGTCGCGGAGGGGATGGCTGCCCGCGTAGGTCCTGCCGTTGTAGGGCGCCCCGGCGACCGGCGCGCCGGTGTAGTTCTGGTTCACGAGGACCGTGTTGTTGTTGTAGCCGCCGCCGGTCCGGGTGGCCGTGGCCGTGAAGGCCGCGCCCCCGCTGACGACGGCGTAGTCCCAGTCGACGTTGAAATTCCCCGCGTCGGGGTCTGAGGCGTAGTTGTTGGCCGCCAGGTTCGCCAGGGTGCCGTAAGTGCCCTGGTCCAGCCGGTAGATCCGCTCGGCGGTGGCGAGGGCGGCGAGCGCCGTCTGGACGTCCCTGACCTTCGCCTTCTCGACCATCTTGGAAAAGTTGGGGATGGCGAAGGAGGCCACGATGCCGACGATCAGCACCGTGATGATAAGCTCCAGGAGGGTGAACCCCTCCTGGAGCTGGCCAAGCCAGCGGCCCACAGTGATCCTTTTAGTTGTTCGTGACGGTGCGGACGCCGTCGGCCGTCATCTGGCCGGTCACGACAATGCCCGCCACGGGAGTCGCCGCTTCGCCGGTTCCCCGGATGATCACAGGCGGCCCCTCGGCATTCACGGCGTAGTCCCAGTTTTCGTCGGCCGATTCAGCGGGGATATCCACCATCAGTCGGGCCACGACGTTAGTGAAGCTGTTGTTCTCCTGGTAGTAGAGCCACTCCGCCGTCAGCATCGCGGCGATCATGTTTTGAGCCTCCGAGACCCGCGCCCTGCGGGTCATCCGCCCGAACTGTGGGAGGGCCACGCTGGCCAGGATGCCCACGATGATCACCACAATGAGAAGCTCCATCAGGGTGAAGCCTGCAGTGCGTGCGCGTTTCATTGTTCCCTCCCCTTTTGAGTGCTTCCGGTTCACACTAAGATCAACACGGCGCCCGCCGGTTTCTTCCCGGTTGCCCATTTTACCCTTTGATCACCGACGTGAGCTGGAAAATCGGCAGGTACATGGAGATCACGAGGAGCCCGATGATGAGGCCCATCCCGATCAGCATGATCGGCTCCAGCATGGCGGTCATCCGCTCCACGGCGGTGGCGACCTGCTCGTCGTAATACTTCTCGATCTCTGCCAGCATGTCCGGCAGCTTGCCGGTCTGCTCTCCCACGGCCATCATTTGGACCACCATGGGAGGGAAGACCTCGCTCTCGGTGAGGGGCTCGGCCAGGGGCTTGCCCTCCCGCACCCCGGCGCGCATGTGCTCGATGGCGGCGGCCACGACCTTGTTGTCGCAGGTGGTGATCACGATCTCCAGGGCGTGGAGGATCGGCACCCCCGCCCGGAGGAGGGTGCCCAGGTTGGAGGCAAACTGCTCCGCCGATACCCCCTGGAAGACCGGGCCGAAGACCGGCATCTGGAGCCGGATCCGGTCGAACTGCCAGCGGCCGGGCTTGGTCTTGAGGTAGCTGGAGAGGAGGAAGCCTCCGCCCACCGCGGCGGCCAGGATCAGGAGGATCCAGCTGCGGAGGAGGTTCGAGAAGGCGATCACGGCGCGGGTGAGCAGGGGCAGCTCCGCCCCGAAGCTGGAGAACATCGCGCCGAACGTCGGGATGATCTTCAGCGTGAAGACGAAGATCGCCACGATGGCCACGGAGAGCAGGATCGCGGGGTAGATGAGGGCGGAGACCACCTTGCGCTGGATGGCCCCGGACTTCTCCAGGTGGATGGAGATCTGCTCGAGCGACTTGGTGAGCTGGCCGGAAGCCTCGCCGGTCTCCACCAGGCTGACCCAGAAGGGAGAGAAGATGCTGGGGTGCTTGGCGATGGCGTCGCGGAACGTGGAGCCCCCGCGGATGTCCCGGATGATCTCCAGGAGCGCGGCGCTGAGCTTCTGCGAGCGGATCTGGGAGCCCACCGTCTCCAGGGCCCGCAGGAGGGGGAGGCCCGCCTCCGTCATCGCGGAGAGGGAGCGGGCCATGATGATGAGGTCCGAGGCCTTCACGCCCCGGTGGGAGCGCTTGGGTGACAGGGCGGGGCGCGGGCCCGCCCCGCCCTTCTGCTGCTCCTGGATCGAGACAACGAGCAGCTCCCGGGACTGCAGGATGGAAAGCGCCTCGTCTGGGTTGGGCGCGTCCACGGTCCCCCGCTCCAGCTTGCCGCTCTTGTCCCTGGCCTGGTAGGCGTAGAGGGCCACGGCTCACCGTTCCCCGATGGTCACGCTGAAGGCCTCCTCGAGCGACGTGACCCCGGCAGCGGCCTTGTCCACCCCGTCCTCCAGGAGGGACCTCATCCCCTGGGCCCGCGCGGCCTGCCGGATCTCCTCCGCGTGCGCCCGCTTGGAGACGAGGTCCTGGATCTTCGCGTCCGCGGCCAGGACCTCGTAGATGGCGACCCGTCCCCGGTAGCCCATATTCCGGCATGAGGCGCATCCCTTCGGCCGGAAGTATTTGCCCTCGGGGAGCTTGACCCTCTCACGGAACGACGCGGCCGGCTGGACCGGCTCCCTGCACTCCGGGCAGAGCTTCCGGACCAGGCGCTGGGCGATGAGCAGCACCAGGGAGGGCGAGAGGAGGAACGGCTCGATCCCGAGGTCTATGA
>CAYJUA010000088.1:2772-7097 GCA_964373295.1 uncultured Planctomycetia bacterium
AGCCGGGTGATCGACGAGGCGGCGTCGTTGGTGTGGAGGGTGGAGAGGACAAGGTGCCCCGTCAGGGCGGCGCGTACGCAGATCTCCGCGGTCTCCAGGTCGCGCACCTCCCCCACCATGATGATGTCCGGGTCCTGGCGCAGGAACGCGCGAAGGCCGGTGGCGAAGGTAAGGCCGATCTGCGGCTTCGCCTGGACCTGGTTGATCCCCTCCACTTTGTACTCCACCGGGTCCTCGATGCTGATGAGGTTCTTAGCGGGGTTCTTCAGCCGGGTCAGGATCGCGTAGAGGGTGGTGGATTTCCCGCTCCCCGTGGGCCCCGTGATGAAAACGAGGCCATAGGGGGCCGTGATCCCCTTCTCCACGTCCTCCAGCGCCTTTCCCTGCATTCCCAATGCCTTGAAATCGGTCACCAAAGCGGATTTGTCCAGGATGCGGATCACCACCTTCTCCCCATAGATCACGGGGATCGTGGAGATGCGCAGGTCCACGACCTTCTCGCCGATCCGGACCGTGAAGGCGCCGTCCTGGGGGAGCCGCTTCTCTGAGATGTCCATCTTCGCCATGATCTTGATGCGGGAGACGATCGCCGGGAGGAGGTGCGCGGCCGGGGGGTCCACGGGGGCCAGGACCCCGTCGATCCGGAACCGGATCGAGATCCGATTGAGCTGGGGCTCGACGTGGATGTCGCTGGCGCGGGAGTTGACCGCCTCCAGGAGGAACAGGTCCACCAGGCGCACCACGGAGGCCTCTCCCGCCTTGCTGGTGAGATCCTCCTGCGAGGGGCGCTTCGTCTCATCGATCTCCTGCACCTGCTCCACGGCGGCCGCGTCGGGGCCGCCGGGCTCCCCGTACGTCCCGGCGACCACCTGCTTGAGGAGGTCGGACTTCCCGTAGGCGGCGTCGATGGCCTCCTGCAGGTCCGATGGAGTGGTGATCACCGGCTGGATCTGCAGGCCGGTCATCCGCTTGAGGTTGTCTACCTGGATGAGGTCCATCGGGTCGACCATGGCGACGGTCAGGGCGCCGCCTTTTTTGGAGAGGGGGAGGACCAGCTGCTCCCGGGCGAACTGGGCTGTGAAGATCTTCTGGAGGGCGGCGTCGGTGGCCGGCTGCAGCTCCCCCTTGGAATGGCGGAGGAACGGGATGCCCAGCTGGCGCCCGAGCACCTCCGCCAGCTGCTCCTCCGTCACCATCTTGAGGGAGACGAGGGCATCGCCGAGGCGCTTCCCGGAGCTCTTCTGGAAGTTGATGGCGTCGCGGAGCTGCTGCTCGGTAAGGATCCCCTCCCGGACCAGGATCTCCCCGAGCCGGATGTGGGTCCGGACGGTCATCTCACCAAGCTGTCGATCGTGTCGACGATGGCCCGCTCCCGGAGCAGCCGCTTTCGGTGACCCTGCAGGGCGCGGTCCTCCTCGATGGAGAGGGGCGCCTGCTCCCGCTCCTTGGCCAGGGCCTTGCGGCCCACGCCGCCCTCCAGGATGTGCGGCGTGATGAAGAGGAGGATCTCGGTGTTCTCCCTCTCCGTGGTGCTCCGCTTGAACGGGAGCCCGATCAGGGGGAGGTCCCCCAGGCCGGGGATCCGGCGGTTGGAGTGGGTCTGCTCGCTGGAGATGAGGCCGGCGATCATCACGGTGCCGGAGTTGGGGACCATCACCGTGGTGCGGGCGATCCGCCGGTTGGGGTCCAGGAAAGAGGAGAAGGAGCTGGACTGGAGGACCCGGGACACCTCCGGCTCGATAACCATGGTCACGAACTGGTCGTTGTTCACCAGTGGGGTAACCCGGAGGATGGTGCCCACCGTGGTCCGCTCTGGAGAGGTTGTGACCGTGCCGGTGGTGGCCTGGGAATCCGAGGTGGTCCCGGTGACCGCCTCCGAGATGATCCGGATCTCCGCCACCTCCCCGGAGAGGGTCAGCAGGCGCGGCCGGGCGAGGAACTTCACGTCGCTCTCGGTGGACAGCATCCGGAAGACGATGGTGGGGTCCACAAAGGCGAGGCTCCCCAGGGTGTGGGTCTGGGTGGCGCCGTCAAAGAGCCCCAGAGAGAACGGGAAGAAGCTGGTGCGGGACGGAAGCTTGTAGGTGGCGATCTTCCCCTCGGAATCGCCGTATTCGACCCCGATCCTACGCAGGGTGTCCAGGGTCACCTCGAGGATCTCCGCCTCGATGTAGATCTGTTTTGGCCGAACGTCCAGACGGGCGATGGTCTGCGCGATAACCTCGATGACCTCCGGCACGTCGGTGACGATGATCGAGTTCGTCCTGGGATCCGGCACCACCGAGCCGTACTCGGTCAGGAGGGCCCGCACGATCTGGACGATCCCGCCGGTGGATCCCTGGGCGCCTCCCGTCGTGCCGGTCGACGTGCTGGTGGATCCCTGGGCGCCTCCCGTCGTGCCGGTCGACGTGCTGGTGGCGAAGGTCTGCTTGATGAGGGAGCCGGTGTATCCGAAGTTGGGGAAGAGCTCGCCCGCGCTGGGCAGGACCCGCGCAAACTGGAGCTCGAAGACCCGGGTCACCGTGGCCATCTTGGGGGCCCCGGACTCCGTGACGAGGAACAGGTTCTTGCCCTCTTTCGGCTTGAGGGCGAGGTGGTGCGCTTTGAGGATCGTCTCCAGGGCGTCGAAGATCGGCACCTCGTCAAAATACAGGGTGACCTTCTTCTCACGGACCCCCTCGGAGGCAACGAAGTTCATGCCGGCTTGGCGGGACAGGACCTTCAGGATGTCCTCGAGGTACGCCTCGGTGACGTCCATGGAGATGGTGGCGGGCTGCTCTTTCGCCTGGATCTGCCCGCGCGCCGCGTCCACGCCGGCTGTGAAGAGCGCCAGCGCGAGGAGGACCCGCAGGCACGCGCCTGGCCTATCGCTCACCGGTGTACGGGCCCCCCTGGCCCGACCCCGAGTCGCCGCTGCGGATCTCGGTGCTCGGCTTGAGCTGCACCTGCCGCTCTCCATAGGCCAGCGTGACTCCCTCCTTGGTGATGGCAACAACCCGGGCTCGCTCCATGGTATCACCAACCGACACAATCCTTCGATTGATTATCGCCTGGGGCCGGCCGGCTCCCCAGAAGATCCCCTGGAGCTCCAGCGAGGGAAGCTCCGGGGGCGGCTCGGCCGGGGGCGGCGGCTGGGACGGCGGCTGCAGCTGCTGGGCCTGTTCCAGCTGCAGGGCCCGCTCTCTCTCGCGGATCTTTTCGAGAAGCCGGGCTGGGAGACGGAAGAGATCGCGGACCTCGGAAGCCACCGGGCCCTCCAGCTCCGCCGGAGAGGTCGCGGCTTCAGGTTCTTTGGTGCGCGGGGCGGTTTCCGCGGCTGGGGCCGTCTCCGCGGGGGCCGGGCCGGGTAGCGGCCCCTTCCGGGTGGTCGCCCAGACGGCGCCGAATGCGATCAGGAGGACGATGACCAGGACCTGCTGGATCTGCGTGCGCGTCATGGCGCTTTCTTGAGGCGCCCCAGGGCGCCGATCTTCATCCGGACGCGCTGCGCTTCCGGGGTTTCGCCTCCCGGGACCACCGCGGAAAGCTGCTGGATCTCGGAAGGGCGCTCATCGGGCACCTCCCCGATCTCCATCTCGTTGAGCAGCAGCAGCGGCCGGTGGGTTTCGATCGCCCGCAGGAAGCCGAGGAGCTCCCCTTGCCCCGCGGCGGCTGTGATCTCGATCTGGAACTGAGTGTACGGCGGGATCGAGAGGTCCGGTTGAGGGGTCACCGACTCTATCGCCAGTCGGGATTCCGTCGCCAGCCGGGAAACCTCGCTGGTCAGCGCGGGGGCCCCCCCTTCGAGGAGCAGATCCTGCTCGGCTTTTTGGAGAGATGCCCTTTTCCGCTGGGCCGCCAGCAGCAGCTCCGAGCGCTGCTTCTCCTCGTCGAATTGCAGACCGATCTTCCGACGGTTTGCCTGCCACGGGCCCTGGATGGCGGTGATCCCGATCAGACCGGCGGCGAGAAGCATGGCGGCCGTCAGGATCCACAGCCACTGGGTCCGGCCGATCCGGGACCCGAGGTCCGAGAGCCGGGACATGGACAGGCTCCCGGCCGGCGGTTTGCCTATCGCCATCGGCGCCGGCCCGCCCGCCGGTCCCCCGCACCCTGCAGGCCCAACGCGAGATCCTCGGCGTGGGATGCGCAGGTGAGATGGAACTCCGTGACCTCCTCCTCACCAAAGCGGTCACGCTGCACCGAGTCGAGCGAGAATTCAGACGGGGCCGGTTGTGTGGGGCGCCCACGGACCGGAGTCTGAGAATCGATCGCGCCGACCGCGAAGGCGAGCGCCTCGCCAATCACGTCGTCAGCGGTGTCGGGCGCAGTGCCGAAGAGCGCGT
>CAYJUA010000089.1:0-6994 GCA_964373295.1 uncultured Planctomycetia bacterium
GAGGAGCTGGTTTCGTCGCGCCGGCGCGAGGAGGACCTTGGCAAGAAGCTGGAGTCTCAGCGCAGTGCCCAGTTCCAGGTGATGGCTACGCTGTCGGACCTCAAGAAGCAGCGCGACGCCGTGGAGGAGCATCTCGCGCGCAGCGAGAAGAACCGTACGGCGCTGGAGCAGCGGCTCCAGTCGCGGACAGAAGAATCCCAGAAGGAGCACTCGGTCCTGTCGGCCCAGCTGGAGCGGGAGCGGAAGGGCCGCACGGACGCGGCGGCCGCGCTGACGCAGGCGCAGCGGGAGCTTGAGACGGTCAGGGCGGATCTCGGGGTGGCGCGCGGCCAGCGGGACGCGCTGGAGTCGGATCTCGGCCGGCGGGTGGAGGAGCTGCGGCGGCAGTCGGAATCCCTGGTCCAGGTTAAAGGCGCGCTGACCGGGGCGCAGGCGCAGTTGGAGCGCATGACGGGGGAGCTGGCGCTCGGCCAGAAGACCATCGCGGAGCTGCGCGGCGAGTTTGAGAAGAGCCGCTCGAAGCAGGACGAACTAACCGCTTCGCTCGAGACTCAGCGCAAGGCGCAATCCCAGCTCATGGCGGACCTGGCGCAGATGGGGACGCGGCGGGAGCGGCTGGAGGACCAGGTCGCCCAGCTTCTCAGGGAAAAGAGCGACTTGGAAGCTCGCCTGAAGGAACAGGGGAGCTTGGCCAGGGCACAGGCGGAGATGCTGGAGAAGACGCGTGCAGCCCGCGGGGCCGAACAGGCAAAGGGGAAGCAACTCACCAAGGAGTTGCATGACAGCCGCGTCTCCATCCAGCGGCTCCAGAAGAACGGCGAAGAGACGGCCGCTTCGCTGGAAGAGCTGAGGAAAGCCCATGTGCAGCTGGAGCAGGACTTGGCGGTCAGCCGGCGCAGAGAGGCTTCCCTCCAGGCGGGCGTCGCGCAAACTGAGCGGTTGAAGGAAGCGCTGGAGTCCGAGCTGAAGAAGATCCACCAGGAGCACACGTCGGTCCAAGGAGAGTTGGCCAAGATGAGGGCAACCGTCGCCGGCCTGACGGAGCAGATCCAAGCCGGCCAGCGGGCTCAAGCGGATTTGGGCCAGCAGCTGTCCTACGCCACCGAGCGCCTTCGGGAGAAGGAGCAGGAGATCTCTCGCCTCTCCTTGGCCTCCGCTAAGCTGCAGGATCAAGCGAAGGAGCTCAGCCAGGAGAAGGCGCGCCTGATGGAGGAGATGGGGCGGTTGCAGGGTCGGCTCAAGCAGCTCGAGGGGGCACAGACTTCCGTCAGCCGGGATCTCTCCCAGTTGAAGCAGCAGCTCCTGGCCAGGGAGGAGGAGGTCGAGCGTCTCCAGCAGGCGAGAGCGTCGGGGCAGAGCGCCCAAGCCAACTTGGAGAAGCAGCTGGGTTCGCAGAAGCAGCACCTGGAGGAGAAGGCCAACGCCCTGACCCAACTCCAGGCAGCCCACGTAACACTTCAGGCCGAGCTGGTCAAGACCCAGGCGGCGTTGACCAGCGCCGAGAGGGAGGTTCAGGCCGGCAAGCAGGCCTCCTCCTGGGCCAGCGAGGAGATCGCGATGGCCCGCGGCCAGGCCCACGAGAAGACGGCCGAGGCACAGCGGCTCGCCGCGGCCGTGCGAGAGAGAGAGCAGGAGCTTGCGGCGCTGCAGGGCGAGCGGGACCGCTTGGCCGAGCAGCTGGCCCAGACCCAGCGCTTCCACGAGCAGGGCATGGCCACCTCGAAAGACGCTCAGCAGGCACAGGCGGAGCTGCAGGTGCAGGTCCGCCAGGCGGAAGCGGACCTCTCCTCGGCCAAGATCGAGCTGACCCGGCAGCAGCAGCTGCTGGCGGCGAAGGAGGAGGAGTTCCGGCGCCTGAACCTGGCCCTGGCCGACGCCATCAAGGCCTCCACCCAGATCCGGGCGGAGTACCAGCAGATCCAGCAGGAAGCGGCGAACCTCCAGGAGCAGGTGAAGATCGCCCAGCGAACGCAGGGCGAGCAGCTCAAGGAGATCCGGGCCCTACGACTGGAGACGACCCGCCTCAACGAGAAGGGGACCGGCCTGGAGCTTGATCTGGAGCAGGCCAAGGGGGCCGAGGGCCAGCTCCGCCAGCTTCAGGCCGAGCGGACCGAACTGACCCAGCGGGTCAACGCGCTCCAGGTCGATTTGGAAAAGGCGCGGCGCGAGCTTCAGGAGCGGGGGGAGGCCTCAGCCATTGAGAAGCGGGCCAGCCAGACGCAGGTGAGCCGACTGCAGCGGGAACGGGATTCGATGGAGGCCGCCCGGCAGCAGGCCGAACAGGAGAAGGAGCGGGTGGAAGAGGAACTCCGGCGAGAGCGGACTCGGTCGGCGGACCTGGTGGCCACGATCGGCCAGCAGCGCCCGCCACCTGCGGCGCCGCCTCCACCGGCCCCTGGGCCGGTTTCAGCCGCGCCGGCGGCGCCGGCTCCGGAGGCCACTCCGGCTGTTTCCCAACCCTCTCCTGAAACCGCCGCGGAAGCCGGGGCCCCCGCTCTCGCCGAGGAGGAGAGGGAATTCGTTTCGCCCCAGTCCTCGCAGGTGGTGGTTCAGCGCCTCAGCGACACGAGGGACTTCTTCGTGCTGTCGCTGGAGGGGCTCTCCGGCGCCAAGGAAGGCTCGGTCCTCATCCTTTCCAGCGACAATGAGCCGGTGGTCGAGGTGGAACTGGGCTCGCTGGATGAGACCGGGCTCGCCATGGCCTACGTCACCCGGACGCTGAGGGACCTATCCTCCATCCAGGAGGGGACCTCCCTCTCCGCGCGCCTGCTCGTCCGGACGTCCGCCGTCAGTCCGGATGAGCCGTGAAGTCCACCCCCGTCTGATCGGTCCGGTCGAGCGTCACGCGCTTCGAGAGCGGCTGGAAGTGGTACCCTCCCAGGGAGGCCCGGGCCTCCACGGAGAACTCCTCGGATGGCGCGTAGTTCGGCTTCACCGTGTAGGTCGCGGAGCGCAGGTCGGTCGCGATGAAGTACCCCTTGGAGTCCGTGGTGACGGTGGCCAGCGGCTGCCCGGCCCTGGTCAGCCGGACCGTGGCGTCGGGGAACCCCTCCCCGAGGATGTTCTTGATCGTGCCTGAGAGCGACAGCGATACCTCCTCCAGCTTGATCGCCACGGTCTGCGTGTCTTTGAGCTCCCCGTCGGATGCGCTGAAGACGACCTTGTACGTTCCCGCCTGGTCCTCCCGGCTGGCCCACAGGAAGGTGCCGGTGCCGTCCCTCCCGTCCTGGAAGACGGCCCCGGAGGGGATTCCTGAGGCGGTCAGGGTGGGGATCTCCTCGTCGGGGTCGGAGGCCTCGACGACGAATGCGAAGGTGCGGCCCTCCGGCTGAGTTTTGTCCGAGATCCGCTTGAGCTTCGGCGGCCGGTTCCGGTTGACGACGGAGAGGCCAAAGCTCTTCTCATCGGCGTGCCCCTCCGGGTCCGTCACCTTCGTGGTGACGGTGACGCTCACCGTGGGCTCCTCCAGTGTGGCGGTGTCGTAGTCCGGCGTCCCGCTGAAGGTTCTGCTCTCCCGGTCGAAGCGCAGCCAGCCGGGCAGGGGGCCCGTGCTGTAAGTGAGGAGGTCGCCGTCCGGGTCGCGGGCGGCATCCAGCGTGAAGAGGAGCTGCTTCCCCTCGCGCACGGAGAGGTCGGCCATCGCTCGCAGCTCCGGCGCGCTGTTGACGTTGTTGACGGTCACAGGCACCTGGATGCTTGCGCACAGGGGTTCGGGGTCGCACGCCTGGAAGCGTAAGGGATACACTTTCTGAGGGTCCTGCAGCGTCGCGGCCTGCCTGTCCGGCGCGGCCACCACCTCGCCGGTGCGGGAATCCAGCTTAACCCAGGCGGGCAGGTCAATCCCTCGAAAGGTGACGATGTCCCGGGGGCCGTCGGGGTCGGTGGCCGTCAGGCGGAATTCCAGCGTCTCCCCCTCGGAGACGGACTTGGCCCCGGCCGTGACGGAGAGGACCGGAGGCTTGTTGGTGTTGGACACCCGGATCTCCACCGGCTCCGACACGGCGGAGTTCCCGGCGAGGTCCAGGGCGCGGGCCTCCAACACGTGCACCCCGTTGGAGACCGCCTTGGATTCCCAGAGGGAGGTGTAGGGGGGCTTGCGGACCGAGCCGCTGGGGAGGCCGTTCACGGTGAAGCGCACCTCGGCGACGCCGATGATGTCGGAGGCCTGCGCCTCCAGCGCGATCTTTCCAGTCACGGTCTGCTGGCGGGCCGGCTGGGAGAGCTTCACCGTCGGCGGGGTGTTGTCCACGGTGACGGTGACGAACGGGGAGGAGCCCTCGTTGCCCGCGGCGTCCAGCGCCCTGGCGACGAGCGTGTGGGGGCCCTCCATCTCCTTCCCGGTGTCCCAATCGACCTGGTAAGGGGCGATGTCGGTGGACTTCAGGAAAGCGCCGTCGCGGCTGACGCTGACCTCCCGGATCTCCCCGTTATCGGAGATCTCCACCTCGATGGACACCGCGCCGCGGACGTGCTCTCCCTGGGCCGGGGAAGCGATCCTCACCTTCGGCGGCGAGACGTCGGGGGCGTCCCCGCCGAAGGCGTTCGTCAGCCACGGCGCGCCCAGAAGACCCCAGCCGCCGGCTGTCACGGCCAACCACGCGCTGAAGAGACGGAGCTTCATGGGGGACGTAGTATACCACCCCGCGCTGCCGGTCGTTTTCCGTCGCTGCTCGACGTCCCGCCGGACCCGCATAGCGGCCCCGCTGGCGTAGTCCATAGGATAGGAGGGCAGATCCGGCATCGGGCAAGCTACGGCCGGGCGGCTGCCTGCCCGCGGCCGCCTTCCAGCACCGAGAGGGAGCGTTCGAGATTCACGTGCGCCGAGGCGTAATCCGGCTTGAGCTCCAGGGCACGGCGGTAATGAGGGATCGCCTCTTCTACCCGCCCCTGCATCTCCAAGGCAGCTCCCAGGTTGTTGTGGGCCTCGGCATGGCGGGGATCCAGCCGGATCGCCCTGCGGAACCACTCCTCCGCCTCCTGCCAGCGCTGCTTCTGGAAGAGCAAAGTGCCCACGTTGTTGTGCGTGCCGGCGTCTTCCGGGTTCAGCTCCACGGCCCTGCGGTACCGTTCCAGCGCCTCCTCGCCCTTCCCCTCCGCCTGGAAGATGAGACCCTGGTTGCGCAGCACCAGGGCCAGCCCTTTCTTCGCCCTCTCATGGCGCGGCAGCAGCCGCAGGGCTTCCTCGAACGCCGCCTTCGCCTCCTCGCGCCGGCCCTGGGCCTCCAAGACGTAGCCGAGGGTGTTGTGTCCGTCGGCGTAATCCGGCTCCAGGCGCAAGGCTTCCCGGTATTCCGCGATCGCCTCTTCCAGCCGCCCTTGCAGGTGCAGGGCCGCCCCATGGTTGCTGTGCGCCCGGGAATTCAGGGGGCGCTTGCGCACGGTGTCCTCCCAGATGGAGAGGACCGTGCGGTAATCGTGGTTGCGGCGCGCGGTGGCCGCGCCGAAGCCCAAGGCGGCGGCCGCAGCCAGGGCGGCGCCCGCCAGGAGCCGTGCCCGGGGATTGGCGCTGAGCCGCGGCAGGAGATGGTCGGCGCCCAGCACGATCCCGGCGATCACCGCCGCCAGCGGAAGGTACATCCGGTGCTCGAAGGCCGGGTCGAGGACCGGGATGAAGCTGGAGGTTGGCGCCAGGATAAGAAAGAACCAGGCCCCCAGGAATCCCGCCGCGGGCTGGCGCCGCAGGGCCCACAGGGTGGCGGCCGCGAGGCCGGCCATGGCGGCCATCGGCGGGATGATCTCCCATGCTGTCCGGGCCAGCGGCCAGCCGTAGTCGAGCACAAGCGGGTGCGGCCAAACCGACAGGCGCAGGTAATGCAAGATCACGCCCGGCTGCGTCAGGGCGTAAGCCGCGGGAGGGACGCCCTTCACGGCGAAACCCACCTCCGGTCCGTACACCTCCGGCCTGCCGCCGAAGAGGAGGAGGAGGACTCCCCCGGTGGTGGAGAAAAGCGCCAGGTAGAGGGCCCCCCGCCGGAGCCGGATCCCCCGGAGCGAGGGACACAGGAAGATCCGGTCATAGAGAAGGATGACGACCGGCGCCGTCGCCATGACCGCCTTGGTGGCCATCCCCAGGGTGCAGGCCAGGACCGCCGCGGCCGGCCACGGCCGGGACCCGCCCGGCTGGTTGGAGCGGATCACGCTGTACAACGCCAGCAGGTAGAACAGCCCCATCAGCGATTCGGCCCGCTGGATCACGTAGGTGACGCTCTGCGTCTGGAGGGGATGGACCACCCACAGCAGGGAGACGGCGGCGGCGAGCCCCGCGGCCCTCTTCCCGTACCTCCGGCGCAGGGGAGGGCTTTGCAGGGTGCGGCGGACGATGCCGTAAAGGAGCAGCCCCGCCGTCATGTGGATACCCATGTTCACCGCGTGGTAGCCCCAGACGTCGAGTCCGCCCAGCCGGTAGTTGAGCGCCAGCGTCAGGGCCACTACCGGCCGGGTCGTTCCCCCCAGGAGATGGAACAGGCCCTGCTGGAGACGCAGGTTCTGGAGGATCTGGACGTAGTCGTCGAAGATGAAGGGGCAGGAAAAGCTGTTGGCGTAGGCCGCCAGCCCGGCCGCCGTGATCAGAAGAGGATAGAGCAGGCGACCTTTCACGGCCCTCAGCGTAGCATATTTTTGCTAGAATACGGTTCATGCCGAGATCAACCCCCCTGAATCTCACCCGGCTCCGGCGGTACAGCGTCACCGAAAGGCAAAGCCAAGTCTCGAAGGACTCCTTCGCGAAGCTCGCCCGGCCCGGCTCCTCCTTCCGCGCCTTCTTCGACGGGCTGCCCCGGATCCTGGCGGCGGAGAAGCTCCACCGGCTGGTGGAGGCCGTCGCCCAGGCGCACCGGCGCCGCCGGCCGGTCCTGGCGATGATGGGGGCCCATGTGCTGAAGGTGGGGCTGACCCCGCTGATCGTGGACCTCATCGAGCGGAAGGTGATCACCGCCGTGGCGATGACCGGCTCCGGGATCATCCACGACTTCGAGCTGGCCTACCAGGGGCAGAC
>CAYJUA010000090.1:0-6971 GCA_964373295.1 uncultured Planctomycetia bacterium
AGATCATCACCGACCCGTGCATGGTGAAGAGCATGTTGTAGTACTCCGGCACCATGTAGCCGCCCGGCATCCCCTCCGGGGCGAATCTCTCCAGGAAGGGAAGGGGGCTGCCCGGCCAGCCGAGCTGCCAGCGCATCAGCATGGCCAGTAGGCCGCCAAAGAGCATAAAGAAGAGGGAGGTGAAGAGGAACTGGATCCCAATCACCTTGTGGTCGGTGGAGAAGATTTTACTCATTTATTTTCGTCTCCTGCAGCCAGGCCTGGAACGCCTCCGGGGACTCCGTGGTGACGAAGCCGCGCATCCGGTAGTGCCCCAGCCCGCACAGCTCCGCGCAGAGGATTTCGAGCTGCGCGGCCCGGGTCGGCTCCAGCCAGACCTGCGTGGGCAGGCCCGGCACGGCGTCCTGCTTCACCCGGAACTCGGGCACGAAGAAGCTGTGGATCACGTCCTTGGCCCTGAGCCGGATCAGGGCGACCTGCCCCACGGGCAGGTGGAGCTGGTTCAGCGTGGTCACGTCGTCGGGCGTCTCGAACCGGCCGTCCGGGCCGGGGTAGCGGACGTTCCAGGCGAACTGCTCGGCGAGGATCTCCACCTGGACTGCCTCCTTGGGCCGGTTCGCCGGGAAACGGATCTCGGCCCAGACCCGCTGGCTGGCGATGGTGAGGGCCAGCAGGATCAGCGACGGCACCACGGTCCAGACGACCTCCAGCAGGGTGTTGCCGTGAACGTAGGCGGCCTCGCGGCCGGGGCGGGCGCGGTACTTCAGCACGAACAGGAGCAGGCCGCCCTGCACCAGGAAGAAGAAGAACCCGGTGATGGCGACGATGGCCCAGAAGATCTGGTCAACCTTGGGCCCGTAGGTGCTGGCGCTTTCGGGGAGCAGCATCCGCTATTTGGCTTGGAGCTGGAAGTCGACCGATTTCGATTCGCCGTCGGCCACGGTGACCTGCTGGGTTGCCGCGCCGAGCTTGGCGTGCCACACCTCCACCGTGTAGGCGCCGGCGGGCAGGCCCTGGATCGAGTAGCTGCCGTCCGCGCCGGTCACGGCGAAGAACGGGTGGGCGAAGACGGATCCGTGGGCGGCCATCCAGGGATGGACGTTGCACTTGAAGGGGATCCCCATCTCCGGCTTGTCGAAGGTTTTGGTGGTCTTCATCCCCTTGGTCGGCTGGGCAAGGTTGAACTTCTTGTTGCCGGCCGCCTGGCAGTTGACGTTGTGGAGGGTGGGGTCGCTGTTGCGGATCTCCAGCGGCTGGCCCGCCTGGAGGGCGAAGACCGGCGGGGAGTACATGCACCCCTGCTGGTCCAGCACCACCGGCGTCGCGGAAGCGGGGAAGGCGCCCTGCGCCCCTTCCTTAATATAGACCGTGGCGTACTGGAGGGCGCCGTTGTTGGCGACCACGTCCTGGCTGAAGACGTCCGCCGAGTGCTGCTGCGTGCAGACCGGGTCGGCGGCCATCTTGATCTTCTGCGGCGCCGGCAGCGATCCGCTCACGCTCACCTTGCCGGAAAGGGTCGCCGTGCCGGCGGCCTGCGCCTCGGTGACCGCCTGGGCCAGGGTCCCTTTCACCGCCGCCTCCGGTTTTTTCCCGGCCGCCAGAGCCGAGAAGGTGTCCAGCGACCCATAGGCGACGAAGAAGAGGAAGGCCGCAACCACCCAGCCGAACTTGAAAGAGCCCTGCATCTCAAATCTCCTGTTAATCCCGACCCACCACCAGATCCAGCCACGACGAGCTGGCGCGGTGGCGGCCCTGCTCCTGGTTGCCGCCGTCCCAGACCATGAAGCCGACCATCGGGGGGCCATCCGCGGGCGGCCGCGGCCGCGTGACCACCAGGGTCCATTCCCCATCGGCGTAGGAACCTGCCCCGGCGGCGTCACCGGCCGACCAGGAATCCACCGCCACCTCCGGCGGGGCCTCCGCTCCGGCCGGCGGCCAACTCCGCAGGGAGCCGACCTCCCATTTCTTCCTCCGGTCGGTGAGGAGAGCCAGCCCGAGCGAATCGGGCGGGGCCTCCCGGCTCTCGGTGGGGTCATGCCAACTGAGCCGGAAGGAAATCTCGGAATCATTGTACAACGCCTGCACGGAGATTGCATGGATGGCGGCCGGCACGATCTCGCCGGCCTGGTAGTAGAGCCCGGAGAGGCGCACGTCGGTGCGGGGGGCCTTCTGCCAGGCCGGGTCGTCGGGCGCCGAGGGCAGGGGCACCTCCGTCTTCACCGCCCGGACCGCCCGGCTCCAGTGGGGTTTCTCCTGCAGGGAGTGCACGTAGTAGGCCAGGTCCCAGACCTCCGCGGCCGAGGAGACCGCCTCGGCGTAGGAAGGCATCGGTGTGCCGTCCAGCCCGGTCATGAGCCGGGTCAGGATGTCACTTGGGGTCGCGCCGCTGCGGTAGTTCCAGCCCTGGGTGAGGTCGGCCGCGCGGGTCGGCTTGCCCCACGGATCCACGAGCGTCGCGGCGGAAGGGCCGTCCCCGCGGCCTAAGGGCCCGTGGCAGGCGTTGCATCCGAGCTGCGTGTAGAGATCCTTGCCCCGTGCGAGGTCCGCCTTGCCCGGGCCGGGGTCGGTCCCCAGGTCCAGCGGCTCCGGCTTCTGCTCCTGGAACACGGCGGAGAGGGATTTCACGTACCCGACGAGCTGCCAGCGGGTCTCCTCGGCCAGGCGCTTGAACTCCGGCATGCGGCTGCCTGGAAGCCCCTCGGAGATCGTGCGGTAGAGGTCCCCGTCGGTCGGCGGGGTCCCGCTGGCGGTGGTCCGGAACTTGAAGATCCCCTCGGCCAGGGGGCGGGGGCGCGGGAACATCCGGGCGGCGTCCCGCCCGTCGCCGGCGCCCGTGGCGCCGTGGCACCGGGCGCAGTTATCCATGTACGCCTGCTTGCCGGCCTCCGGGTCCGCGGCCGGCTGGGCAAAGGCGGCCGGCGCGAGAGCAGTAAGGAACACAGCCCAACCGGCGAGATGTGCGCATAAAGAGCAAGGGGCGCTATTCACAGGTGAGCTGTAGCGCCCCCCAATTAGTATCGGGCACTGGGTACGCATAAGGCGAGAGTGCTATTCTAGCCGAACCCACCGGCCCTTGCAAGAGAGCGGGCGATGAGTGCAGTGGCCAACCCCACGTAGGTCCCCAGGACATTTCCGAGGACGGCCAGAGCCAAGCCAACGCCGGCCAGGGTCTTGGAGAAGGTAGCCCCCACAATGGGGGCGGAGATCGGCCCCCCGACGTTTGCCTGTGAGCTGACGGCGATCAGCCCCAGCGGCGCCCGGCAGAGCCAGCCGGCTGCCAGCAGCACCGCTCCGTGGATCAGGATCCAGGTGACCCCCATCAGGAGGAAAACCGGCGCCCGGCCCACGGCCGCCAGGTCTCCCCGCGCCCCGATCGAGCAGAGCAGGACGTAGAGGAAGAAGGTCCCCGCGCTTGACCCGCCGGCTTCCGCTAATTTCCGCAGGGGAGTCATCGAGAGGAACAGCGCCGCCGTCGTGACCAGCAGAATCGCCCACGTGGAGGCGCTCATCGCCGCGCCGAGCGCCGGCAGCCGGGAGGCGACGCCCTGCGCCGCCAGGGAGATGAGGATCGCCAGCGCGATGGCGACAGCTGTTCGGCCGCGCGCCGGGAATGGGCCACCGGGGTCGGGGGATTCGCGACGCGGCCATCCTCGGCTGGGTGCTTGGCGCTCCGCGGCGGAATCCTCGGAGGTCGGGGACGTAGCGCTGATTTCCCGGTAACGCAGGCCGCCTCCGTTTCCACCACTGCGCGCCTGCGCACCCTCCTTCGGACCGCCTCGGATGTCAGTGCGTCGCTCACCCCCGTCCCCCGCTGGCTCTTCCCCCGGCGCGCGGCCGGCCAGCCGGTCCCATCGGTTCTGGAATCCCGCGCTCGCGATGAGCAGGCCCATCCACGTGTACGCGACTCCCGCGTCGACGAGGATGATCGGCCCGATCAGCGTGTCCGGCACCTGCAGAGCTTCCTTAACCGCCAGCAGGTTGGCCGAGCCGCCGGTCCAGCTTCCGGCGAGCGCGCCGACGGCGCCCCAGCTCCCTTCCGGGAGCCAACGCTGGTAGAGGAAGAAGCTGGCCAGACCGCCGAGAACCGTCCCGGCGGACCCGGCCAGCATCATCGCCAGCGCCAGGGGGCCCATGCGGGTGATCGCCGGAAGGTCCGCTGCGAGCAGGAGCAGGACCAGGCAGACCGGCAGCAGATGGCGCGAGAGGAATGCATACAGCGGGTTCGCCGTGGGGATGAGCCCCAGCGCCGATCCCAGCATGGGCAGGAAGTAGCACCAGAAGGGGACCGGCAGGACCCGGAAGGCGCGCCCGAACTGCAGGGCCGCCGCCAGCGCGATGAATATGCCCAGAAGAACAGCGGGATGATGGATCATACGGGGTCGGGAAAGGAAACGCCGCTGCCCGGGCGTGAGGGGCGCACCCACAGGCGCTGGCCGCGCGCGGAAAAACCGAGCCGGCAGTGCGGGGAGACGACCAGGAGGTGGGAATCGAGATCCACGTAGCGGAAGGCGCCGGAGCCGCAGGCCAGGGCGACGCTGTGGGAAAGCCCCACTGCCGACTCGGCCATGCACCCGATCATCAGGCGGATGCCGGCCGGGCGTGCCAGCCGGATGATCTCCCGCGCGCCGGCGATCCCCGACTTGGCCAACTTGATGTTGATCGCCGACACCAGCCGGCCGCGGATGAGCCGGTGGGCTTCCTCCACCGACCGGGCTGATTCGTCGGCCACCACCGGGATGCCTCCCTCCCGCTGCACCTGGCCCAGTCCCCGCCAGTTCTCGCGGCGCAGAGGCTGCTCCAGGAGCTCCACCGGGAGCTTGCGCTGGCGCAGGAGGCGGGCGAAACGAACCGCGCCGCGGACATCAAACCCTTGGTTCGCGTCGACCCAGAGCACCGCCGTGCGGGCTGCCCTGTGGACGGCGATCACCCTGCGGATGTCCTGATCCGGGTCCCGTCCGGTCACCTTGATCTTGAGCCGGCGGAAGCCCATCGCCGCCGCCCGCCTTGCCACCCGGGCCGCGGCGGCCGGTTTCCAGGCCGACAGGGTCAGGGAAGTCGTCACGGACCTTTTGCTTCCGCCCAGCCACTCCCACAGGGAGATCCCGCGCGCGCGGGCCCAGGCGTCCATCAGCGCGCATTCCAGCGCGGCCGCGGCGGTGGGGTGTCGCCCAGCCGCTTCCCAGCCGAGCGCCGCTAGCCGGCGAGCCGAGAGGATCTCCGCCCCGATGAGGCGCGGGATCAGCGGGCGCAGGACGTGAGCCATCGCCTCGCGCGTCTCGTCGGGCCACGCCAGCGAGGCGGAGGCCTCGCCGAACCCGGTCGTCCCGTCGGCCAGGCGGACGGCGACCAGCAGGTTCCGGCTGACCGATTTCTCCCCGAGGGCGGTGACGAAGGGCTGGCGGAGGCGCAGGGTCAAGGGGATCAGCGCGATGCCGGTGATTCTAGAGATAGCTTCCATAATAGACGCGGCGGCCGGCCGCCTCCCTCATCCGCTCCACGAGCGGGATTTCGCGGACCACCGTGCCCGTGCCCGGCCCCTCGATGGCCTTGCCGTCGCCGGCGTAGAGCATCACGTGCGTGATCCGGTGGGCGTTCTCCGGGTCGGCGAGGAAGACGAGGTCGGCCGGCTGCAGCTCCTCCCGCGGGATCGGGCGGGCCTTCATCCACTGCTCATGGGCGTCGCGCGGGATCCAGACGTCCGCCGACTGGTAGCAGAGTCCCACCAGGCCGGAGCAGTCCACGGCCGCGTGAGGCGGACCGGCCGTCATCGGGTCGTGACTGCTGCGGCCGCCCCAGTAGTAGGGGCTGCCCAGGAGGAGGCGGGCCGCCGTGACAATCTGCCCGCGGACACGCCCGGAGTCCTCGTCCGCCGCGCGCCAGCGCATGAAGTCGAGCGCCTCATCTCTTCCTGTCCATCCGGTGGAGCCGTCGAGCAGCCGGATTTTCCACCCCGTTGCCTCTTCCGATCCCATCAGGCGGGTTCCCAGGGAAAGCGTCAGCAGAGGGGATGAATCCGGCGAGGGGTCGGTGTGGGCATGCGCCAGCTTCGAGGTCACCACCAGGTTCGGCGACCAGCCGGCCGGCTCCGGCACCAGGTCGGCAACCCGCATCCAGCCGGGGTACCCTTCCCACCGGCGGTTGTGCGTCCATTCCTGCTGGTCCGGCGCGGCCACGCGGGCCCACTCCCCCTGGATCTCCAGCACCGTCACCGGGTCGCCGTAGAGGAGCTGGCTCTCCTGCAGGGGGTCGTGCTCGAGCGTCGGGCCCGCCGGCGCAGGCTCCTTGCGCAGGTCGGCCACCGGCACCGCGACCCTCGCCGGGCCCAAGGTGACCCCCGCGCGCGCCTCGCCAGCCAGACAGGTGAACGCCAGCAACAGCAGCAACACTCGCATTCGTGCGCCCCTTACATGATGCGTACCCAGTGGCCGATACCAGCTCAGGGGGCGCTACAGCTCGCCGGCATTCGTGCGCCCCTTACATGATGCGTACCCAGTGGCCGATACCAGCTCAGGGGGCGCTACAGCTCGCCGGCATTCGTGCGCCCCTTACATTATAATGGGGATGTGCGCTCCGGGTTGGCGTTGTCCCTCTGCGGGTCCCTCTTCCTCATGCCGGCCGCGCCGGCGGCAGGCCTTTCCATCGAGCGGCTCACCGAGGAGGAGAGCGCCCTGCGCCTCTCCACTATGCAGACGCTGAACCCGCTGATCGATGAGCGCAAGAAGGCGGGCGACGCCCCGCTCATCACCTTTGAGGAGCTGTACCGGCCGCTCCGGCCGGAGCAGGTTCGCTTCCTCGAGTCGTTCCGGCAGGTGGACCCGGCCGCGCTGGGCGGATCCAGCCGGAGATTGCCCGCCCCCACCGCGCGGGAGCGGTTCGTCCGCCTGGACCGCCAGGTGGTCCTGCGCGGGGGCAAGCCAATCCAGATGGACGCGCAGTACCTGCCTGCGCCGGCCCACGAGGCGTATCAGCGG
>CAYJUA010000091.1:0-6926 GCA_964373295.1 uncultured Planctomycetia bacterium
AACGTCAAGAGATACTCCAACAACCGAGGCACCTTGAAACTTCGATGGGTCAACAGCCGGTGATAACACAGGGCGATTCCCACCCATCCGGTAGCCCATGTCAATCCCAGGAAAAGCCAGAAGGCCGGCCAGGTGAAGGTGATGGGAGCCAAAGGCACTCCCAGGTGAATGAGGCCAATGGAGATAGCCACTCCCCACCTCAGTTTTAGCCGTGGCATGGCCAGATCTTCGATAGCGGGAGGCTCGTTCGAGGTAGCGGCCGATTCTCTCAAGGAGGGACGAGGCAGCCTTCGCAGGGCTCCGTGTCATCCTGGGACACATAGAGGTCGTGCCGGGGTTTGCCCTCGGCTTCAAGAAAACCCACGGCCCCCTTTTCCACGCGGAAGATGGCGTGGTCCACGGGGGTGTAGGTGCCCGGCACCTCCAGCCCAAACTCCACTGCGACCGCGCCGCCGGCTGGCACCAGCGTTGTCTGGATGCTCCGCCCCGGCGGGCTCAGCAGGTCCCCCTCCCGGTAGACCGCGTCAAAGATCTCGCCGATCACATGGAAGGAGGGGCAGATTGAACCAGGCGATCTTTTCCTCCCCCTCCACCACGGTGGTCACCGTGGCCCCGCCGCCGGGGCCGGTGACGGCGTGGAAGTCCACGTTGTGGGGCATCCCCGTGTCGTCGGTGCTGGTGTGGTGGACCTCGAGCGTGTCGCCCAGCCGGGCGCGTAGGTGAGCTTCGCCGTCTCGCGGGGCAGGGTAGGTTTGCCACACGCTGGCTGGACCAGTAAGAGACCCATCGTGAAAGCGGCAACAGCGGAGAGCATCGAAGAACGCATGGTCATCGCCTCCTAGGGCGGGCCGACCGCCCGGCTGCCACCCCGGCGCTTGGCCTCGTAGAGCCGTTTGTCCGCGCAGGCGATGAGCTCTTGCGGGATTTCGCCATCCCCCGGGAACGCCGCGACGCCGATGCTGATCCCGATCGGTTTCAGCGGGCGCTGCTCCACCGGGGCTTCCGTGGGCGCGAAGGGGAAGCGCGAGACGATGTGGCAAAGGCGCCGCGCCACCACCATGGCGCCGGCCGCATCCGTCTCCGGCAGGAGCAGGATGAACTCGTCCCCGCCGTACCGGGCGACCAGGTCCGGCAGGCGGCGTCCCGTGCGCAGGAGGCCGGCAATCGCCTTCAGCAGGTCGTCGCCGGACAGGTGGCCGAAGCGGTCGTTGTGCTGCTTGAAGCCGTCCACATCCGCCATGGCCAGCGCGAGCGTGCGGATGTACCGGCTGGCCCGCTTGAGCTCCGCCTGAAAGGCCTCCATCAGGGCGGCGCGGTTGGGCAGGGAGGTGAGGGGGTCTGTCTTCGCCTGCAGGATGAGGCGCATCTCCTGGCGTTTCTGCAGGGTGATGTCCCGCATGATCACCAGCGCCCAGACCGGCCGGCCGACGAGCTGGATCGGGGTGTAGCTGGAGCTGACGACGATGTCCTTTCCGTGCGCATCGTGGATGGTGTATTCGGCGGAGGGGATCGGCTCGAAGCCCTGGATCGCGCGCAGGCCCGGGCACTCCCAGGGCTGCTCGGCCAGGGAGCATCCCTGCGCGTCCCGGCAGTTGAAGAGGAACCCGCACTCTGCGCGGCCCATGAGCTCCTCCTTCCTGCGCCCGGTCAGCCGCTCCATGGCCGGGTTGACGGCCAGGATCTTCCGCTGCTCGTCGATCACCATCATCGCCTCGCAGGAGTGCCACAGGAGCTCCGGGATCGCGCTGTGACCGTTTCCCTGTGTGAGGTCAGGCATGGCACGCCTCCGCGTACCATTTGTTCCACGCGTGAGTCCAGAGGCGCTCCAGCTGCCCAGGAAGCAGGCGCGCGTTCCCGCCGTCGCAGGAGACCAGCAGGATGTCGCAATCTCCCACCAGCGTGTGGTCCAGGGCGCAGAGCGTCTCCACCTTGAGCCCCCGCTTGCGCAGGTGCTCCATCAACTGTGCTAGGCACCGCTTGCGGGAACGCTCGGTGGAAACAACCGGCACCACCAGGAGAGGGGCGTTAGCGATCATGTTCAAAGCTTATCTGGACAGAAGAAGGAGGCGTATGATCCAGGTCATAGAGGGAAGATTTAGCCGAGGAGCTGGCGGAGGGAGTCCGGCTGGAGGAGCTCGATCCTGCCGCGGGCGGAGCGGACCCAGCCCTCCTGCTGGAACCGACTGATCGTGCGGATGGCGGTTTCCACGGTCGTGCCGGCCAGCTCCGCGATCTCCTGGCGGGTGAGGGGGATCGTCCCGCCGAACTTCTTCTGCAGGGTCAGCAGGGCCTGCGCGACCCGGTGCTCGACCGGGTCGTGCACCAGGCACCCCCGCGCCTCCACCTGGCGCAGGCGGGCGCTGAAGAAGCAGAGCGATTCCTGCAGGACCTGCGGGTACCTTCCCATCAGCTCATGGAAGAGATGCGTGGGGATCTGGAGGACCCGGGCGCTGGTGGCCGCCACCGCGGTGGCGGGGTAGGGGCCCCGGTCCATGGCCGGCAGGCAGCAGAAGGTCTCACCCGGGGTCATCACGCAGCTGGCTTGGACCCGGCCGCCGGTCTGGTGGTGCAGGAGATGCACGCGGCCCTCGACCGTCAGCCAGACGCTGTCCGAGGGCTGGCCCTCGTGGAAGATCGTCTCGCCTTTGGCGTAAGTCCGCTCATTGGAAAAAGCGGCCAGGCGCTCCCGGTCCTTCGGGGGAAGGCGCCGGAAGATCTCCGAGCTCTTCAGGAACAGCTCCAGGTCGTGGCGGCGGGTCATCCCAGGAATCTAGCGCTCCTCGAGGCCGAGGATGCCGAAGGCGCAGTCGTCGGAGAAGGGCTTGTGGTAGGTGCCGCTCTGGGGGTTCCGGGGGTCCCAGCAGAGGAGGGCCTCCCCCAGCCCCTTCCCGCCGCGCAGGAGGGTGTGGCCGATCCCTTTGACGGCGCCGATGGGGACGTTGCGCCCCTCCCGGTAGGCGACGGCCGGCTGGTTGAACAGCTCCACCCAGCAGAAACCCAGGTTCACCACGCCCCGGAGGAACTGGCCGCTGGTCCGGGTGAGGTAATTTTCAGATTCCGCGGCGTCGCAGATGGGAGCGGAGTCGCGCGCGGCCACGGGCGGCTCGGCGGAGGCCAGGCGAACCGGCTGGAGCAGGGATCCCGCAATGAGAAGGACAGGGATCAGTCGGGGCACAGACTCTCCTCTTTAGGAAACGGCCATCTCGGCCTCGTCCATCCGGCGGAGCTCCTCCAGGAGCACCTCGTCGTCGATCGACTCTAACTCTTCAGGTTCGGCCTGCTCTTCCTCCAGAAGGTCGAGCAGCTCCAGGTCCTGCTCGAGCTCCGTCGAGGCGTCGGCCAGCACCAGCCGATCGCCGGACGCCGCCTCCTGCATCACGGGGTCCGGCGTGTGGTTCGCCAGGCGGCCGGGCAAAATCAGGATTCCAGCCACCAGGGCAGCCGCCAGGGCTCCGCCCAGGGCGAAGGACCAGCGCGGCTGCAGCGTCCAGCGGATCGTCCGGACCGTGGCCTGCTCGCCGCGGATGCGGGCCAGGACGTCCTGCCGGAGCTGCCGCTCGAACCCCGCGGGAGGCGTGCGCAGGGGGTGCCGGCTCAGCCAGCTCCGCAGCCAGGCGTTCCACTCCTCGCTTCTCATGGGCGCTCCTCCATCTTCAGAAAGGGTTCGATCTGCAGCCGCAGAGACTCCGCGGCGCGGAACAGGTGGGCCTTCACCGTGCCTACCCGGCAGCCCATCACGTCGGAGACCTCCTGGAGCGGGAGCCCGTTCATGTGATGCAGGATGAACGCGGTCCGCTGGCTCATCGGGAGCCGCTCCAGCGCCCGGGCGATCCGTCCCGCCAGTTCGCGCGATTCGAAGGCATCGCGCGGATCGCCTCCGGGGTCCTCAAGCTCAAAAGGTATCGAATCTTCCTCCGGGGAGTCAACGGAGAGACTGACCAGCTCCGGCCGGCGGGCCCGCGCCCGGAAGAAATCCTTGCACTCGTTGGCGATGATCCGGTACAGCCAGGTGGAGAACTTGGCCTCGCCGCGGAAATGGCATAGGCGGCGGTAGGCCTGGACGAAGCCGTTCTGCGCCAGCTCCTTGGCGTCCTCGAGGTTGCCCACGAAGCCGAGGGCCACCTTCCAGGCGGCGAGCTGGTACCGTTCCACCAGCTCGCCGTATCGCTCCACGTCGCCGCGCAGGACCGCCTGGATGATCTCGCCGTCACTGGCCACGCCGCCCAGTGTACCATCGCGCTTCGATTAGCGGCCACCGCCGCGGCCTCCTCCGCCACCGCCGCGCCGGCCGCCGCTTCCGCCGCGATGCCCACCGCCCGCTCCGCCCCGGTTACCGCCTCCCCTGCGGTCCGGGCTAACGCCGGACCCACCGCGCGGGCCGGGCCGGTTCTCCCAGTTCGTGCCGCGCCCACCCGCGCGCCCGGGCGGATTGCCGTCGCGGTCGCCACGGGGACGCCGGTCACGGACATCCTCGCGCCTGTCGCGGACATCCTCCAGCCGGTCGCCGACATCTTCTCTCCGGTCCCGGACATCCTCCCGCCGGTCCTGGACATCCTCCAGCCGGTCGCGCGGGCCGCCGTCATGCCGGCGATCGTAGACATCCTCGCGCTTGTCGCGGATATCCTCCCGCCGGTCCTGGACATCCTCTCTCCTATCGCGGATATCTTCCCGCCGGTCCTGGACATCCTCTCTCCTATCGCGGATATCCTCCCGCCGGTCCTGCCGACGCGGGAGCGGGTCGCCCTCCTTCCAATTCGGATGCTTCTCCTTGAACCGCTCATACGCCTCCGGGTGGTTCTCCTTGAACTTCTCCAGCCGCTCCTGCCGCCACTGCTGGCGCTTCTCCACGAGCTCCTGGTACTTCTCCGGGTTCTTCTCCTCGAGCTTCTCCAGACGCTCCTCCATGTGCTCGCGCCGCTTCTCCCGCCGAGTCTCGCGGCGTTCCTTCATCTTGGACGTCACCTCTTCGTACTTGGCCGGCTCGGTCTCCTTGAGGTGCTGGAGCCGCTCCTGGACGCGCGCTTTTTTCTCCTGGATAATCTGTTTGAATTTTTCCGGGTCCTCTTGCCGGAGTTGCCTAAGCTCCCGGGCCCGCTCGGCCACCGGGCTGCGGGGCGCCTGCTCCGACGCCTCGGACTCGGCGGCGGCCGGACGGACCGCGATCGCAACCCCAATTACGGTAAGGACAAGCATCAGTCGTCTCATCGTATCTTCCTCCTTTTCTTGCCCTATTAGACGCCGCCGGCCGGAAAAGGTTTACACGATTTTTCCGGGGGTGCCTGGGATAAAATAGGGGTATGCCCATTGTGAGAAATGGCTGAGAAGGCACTGGAAGCGCTTCTGAAAGAAGAGAGGGCTTTCCTTCCGCCCGAGGGGTTCCGCCGGAAGGCGAGCGCAGGGGACCCTTCCGTCTACGCCCGCGCGGGGAAGGACCGGCTGGCGTTTTGGGAAGGGTTCGCGCGGGAGCTCCACTGGTTCAAGCCGTGGGACCGGGTGCTGGAGTGGCGCCTGCCGTACGCCAAGTGGTTCGTCGGCGGGAAAACCAACATGAGCTTCAACTGCCTGGACCGGCACCTGCGGGGCCCGCGGGCGGCCAAGACGGCGATCCTCTGGGAGGGGGAGCCGGGCGACCAGCGGGCGCTGACCTACGCCGAGCTGCACGGCGAGGTCTGCCGGCTGGCCGGCGCCCTGCGCGGGCTCGGTGTGCGCAAGGGGGACCGCGTCACGCTGTACATGCCGATGGTGCCGGAGCTGGCGGTCGCCATGCTCGCCTGCGCCCGGATCGGCGCCGCGCACAGCGTGGTCTTCGGCGGGTTCAGCGCCGAGGCGCTCCGCGACCGGATCAACGACTCGAAGTCGAAGGTGCTGATCACCGCCGACGGCGGGTGGCGGCGCGGTTCGGTGGTGCCGCTCAAGAAGAGCGCCGACGAGGCGGCCGAGGGTTCCACCATCGAGAAGGTGGTCGTCTTCCGCCGGGGCGGACCCGCGGCGGGCTCGGGGCAGGCTGTGCCGGCGGTGCCGATGAAGCCGGGCCGGGACCTGTGGTGGCACGAGCTGGTTGCCGGCCAGCCGGACCGGTGCGATGCGGTGCCGCTCGATTCCGAGCAGATGCTGTACCTGCTCTACACCAGCGGCACCACCGGCAAGCCCAAAGGGATCATCCACACCACCGGCGGGTACATGGTCGGCTGCTACGCCACGACGAAGTGGATCTTCGACCTGAAGGAGGAGGATATTTATTTCTGCACGGCCGATATCGGGTGGGTCACCGGGCACTCCTACGTGGTGTACGGCCCGCTCTTGAACGGGGCCACGGTGCTGATGTACGAGGGGGCGCCCGACCACCCGGGCAAGGACCGGTTCTGGGAGATCGTGGAGAGGCACAAGGTGACCGTCTTCTACACGGCCCCCACGGCGATCCGTGCCTTCATGAAATGGGGCGACGGCCTGCCGGGGAAGCACGACCTTTCCTCCCTGCGCCTGCTCGGCTCCGTCGGCGAGCCGATCAACCCGGAGGCGTGGATGTGGTACCACCGGGCGATCGGCGGCGGCCGCTGCCCGGTCGTGGATACCTGGTGGCAGACGGAGACCGGCCACATCCTGATCTCGCCGCTCCCGGGGATCACGACGCTGAAGCCCGGTTCGGCCACGCGGGCGTTCCCGGGGATCGAGGCGGACGTGGTGGATGAGAAGGGACAGCCGGCCGACGCCGGCTACCTGGTGATCCGCTCACCCTGGCCGGGGATGCTGCGCGGGATCTACGGCGATCCCGGCCGGTACAAGCAGACCTACTGGAGCCGGTTCCCTGGGCTCTACTTCGCCGGCGACGGCTGCAAGAAGGACGCCGACGGGGATTTCTGGCTGATGGGGAGGGTGGACGACGTGCTCAAGGTCAGCGGCCACCGGCTCTCCACCATGGAGATCGA
>CAYJUA010000092.1:0-6819 GCA_964373295.1 uncultured Planctomycetia bacterium
TCTCCATCGGGGATTACGTCTTGACCGGCGGGGAGCTTCCTGCTATGGTAGTCGTCGATTCGGTGGTCCGCCTGCTGCCGGGCAGTCTGGGGGATGAGCAGTCCACGGCGGATGAATCGTTCCAGAATGGCCTCTTAGAATACCCCCATTACACCCGTCCGGCGGAATACCGCGGAATGCGCGTGCCGGACGTCTTGCTTTCGGGAGATTTCCCAAGGGTCGCCGAGTGGCGCAAGCTCCAGGCGCTGCGGCGGACGAGAACTCAACGACCGGATTTGACGAGCCATGGACCCTCGGATTCAGGAGATTGAGAAGTCACAACTCAAGGCGGACCGCCCCGAGTTCAAGGTGGGCGACACCGTCCGGGTCTTCGTCCGCATCCAGGAGGACGAGAAGACCCGGATCCAGCCCTACGAGGGGGTGGCGATCTCCCGCAAGGGGGGCTCCAGCCGCGAGACATTCACCGTCCGCCGGGTCAGCTACGGGGAGGGGGTCGAGCGGACCTTCTACCTCCACTCCCCGATGATCGAGAAGGTCCTCGTGGTCAAGCGCGGCAATGTCCGCCGCGCGAAGCTGTATTACCTCCGCAAGAAGGTGGGCAAGGCCAGCCGCATCGAGGAGCGTTTTGAGGAGAACGCCGCCGAAGCTCCAGCAGCTCCTCCGGTTCGATCGGAGAGTCCAGCGCCGACAAAGACTTAAGCGGGGGCTGATCGCCGGCGTGGATGAGGCCGGCCGGGGCCCCCTGGCAGGTCCGGTCGTCGCCGGAGCCGTGCTGCTTCACCGTTTCGACTTCACCGTCCCCCTCGACGATTCCAAGCTCCTGACCCCCATCGCCCGCGAGCGGGCCTACCGCGCGATCCTCCGCGCCGGCGCCGTCGGCGTGGGCGCCGCAAGCCACGAAGAGGTGGACCGGGTCGGCATCCACGCGGCCACGCACCTGGCGATGCTGCGCGCGCTGGCGAAGCTGCCGGCCCGCCCGGAGCTCGTCCTGGTCGACGGGAGGTTCGTCCCGGTCGGCTGCCCTTACCCGGCGCTTGCCCTGGTCAAGGGCGACAGCCGGAGCCTCGCCATCGCCTGCGCCTCGATCGTCGCCAAGGTGGTCCGCGACCAGTGGATGGGGCTTGTCCACGGCCTGTATCCCGAGTACGGATTCCTGCGCCACAAGGGGTACGGCACCGAGGAGCACATGCGCCGGATCCGGGCGCTCGGCCCCTGCGCCTTCCACCGCTATAGCTTCAGACCGCTCAGAAAGCGCGCCACTTCCGCTTCGGAGGTGGAAACCACTGCCTGGTTTCCCCCTCTTCCAGAGGAAAAGGGGTGAATACTGAGCAGAGCCGCACGGCGCTGGGCCAGCGGTGCGAGGAGATCGCCGTGGAGTACCTGCGGGCTCAAGGCTACCGCATCATCGAGCGCAACGTGAGGATGCGGTTCGGCGAGATTGACGCGGTGGCGCGGGACGGCGACACCCTCTGCTTCGTGGAGGTCCGCGCCCGCTCCTCCACCCGGTTCGGCTGGCCGGAGGAGTCGGTGACGCCGCTGAAGCGCCGGCGCCTGGTCCGGCTGGCGCAGGGGTACCTCCAGCGCCTGCGGGGCCACGCCGGCCCGGTCCGCTTCGACGTCCTCTCGATCCTCCTCGGCCCCGACGGCGCGCCCGTCCGCACCCGCCTCATCAAGGCCGCCTTCGAGACGGCCTGACTATGTTAATAGTAGATAAGTACAGTAATTTTTCTCTAAACTGGTGGTAGCATAGTGTATACTTACATTAATCACTTATGAAGACCATAACGCTGTTGTTCAATACCGGCTTGAGAACGAGGATAACAGCCTTTGTCTTGGCTCTTCTCCTTGGTTCGCCGGCTCCTGTCTTCGGGCTCCGGGCCAAAGGGGCCGCCGAAGCGGAGAGCACCCTCGCGGGAATGGAGGAGCAGTTGCGGGGCGGCCTGGAAGAGCCGCCCGAGTGGCTCAGACGGGGGCTCAACCTGCCCCGCAATCTTCAGGCCATGACGGCCCTCCTGAACGATCGTGATCTGCGTGACCTCGTGGAGCGGGTGGCGGCCCTGCTGATCCAGAAGCCAAGCAGGATTGCAGAGGCGCACCGCTTCGTCGATGGGCATTACGCAGGCCCGCCGGAGGGCGGCATCATCCAGGTCGAGTCGTTTGCGGAAGTGCGCCGGGTCCACGCCTGCCGGAGACTGGCGTGGGTGGTCCTGAACGCCCTGCAGGATGAGCGGGTGGCACGGCTGCATCGCCCCGTGCAACCGAAGAGGGACATGACTCGCAGGACGTTTGAGAAGGGGGCCGTGGCAGCGTTGATGCGGCTCTCCTTGGGCATGTCGCAGGCAGGCGAAGCCGGCCGGCAGGTGATCAGCGCCGTTGGCTTTGATCCGCTTCTTTCGTTCGAGACCCCGGGAGCGAAGTTGATGTGGGATGGCTTCTGCGCTGATCTTGCCAGCGCCTTTGAGCCGCCGGAGCGATTCCGGGGCTTCTCCGTGGAACCCCCTGCAGGGCTCATCAAGGTAGCCCGCGAATCCGGTGATGCCGCCCTGCTCGCGCGCTTGGAAGGGCTGGCCAAGCCACCGGAATTCAGTTTGAGGGGCATGCAACAGATCCGTATCCGAGAGATCTTTGAGAAAGCCGGGGTCCATGGGCCCGTAAACGTCAGAACCCTGGCGGATTATGAGCAGCTTGTTGAGTGGCATCCCGCGTTGCTGCATGAGATGATTGTCCTTCATCCAGTTAATCTATTTGGTGCCATTGGCGAGGAGATCGTGGCGCGGTTGATGAGCTCCAGCAGCATGGCCGAATTGCGCGCTGTTGCCCAAAGCCGTTCTCCGAACCTGCGGTTTGCCCCTCCTGCCTGGAGCGAGGCGCTGAGGGGAGGCGCCTGGAACGCTGTGGACGACTTTTGCAGAATTCAAGCCTTCCCGAGGGAGTCCCAAGTCCGGGAGCTCATTGCGTCGTTCGGGGATCCCGGATCGCAGCGGGTCGCGCGGGTGTTGGACGCGGTTCCTCAGCAACTGAGTCAGTTGTGGGGCGGAGATGAGTACGATTTGGAGGGACTATTGAGCTCCGAGGGAGCCGGGCTGAAGCAGATCGAATGGGAGATAGAGGAGACGCTCAGGACTCTTCAGGATGCCGGCGTGTTGGACGATGCGGATTACTACCAGCGTTGCGAAGCCATGAACAATCTGGCGGATGGGCCGCTGGAGGCGCACAGACAGGCCCTTGGGAATATTAAACGGGAGCTTCAGGGGCTGTTTTCATCGCAGGCAGAAACGCAGCCGGGGTTGCCGAAACAGGAGAGGGGGGTGTCCCCGCGGGATGCGCTGACGAGTGCAAAGGGATATTATTCTCATGAGTTACCAAAACCTTGGCGTTCGCGCCCCATTTCGGCGCGCTACGGCCGGCCGGCCGGGCTGGAGGAATTACGCGACGCGGATCGATTGCCGCAGTCTCAAAGGGAAATCGCTCCGGGGGGAATCATCCAAATGGCACCTTCAGCGATCGCGACGATGAGTCAGTGGTTGCGGGAGATGGCGATCTCCCCGAATGCAGAGTTGGCTCTGGAGGCGCAGGGGCTCCGCTTGGAAAACCACGAAGCGCTGCTTCAGTCGGCCCTGCAGGAGGCCAGGCTCACAGGATCCTGGACGCCACCGGAAGGCCCCGCTCCGGTCGTTTTCTCCTTTGAGCACGCCAACACGCTGCCGTGGGCTCCGCTGGTTGCCCAAGCGGGGGCGCCTGTTGCGGTGATGGCGGAGACCTCGACGCAGGCCGAAGGCCTCAAGGATCTGTTCGAGGGTTTTGAGATTCCCGAAGGCCGTTACATCATTGTTCCGATGGATGTGGCGATTGACCGGGACACCGCTGTTGAAATGATCCAGCAGCACTTCGCGCGCGTTGGTCTTCCTGTGGTCCAACTGGTCCCTCTGAACCCTAATGCGCCTCATGAGCAGATCGAGCAGATCTTGAAGGAGTATGGCCTCCGCTTCGACCTCGCTCCGTTCCCCCGCCTGATCGTGGTCAGCCGCTATCTCAGCGCGTTGACCTGACCTTTCCGCTATAATACAGTTCCATGCCCGTAGAGATCGCCCGGAAGGTCCCGTCCAACATCGAGATCTCCCAGTCGGCCCGGCCGCTGCAGATCATGGAGATCGCGCGGCGGGCCGGCCTGCGCCTCGAGGAGATCGACGTGTACGGCCAGTACAAGGCCAAGGTCTCCCTGAAGGCGCTGGAGCGGATCAAGAGCCGGCCGGTGGGGAAGCTGATCCTGGTCACGGCGATCACCCCGACGGAGGCGGGCGAGGGGAAGACCTCCACCGCCATCGGGCTCACCCAGGCGATGGGGCGCCTGCGCAAGAAGGTGATCCTGACCCTCCGGGAGCCGGCCATCGGCCCGATCTTCGGGGTCAAGGGAGGGGCCTGCGGCTCCGGCTTCTCGCAGATCCTGCCGATGGACGACATCAACCTCCATTTCACCGGGGACATCCACGCCATCGGGACCGCCCACAACCTGCTGGCCGCCATGGTGGACAACCACGTGATCAACGCCGGCGACGTGGAGGTGGACCCCGGGCAGATCCTCTGGCGCCGGGTCACCGAGATCCCCGATAGGAACCTGCGCCACATCCAGGCCGGCATGGGCGGCATCGGCTACTTTAGGCACGAGACCGGCTTCGACATCACCGTGGCCAGCGAGATCATGGCGATCCTGGCGCTGGCCACCGGCTTCGCGGACTTCAAGAAGCGGCTGGGCGAGATCGTCGTGGCGTACGATCGGAACGGCCGACCGGTCACCGCGGAGCAGGTGCGGGCCGTGGGGGTCATGGCGCTCCTGCTCAAGGACGCGGTGAAGCCCAACCTTGTCCAGACGCTGGAGGGCCAGCCGGTCTTCATCCACACCGGCCCGTTCGCGAACCTCGCCCACGGGACCAACTCGATCCTGGCCAACGAGCTGGCCCTGCGCCTGGCCGACTACTGCGTCACCGAGTGCGGGTTCGGCACCGACCTGGGGCTCGAGAAGTTCTGCGACATCGTGGCCCGGACGGGCGGGTTCAAGCCGGAGGTGGCGGTCGTGGTGCTGACCGCCCGGGCGCTCAAGGTGCACGGGGGGCTCTCCCTGGAGGAGGCCTCCGCCAAGGAGGAGATGAAGGCGCTCACCCGCGGGTTCGAGAACCTGGAGAGGCACCTGGGGATCGTGCGGAAGTTCGGGCTTGTCCCGGTCGTGACGATCAACCGGTTCCCGAACGACACGCCGACGGAGCTGAAGCTCATCCAGGAGCACTGCCTGGGGCTCAAGGTCCGCTGCGCCGTCTCCAACGTCTCGGAGCAGGGGGGCGAGGGGGGCGTGGCGCTCGCGCAGGAGGTGATGGCGGCGCTCCAGGAGAAGTCGGCCAGCTTCCGCCCGCTCTACTCCCTGGACCAGCCGGTCCGCGCCAAGATCGAGACGATCGCCCGCGAGATCTACGGGGCGGACGGCGTGGAGTACGTGGAGTCGGCGGCCCAGGACATCGACCGCCTGACCCGGGACGGCTTCGGGGGGCTCGCCATCAATATGGCCAAGACCCAGCTCTCCCTCACCGACGAGCCGAAGGTAAAGGGGGCGCCCACCGGCTGGAAGCTCAAGGTCCGCCGCGTCCGCGTGGCGGCGGGGGCCCGTTTCCTTGTCGCGATGACCGGTAAGATCTTGTCTCTCCCCGGCCTCCCTAAGCATCCCCTGGCGGAGAAACTGGACATCGACGAGAACGGCCGGATCTCCGGCCTGTTTTAGATGTCATTGCGAGCGAAGCGAAGCAACCTTCGAAGCGAGCTAAAGAGATTGCTTCGGCCCTGCGGGGCCTCGTCATGACGAAGGATTGGTCAGTTCATCAATTCCTGCGGCGGCTCTCCTCGGCCGAGCCGTCGCCCGGCGGCGGGTCGGCGGCGGCGCTGGCCTCGGCGCTGGGCTGCGCGGTCGGGGCGAAGGTCTGCCGGATCGTGCTGAAGAGGCGGCGCACGCCAGCCAGGGCCAAGCCGGGCCTGCGGAAGACGCAGGCGGAGCTGGACCGGCTCACGCGAAAGCTGGAAGGGCTGGTCCGGGAGGATGCGCTGGCGTACGCGGCTCTCGTCCGGGTGCGCCACGCGGCGGGCGGCGGAGGTGCCGCGAGCGCGGCGGCGCGGGTGGCGGCGGTGCGATGCCCGCTGGCGATCTGCGACTGCTCGGTGCGGGGGCTGCGGTGCGTGAGCCGCCTGCGGCCGCTGGCCGGCCGGCACCTCGGCTTGGATCTCAAAGCGGCAAGGGCTCTCCTGAAAGCCGGTTTCGAGGGGGCGAACCTCATGGTGAAGATCAACCTGGAAACGAAGCAGCCATGAATGTAGAGCGCAGCTTTCAGCCGCGTCGCGGTCGTTCGGAGTGATAGAGCGTCCTTCGAGAACGCTGGGCCAGGTCCTGGACGGCCGGGCGATCGCCGCCAGGATCCAGGAGGGGCTCAAGCGGGAGCTGGAAGGGCTCAAAGCCCGCCATGGCCGCCTGCCGTCCCTCCTTACCGTGCAGGTGGGGATGCAGCCGACCTCTGACCTCTTCGTCCGCTCGCAGAGGCGGGCGGCCGAGTCCTTAGGGATCGACTACCGGCTCGAGCGGCTGCCGGCCACGATCACCGAGAAGGAGCTGATCGGGAAGATCGAGGGATGGAACCGCGACCCCTCGATCACCGGCATCACCATCCAGCTCCCTCTTCCCCAGGGGGTCGATCCCCGGGTCATCTCGGCGGCGGTGGACCCCCGGAAGGATGTGGAGGGGATCCACCCCCAGCACATCGGCCAGGCGGTCTTCGGCTGGTCCCG
>CAYJUA010000093.1:0-6817 GCA_964373295.1 uncultured Planctomycetia bacterium
GCGGTCCTCCAGAACCCTCAGCACGTGGACGCCTATCTCCTCCTCGGCGAGCTGTACTACCTGCGGCAGGAGATGGGCAAGGCGCAGGAGGCCTGGGAGCGGGCGCTGAAGCTGGCCCCCGGGAGGAAGGAGATCCGGGAGCGCCTGGACAGGGTCCGGCAGGATCTCGAGGTGGAGAAGGACCTGGCCCGCAGCGACACCCACCCCTTCGTGGTCCGGTTCGCCGAGGGGCAGGGCCCCGTGGATGTGGGGGAGCTCCGGCAGATCCTGCGGGACACCCACCGGCTCGTCGGCCAGCAGATGGGCTACTTCCCGGACCACGCCATCACGGTGATCCTGTACCCGGAGAAGGAGTTCCAGCAGGTCAAGGGGGTCAGCCACCAGGTCGGCGGGCTTTACGACGGGAAGATCCGCCTGCCGCTCCGCTCCGGGGGCCTCGCCGGCGCGGAGCTCCAGCGGGTGCTGTGGCACGAGTACACCCACGCCGTCATCCACGACCTGTCCCGCGGGAAATGCCCCCTGTGGCTCAACGAGGGGATCGCCACCCTGCAGGAGTCGCGGGTGGTCAGGCCGGACCTGAAGGAGGCGCGGGCCGCCCTGAAGGCGGGGACCCTGCCGGCCTGGGCCGCCCTGTGGGACCAGCCCTACGAGAGCCAGACGCTCCGCCTGAACTACCAGGCCTCCTACCTGATCGCCCAGTACCTGGTGAAGCGCTGGAACTGGAAGGAGCTGCGCGGCGTCCTGGAGCGCCTGGGCCAGGGATACCCGGTCGCCGATGCCCTGCGCGCGCAGTATAAGGAAGACCCCGCGGTCACCGAGAAGGCGTGGCGCGACTGGCTCCGCCGTGGTAACATATCCGCCTCATGGAATACGCGATCGTTGCGACCGGAGGGAAGCAGTACCGGGTGAGCCCCGGGTCCCTCCTCGACGTGGAGAAGCTCGACGGCATGGTTGGCGGCGAGATCCGCCTGGAGCCGGTCCTGGCGCTCCGGAAGGAATCCGCCTTCCAGATCGGCCGGCCGAGCCTGAAGGGGGCCAGCGTGAAGGCGCAGATCGTCGCGCAGACCAAGGGGCCCAAGGTGATCAGCTTCAAGTTCAAGCGGCGCAAGGGCTACCACCGGAAGGTGGGGCACCGCCAGGAGCTCACCCGCCTGAAGATTCTGGAGATTGTCGGAAATGGCACACACTAAAGGCCAGGGGTCCACCAAGAACGGCCGGGATTCCAACTCGAAGCGGCTGGGGGTGAAGGCATTCGGCGGGCAGTTCGTCACCGCCGGCTCGATCATCATCCGCCAGAGGGGCACCCGCTTCAAGCCGGGATTGAACGTCGGCCGAGGCGGGGATGACACCCTGTTCGCCCTGCGCGCCGGCACGGTCCACTTCCCGAAGCCCCGGGTGGTTGCTGTTGATGCTCAATGACCCGCTTTGCCGACCGCGCCTGCATCTCCGTGCAGGCCGGCCGGGGCGGTAACGGCTGCCGCTCCACCTACCAGGACCTCTGGACCCGCCATCCCCGGCCGGACGGGGGGAACGGCGGCCGGGGCGGTAGCGTCCTGATCCGCGCCAACCCTCAGCAGGCCACTCTCCTGGATTTCCAGACCCGGCGCCTTTACCGTGCCGAGTCCGGCCGCAACGGCTCCTCCAAGAAGCAGAACGGCGCCCAGGGGGAGGATCTTTTCATCGAAGTCCCGCTGGGCACTGTCCTCTGGGACGACCAGACCGTGGAGAAGATCCGCGACCTGGTGGAGCCGGGCGAAGAGGTTCTGGTGGCGCGCGGCGGCGCCGGCGGGGTGGGCAACGCCAGCCAGAAACGGACCGGGCTGGTGGCCCGGGGCAAGGGCGCGCCCGGCGAGGGCTACGGCGGGTTCGACCCGGCGCGGATGCAGGGGTACGCCGGGGAGTCGCGCCGGATCCGGCTGGAGCTCAAGGTGCTGGCCGACGTGGGGATCGTGGGGATGCCCAACGCCGGCAAGTCCACCCTGATCCGGCAGATCTCCGAGGCCAGGCCCAAGGTGGCCGCCTTCCCCTTCACGACGCTCCACCCGGTCCTGGGAGCGGTCGGCCTGCCCTCGGGGACCGCCATCGTCGCGGTCGACGTGCCGGGGCTCATCGAGGGGGCGCACCGGGGCAAGGGGCTGGGGCTGGACTTCCTCCGCCACATCGAGCGCACCCGCCTGCTCCTGCACCTCGTCGACATGGCCGGGCAGGACGCCCGCGACCCCGTGGCCGACTACAAGGCCCTGCTCGCCGAGCTCGAGGCCTACGGGCATGATGTGATGGAGAAGCCCAGGATCTTTGTCGCCAACAAGATGGACCTCCCCGAGGCGAAGGGGAACCTGGCCCGCTTCAAGAAGGAGCTGAAGCTCCGGCCGGTGGCGATCTCTGCGCAGACCGGCGACGGGGTGCCCGAGCTGTTGGAGAAGATCTCGAGGCAGATAGGGAAGGTAAAGCAGAAGGAGAAGGGATGACGGAGCGTTTTGACCCCACGCGGATCGCCCAGAAGGCGAAGCGGGTGGTCGTCAAAGTGGGTACCTCGGTCCTGACCGATGAGCGGGAGGGCAAGGTCACCCGGCACCGCGTGCAATCGATCGCCTCCAAGATTGCTGCACTCTGGGAGGACGGGAAGCAGGCGGTCCTGGTCACCTCCGGCGCTATCGGCATCGGCATGGGGGTGCTGGACCTCAAGACCCGGCCCCAGGAGCTGGCCAAGCTCCAGGCGGCGGCTGCGGCCGGGCAGAGCAAGCTGATGCAGTGGTATACCGCCCGATTAGAGGAAAAGGGGTTCCATGCCGCGCAGGTCCTGCTGACACGGGGCGACCTCGAGGACCGCCAGCGCCGCCTCAACGTGAAGGCGACGCTGGAAACCCTGCTGAAGGCGGGGATCGTGCCGATCATCAACGAGAACGACACCGTCTCGACGGAGGAGATCCGCTACGGCGATAACGACATCTTGTCCGCCCACGTGGCCGCGCTGATCGAGGCGAACTTCCTGGTGATCCTGACGGACGTAGACCATCTTGTTGGCCCCGATGGGAAACCTTGCCATCATGTGCCTGAGATTACTCCGGAGTTGGAACGGGCTGCTCGGGACACCGACAAGGCTTCTTCCACCGGCGGGATGAAAACCAAACTTGAAGCGGCCAGGTTTGCCATGGAGCACAATATTCCACTCGTTGTGACGAAGGACATTCCGCTGGCCATGATGAACGCTGGCGGCACCGTGGAACAGCAAGGGACGTGGTTTGTCGCCTCCCCGAGCAGCGGGGGTGGGCGATGAACGAGGTCGAGCGCCTGGCGCGGAAGGCGAAGGAGGCGGCCCGTGAACTGGCGGCGACACCCACGGCGGTGAAGAACCGGGCGCTCCTGGCTATGGCGGCCGCGCTCGAGAAGGGCCAGGGGGAGATCCTGTCCGCGAACGCCCGCGACGCGACGCGCGCGCGGGTCGCCGGCATCACCGGCGCCTTGCTGGACCGCTTGGCGCTCAACCCCAAGCGGGTCGCCGAGATGGCGCGGGGCCTGCGCGATGTGGCCAAGCTCCCCGACCCGGTGGGCCGGGTGATCGACCGCCGGCGCCGGCCCAACGGGCTCGTGATCCAGAAGGTGCGGGTCCCCATCGGCGTCATCGCCATCGTCTATGAGGCCCGGCCCAACGTGACCGCCGACTGCGCCGGGCTCTGCATCAAGGCCGGCAACGCGGTGATCCTGCGCGGCGGATCCGAGGCGATCCGCTCCAACCGGGCGATCCACCGCCTGCTGGACCGCGCCGCGCGGCGGGCCGGCCTGCCCGCGGGGGCGATCCAGATCGTCTCCACCACGGACCGGCGGGCGATCGACCGCCTCCTCTCGGCGGTAGGCTGGGTCGACCTGGTGATCCCGCGCGGCGGCGAGGGGCTGATCCGCCAGGTGGTGGAGAAGGCGAAGGTCCCCGTGATCAAGCAGTACAAGGGAATCTGCCACACCTACGTGGACTCCCCCGCGGACCTGAAGATGGCCGAGGAGATCTGCTGGAACGCCAAGGTGCAGAGGCCCGGCGTCTGCAACGCCATGGAGACCCTGCTGGTGCACCGGGCCGCGGCCCCCCGGTTCCTGCCGGCCATGGCCCGGCGTTACGTCGGCGCGGGGGTTGAGCTCCGCGCCGACTCGCGGGCACGGCGCTTCCTGAAAGGGCTGGCGGTCAAAAAGGCATCGCAAAAAGACTGGGCCACCGAGTACCTGGACCTCATCCTGTCGGTCAAGGTGGTCGATTCCCTGGAGGAGGCGATCGAGCACATCCGTCGCTACGGCTCCAGCCACTCCGACGCGATCGTGACTGCCTCCAAGGCGCATGCGGACCGGTTCCTCGAGGAGGTGGACTCGGCCTGCGTGTACGCGAACGCCTCGACCCGGTTCACCGACGGTGGGCAGTTCGGCATGGGGGCCGAGATCGGCGTCTCCACCGACAAGATCCACGCCCGCGGGCCCATGGGGCTGGAGGAGCTGACGACCTACAAGTACATCGTCAAAGGGCGCGGGCAGGTCCGGGCGTGAGGATCGGCCTGCTTGGGGGGACCTTCAACCCGGTCCACCTGGGCCATCTCCAGATGGCCCAGTCGGCCCAGCGGCTGCTGCGGCTGCGCCAGGTGCTCTGGGTCCCGGCGCACCTGCCTCCGCACAAAAGCGTGGAGGGCAACGCGACCGCGGAGGACCGGGCCCGGATGGTGGAGCTGGCCCTGGCGGGCCAGGCGGGGATGTCGGTCTGCCGGATCGAGCTGGAGCGGCCGCCTCCTTCCTATACGGTCGATACCGTGGAGGCGCTCCGCCGGCGCTATCCCAAGGGCACGGAGTGGTCCCTCCTGCTGGGTTTCGACACGGCGGTCCAGCTTTCCACATGGCGCCGGATCGGCCTCCTGCGCGCGCTGGTCCGGTTCGCCGCGGTCCCCCGGCCCGGCATTCGAGCGAGCGACCTCCCCACGTACGTGATCCCCCTCCCGGTCTTCAGCGCCGACATCTCCTCCACTGAGGTCCGGCGCAGGGTCCGGCAGGGGCTCTCCCTGGAGTCGCTGGTGCCGGGGCCGGTCGGCCGGTACATCGAGGAGAAAGGGCTGTACCGATGATGCTCCTCCTGCTGGCTTTCTTCCTCCTCTGCTCCGCTTTCTTCTCTCTTTCGGAGATGGCGCTGGTGGGGCTGTCCAAACTGCGCCTGCGGCACATGGTGGGGCAGAAGGTGAGAAACGCCGCGACCCTAGACCGTCTCGTCAAGCGCATCGACGACGTGATCGCCTCCCTCGTCGTGGCGAACAACTTCGTCCAATCGGCGGTCTCCAGCATCGGGGCGGCCCTCTGCATCCGCTGGATCGGTCCGGAATGGGGCGTCCTGCTGGCCACCTTCCTCATCGGCGCGCTGATCCTCTTTTTCGGCGAGGTCACCCCGAAGGTGCTGGCTCTGCGCCGCACCGACCGGGTGGCCCTCTGGGCCGCGCCGGTGCTCCGGGTGTTCCTGGTCGTCATGGGGCCGACCGCCCGGATCTTCATCAGCGCCACGAACCGCCTGCTCCGGCTCTTCGGCGTGGAGCCGGGGACCCGCTCCCCGCTGATCACCGCGGAGGAGATCAAGATCATGATCGAGGTGGGCAAGGAGCAGGGGGTCCTGGGGGAGGACGAACGGACCCTCCTGCACCGGATCTTCGAGTTCGGGGACCTCAAGGTGGCGGACGTGATGGTGCCCCGGGAGAAGATGGTGATGGTGAAGGAGGGGGCCACCCACGAGGAGGTCCTGACCCTCCTCACCGAGCAGGGGCACTCCCGGATCCCCGTCTACCGGGAGACCCCGGACAAGGTGATCGGGATCATCTACGCGCAGGAGATGCTCCACATCTGGAGGGAGGGATGGCTGATCGTCCTGCACGACCTCATCCATCCCCCCTTTGAGGTGCCCCCCGACCGCCGGGTGAGCGATCTCCTGCGGGAGTTCCAGAAGCGGCACCTCCAGATCGCCATCGTCGTGGACTCCGCAGGGAAATGCCTGGGGATGGTCACGCTGGAGGACCTCATCGAGGAGATCGTCGGCGAGCTGGAGGAGCGCACCCCGCTGGGCGGGTAGCGGATCCATTTCGCCCGTGCCTCTTCTCGCCCCGCCAGGGTCGGGGGTCGCTCCGCGCCTGCCTCGGCAGTCCATGCTCCGCTTCCCCCATCCCCTAGCGGTGCGGGTAGAGTCCGTGTATCAGCCGGACCCCCGGCCAGGAGAAGACCGACCCGGAACGCCGGCGGGCGGAATGGACCCGCTGCCCGCTCTTGGGACGGGGTTGACACTCTTCCGGGGGGCGTGATACATTTCTGCGGTAAACCCACAGGGAGGAAAGCATGCAGGCTTACTGCGTCAAGTGCAAGGCGATGAAGGAAATGAAGGACGCCGAGAAGGTCACCATGAAGAACGGGCGCCCGGCGATGAAGGGGAAGTGCCCGGACTGCGGGACGGGGCTCTACCGGATCCTCAAGCCATAGCCGCCCGGAAGACCAGCCGGCAAATCGCGCTCGCCATGGCGGGCGCGGCCTTGGGCGCCAAGGCCGAAGAGATCCTGATCCTGGATCTGCGCAAGGTTTCCTACAGCTTCGATTTCTTCTTCCTCTGCAGCGCCGGCTCCGACCGGCAGATCCGGGCGGTGGTGGATCACATCGAAGAGGCCCTGGATGAGAGCGGCGTCCGCACGATCCATCGGGAGGGAAACCCGGAGGGCGGCTGGGTGCTGCTGGACTTCGGGCCGGTGGTCGCCCACATCTTCACCCCGAAGGTGCGGGAGTACTACGCGCTGGAGCGGCTCTGGGGCGACGCCCCCCGCGT
>CAYJUA010000094.1:0-3143 GCA_964373295.1 uncultured Planctomycetia bacterium
GAGAAACAGATGAACACACTGCGATCGATGCGCTGGGCGATCCTTGCTGCGGCGCTCACGCTGGGGGTAACTCACTCAGCTTGGGCCGCTACGGCGAGCGACGCCGACAGCCTCACCGTATCTGTAGCTTCCATCTTGTCCATTACGGATGAGGTGGGAAACTTCACCATCACGTTCGACAACAACACGGGAAGCGCCGCGGGCTCCATCAGCACAGGGCAGACGGTGGGATACGCTGTGAACGCGAACAACATGCCCCTCACAGCCCTGAACTCGGCCCTCACCGCGAAGCTCAGCGCCCTGCTGACCAACATCCAGGTGAGGGGCAGCACGGACGCCACGGCTTACGTCAACGGCGGAGGGGCCGGCAACGCAATCTTGGCGCCGTTCAACACCGATACCAACGCCCCGACCGTCATCGGGACGACGGATACCCGGATGTTCGACAAGCCGGCGACGGGGAACAAGGTCCTGAAGGGCACCGCGTACGTCAACTGGAACGCGAAGGCCACCGCGGACCTGATCCCTGGAGACGGCGGCACCGTGACCCTCACGGTCACGCTGAAGGACGCGTAATTCGGGACAGCCTCTCTCTTCCCCCCAAGGGGGAGGGAGGCATCGATCGCGATGCGATCCACACGGGCCCAGGGGAAACCCTGGGCCCGTGTGCTGTCCGGTCCCGCTCCGTGCTATAATCGGCTCACCATGCCAGGAACACCGGCGCTCAGCAGAAGGATAAAGCTCCTCTCACTGGCCCTGGGATTGGCCATCGGCTCGGGGGCCTGCGTTTCCGCTTGGGCCTTGATCCTCAGCGTCAGCGCCCCCCCGGTGCTGAGCGTGGCCAACGACACGGGCGACAACATCACCCTCACCTTCACCCATGGCACCGAGAGCTCCACCCAGGACGTGGCGTACCGCATCCGGTCCAACAACATGGCGCTCGGAACGGTGGACCCCGCGGTGACCATCGCCCTTGTCTCCCCTCTCGGGCTGGCGGACCTGAAAGCGGACGTCTCCGGCTACACGAACCGGGGCCATTCTCAGCTTGCGACCCTTGCCGAGACCCAGCCCGGCTACGTGCCGGTCCAGGCCTCCCCCACGGCCCTGGCAAAGAAGCTCCCCGGCCAGGGTGCTGGGGACTCCGTTCTGGACGGGGTGCTCCACGTAACCTTTCAGGCACAGCTGGTGGAGGACAACCCCGAGGCCGGCAGCGAATCGGCGACGGTGATCTTCACGGTCGTAGACGGGAACTGACACATGCCCCCGCCCAGAGCGCTCCGGTGGATGGCGGTCCTCCCCCTTTTCCTGTGCTCGCCGCCCGCCCACGCCCAGGAGACCGCCCGGGAAACGATCCAGCTCCTGATCCGGATCGACCCCATCTTCCACCTCGAGACCGATTCCAAGCAGGCCGGCAACATCGAGCTCGGCCCCATCGGCCCGGACGAACAGCAGGCGTTGGACACCGCCCGGGTCATCGTGAGCAGCAACCAGGAAAGGCGCTGGCGGATCCTGATGGGCCTGGAGCAGGCTCTGCTCAGCGAGCGCGGGTTCGGCCTGGAGGACGGCGTCCTCTTCTCGGTCTCCGACGGCGCCAACGGGGGCCGATCCGAGGTGAGATCGCCCCAACCCCTGACCACCACGCCCGTCGTGATCTTCACCCACGACCAGGGAAAATCGGACAGGTTCACGATCTCCTTCTTCTCATCGGCCTCGCCGGAAGAGCTCACCGCCGCGGGCAACTATTCCGCGCGGGTCGTCATCCGGGAGGAGCTCCTGTGACCCGCCTCTGGGCCGTGCCGTTGGCCGCGGGGCTGGCGTTCTGCACGGCGGGACCGGCCGGGGCGGCCGTCACCCTGAGCATCACCTCCCTCCAGGGAGGCCGGGACATCGACTTCGGCAATGCCCGAAGCCTGGGGCCGGAAGGCCAGCTGGAGTCCGACACCGTGGTGCGGCAGGTCCGGGTCACCATCACCTCCACCGCCGGAAAACCTTACCAGATCTTCCAGGAAGTCCATGAACCCTGGAGGAATCTCGCCGGGGAGGAGCTGCCGTTGGAGAACGCGCAGTTTTTCATCTCGGGCTCCAGCACCGGCGCCACGGTGCGCTTCCCCAACCCCGCCCCGGTGGTCCTCGGCGAGCAGGAGATCTTCCTGTCCGACGGCACGGGCAGCTCGGATCAGTTCGTCATCACCTACACGATCCGGGTGCCCCCGGGCCAACAGGCGGGCGACTACCGCACCAACCTCAGCTTCCGGGTGGTCTCCCAGTGAGCGGCCGCCCGTTTGCGCCCTTCAGGCTGCCCGCCCTGGCCCTCGCCCTCGTGTTGGGGTGGAGCGCCTCGGCGGAGTGCGGCACGGGATTCGCCGTCTCGCCCAGCAACTTCCGCCTGAAGAAGCCGGCCGGCGAGGCGGCCACCGCGAAGATCAACCTCCACAACAAGGGCACCCTCCCCCTGTCGGTCTCGACCGAGGTCACCGACATGGTGACGGTGAAGGGCCCCGACGGGTTTTCCATCCGGGACGAGGCCCCCGTGGGAACCACCAAGCACTCCTGCGCCAAATGGATCCAGCTGAAGCAGCAGGGGGAGATCATCATCCCGCCGGGCCAGACCACCACCGCGGAGTTTGTGGTCTCCCCCCCTCCCGAGATCCGGTCCGGAGGATACGGCGCCTACCTCTTCTTCATCGCCAGGCCGGTGTACTCCGCCAGCCCCTCCAAGTCCGACAAGCCGGAAGTCCACCTTGTCACCGTCCCCCGCCTGGGGGTTTCCGTCGTCTATGAGGTGGAAGGGACCGCGCAGAGAACAGGGGATCTGGTGAGCCTGACCCTTTCCCCCCCGGGCGCCGCGCAGCCCCTGCGGATCCGGTACGAGTTCAGGAACACCGGGAACGCCGAGGTCGTCCTGATGGGAAGCTTTCACATCCTGGATGCCGAGGGCCTGCTGGCCGGCAAGGGGACCCTGCGGACGCTCAAAAGCTTCCCCGGGGACACCGGCCTCATCGAGACCGCCTGGAACGAAACCCTCCCGAAGGGGCATTACACGGCCTTGATCACCCTGGAGCTCGGGCCTGACGCTGAGAGTGCGGTGGTGAAAGAACTGGAGTTTGACGTTCCGTAACCGGTGACCAAGCGCTCCCGCTGGC
>CAYJUA010000094.1:3243-6708 GCA_964373295.1 uncultured Planctomycetia bacterium
GTGAAAGAACTGGAGTTTGACGTTCCGTAACCGGTGACCAAGCGCTCCCGCTGGCTGGGAAAGTGGGTTCTCCTCGTCCTTTTGTCTTCGCCGGTTCTGTCGTGGGCTGACCAGGTCCGGCTGTCCCTCTACACCGTCGAGCGGACCCGGACCCTCGCCGTCCCCACACACGGGCTGGCCCGCGTCATCCTCCTGAATCCCGTCGCAGTGGAGGTGCGCAGCATCTCGGACACCGAGGTTGTCTTCGCGGGGCTCCGGATCGACTCCTCGATCGTCCACCTCTGGGACCGGTCCGGCCGCCGCACCCTCCGCATTGCCGTCGTGGAGCTCGCGTCCATCCTGCGGGAGCAGCGGGAACGGGAACGGGAGGCCCTCCGGAGAAAGCTGGGGCTCCCGGAACGCTCCCTGAAGCTCCAGTACCGGGGCACCCACCGCCATCTGGACCGGGGCCAGAACGAATCCCTCCGCGGCACCGATGAGCAGTACCGGGTCCGCACCCATGACTGGAAGGCCCGGATGGGGCTGCCCATCGGCCTGCTGGCGGCGGACACCTACCTGGAGTCGCGCCGCGACACGACCCTCGGCAAGGAGGTCACCCAGGCGAGGCATCTTTCCCTGGCGCTCCAGAAATTCGCCATGGGCCCGCTGGGGAAGGTGGATCTTGTCGCCGGCGACAGGGACGTCAACTGGTCAGATTTCACCCTGCCCGGCAGGCGCTACCGCGGGCTGGGCCTTTTCCCCTCCGGAACGGACCTCTTCGGCAGAACGGAACCCCGCGAAGGATTGAGCATGTCCCTGTTCGCCGGAGAGGAGCGCCAGGGCTACGGCCTGGACCTCCAGGCGGGCACCCAGAGCCGGCAGGCGCGGAGCCGCCTGGCAGGGCTCCTGCTGGAATACCCCCTTTTCAAGGATCTCCGGGTCCACGCCACCGGCCTCCACCGGGAAGGCAAGTCCGGGCAATTCAAGTCCGACCACGTATACGAGGTCGGCTTCAACTGGGACTGGCAGGACCTGGTCAAGCTGGACCTGGACGCGGCGCGGAACGGGCCTCAGGGGGCCTATCAGGCGGACCTCGAGATCGACCCCCTCGATAACGTGCGGGTGCGCAACCGTCTCTGGCGGATCGGGAAGGACTACCGCACCGTCACGGGAACCGTGGCGCGCCATGGCCAGACCGGCTGGAGGAACAACGTGGCCTGGACGCTCCCCTACTGGGACGACGCCGTCACCCTCTCCTCCACGGTCAACCTCTACCGCGACCGCAGCTCCCTCAACCCGGTCAACCCGAGGGAATGGAACACCCTCTACGCCCTCGACTCAAGCGCCCGGCTCCCCAGGGAGTTCACCCTCCACGCCGGCGTCAGCCATGCGGACGAAAGCGGCAACTCCTTCCCATCGGTGACCCGGCGGCTGGACACAAAACTCTCCCGTTCGTTCACCGTCGGAGCCCCTTGGCTTCAGGGCTTTTCCCCCTACGTCGCGTACAGCTACAGCGATTTCGGAAAGTCCGCGAGCATCCCCGGGTACGATGGGACCCTGGACCTCCTCCGGACGGGGGTGCGCGTCAACCTCTGGAAAGGCCTGTGGGGAGGGGCCTCCCTTTCACAGGGATGGCTGAAGGAGCACGAACCCGAATCCGAACTCTCGGAGACGCGCCCGAAGGAGTTCATCCTGGAGGGCGGCGGCGACCATGCCTTCACCTTCATCCCGGCTCATCTGAATCTCGTCCTCCGCTATGTGGATGTGAAGAACACCTTGAACAAGACCCATCAGCCCTTCTCGGACCAGAACCAGCTTTCGGGGAACCTTCGGTTCACCTGGAAGCTGGGCCCCGAGCGGGAGTGGTTCACCAGCTTCTCCGCCTCCCGGCAGATCCCGGAGACCCAGCCGACCACCAACCCCCTGGTGGAGTTCTTCCTGGAGACAGGCCTCCGGCTGGCCTGGGACACGAAGTGGGCCCCGGGCCAGAGCGGCAGCGTCACCGGCTTTGTCTTCAGGGACCTGAACGCCAACGGCCGGCGGGATCCGGAGGAGCCCGGGATCCAGGGGGTGCGCGTCTACGCGGCCGACGGCCCTTCCGCCCAGACCGGCGCGGGGGGAGGCTACACCCTGCGGGGCGTGCCCGAGGGCCCCGTGCTCATCAAGGTGGACTGGGACCAGATTCCGCCGGCGAACTTCTTCACGACGGCCAACACGGTGGAGGAGCTGATCCTGCCCAGGAAAAAGGCCTCCGTTGACTTCGGCGTCTCGACCGAGTCCGAATTCCGTGGGATCGTCTTCAGCGACATGGATGCAGACCGCCTCTTCACGGAGGGGGTGGACCTGCCCGTGCAGGGGGTGCGCCTCTCCATGGAGACGGGCCAGTCCGCCGTCAGCGGCCCCACGGGCCACTACTCGATCCGCCGGGTCCCGCCCGGGCCGCGCACCATCGCCGTTGAGATCTCCAGCATCCCCGACGGCTACCAGACCCTCATCCCGATCCGGAAATCGGCCGAGACGAAAGAGGCTGACGTGCTGCAGTTTGACGTCCCCCTCCGGGCCCAGCGGACCGTCGCCGGCTCCGTCTTCCTGGACGCCAACCTCAACGGCATACGCGACGACCCAGAGGCCGGGGTGGGCGGGGTTATGCTGGAGCTGGGGCCGATGAGCGTCCGGACCGATCCCGACGGCCGCTATCGGATCAGCGACCTCGAACCCGGATCCCGGATGATCCGCATCGTGAAGGAGAGCATCCCTTCCGGCTGCTTCCTCCGGTTCCCGGAGAGCATTGAGATCCTGGTTCCCCAAGGGGCCTTCCTGCGCGAGCCCCTGAACTTCTCCCTCAGCACCGAGCCGGGCCCCCCCGTGAAGCCCCAGCGCTGGGAGCCCGAACCGGCCCCCCAACCCGAGGCGCCGGAGCCGGCCGTGGAGGAGCCGCCGGCCCCCGCGGAACCGGTCAAGACACTTTCCCCCGAGGAAGAGCGGCTCCATGGGCTCCTCGAGGAGATCATCCCGCCCGGCTTCACCCCTCAAGTGGTGGACCAGGCCCTGGCCGACCGCTTCCCTGAGATCGCGGCCCTGGCCCGGATGCACCCGGTTGTGGTGATCGACCGCAGCGAGACGTACGAGCAGGCGCTCGCGCTGGTGATGCAGCTTGCCTATCGAGACGCAACGTATGTCCACTACTACGAGGAAACCTTCCGCAGCGGTTGGTTCCGGAGGGCCGCGCCCGAGGCCACCCTGCAGATCATTCCCATCCAGCCGAAGGGGGATCTCCTCTCCTTGCTGGCCCAGATCCTCGCCAACGCCAGCGGCGCTTCGGAGAACACGGTGGCCGAGCAGGTGGACCTGGACTCCCTGGCCGAAGAGCTCCGTCAATAAAAACGCCCGCCGGGTTTCCCCAGCGGGCGTTCAGAAAGAAACCGGGCACTGACCTACTCTCCCAGGCCGTTGCCAGCCAAGTACCATCGGCCCTGCGGGGCTTAA
>CAYJUA010000095.1:0-6604 GCA_964373295.1 uncultured Planctomycetia bacterium
GGAATTCTTCTATGATACGAGTCACCTGCTCAGCCGCCGCCTTTCCGTGCTCTCGATGCGTCACGTAGAATACTTCCCCCCAGTTCACCGCAGAGAGAAGTAAGAGGCGCCCACTTGAAGCGGCATTCGCCAGGAGTTCCTGGACTTTCTCATACCCCGGCTCCTTTTCAAAATATGCTGTCAGCGCGTAGGCATCTAACACGAAGGTCATCCGCGGTCCTCGCGCCGACGATCCCTAGCCCGTTCTTCCAGCAGGGCCTTCGTGGCCTTACCCCCGGTTCCGAGAATTCCAGCCATCTTCTCGAAGTAGTCAGGGGTAAGCGGCTTCAGAACAATCTCGTTGGCTCTGGATTCGAAGCATACTCGAGTACCCTTCTTGATGTGGTACCTCGCGCGAATCCTACGCGGAATGACTACCTGCCCCTTCGTCGTCACCACGGCGTTCTCAACCACGGTCATCACCTCCGTCCATTCTGAAGTATACTCTATCCAATTTAGTAAGTCAAGTATAAAAGGTATTACCTTTTCAATTCGAACATACAGTGGGTTTGATACCTACTTGGGCGCCTTAGCTCGTGCATTATCAACGGTAATCGGATCTCCGTCCCGGACCGAACGGAGAGCCTTGGAGTCACCCCGTATCTTACCGAGAATGTTGACCTTCGTGACCAGCCGGCACTCGTCTCCCTTTGAGACGGGCGTGGGGCCGAACGGCAGGGCCAGCGAACTCCCCTGCACCCAGAAGCAGACGGTGCCCGGGTCCACCACCTGCTGGGCGTCGGGCTCGAGCACCGCCTTCACCGGCACCTCGAAGTAGACCTCCTCGCCCCACGTGCTCGCGCGGGACTCGCACGGCAGAGCCGCCAGGAGCTTCCGGGCGGTGAGGGTGTCGGCGAGCTCCGCGGTGAGCTCTCCCCTCGGCCAGCGGATCCGGATGACGCTCATCCTTCGCATTCCTCCGAGCTCATCCGCGTCCTTCCCGTGAAGCGCGCGCCAGGCGCAGGGCCAACCGGACCGCCTCGTCGGCCGTGTCCACCTCGTACGGCGCCACCGTGAGCGGCTCGCTCTCCTCCGGCGGGTGGACCTTCCAGGAGCCCAGGAGGACCAGCGGCTTGCGCAGCTTGAGGGCGAAGCCGATCTCCGACAGCGTCCCGGCCCCGCCGCCGATGGCGATCAGGACATCGCTGGACTGCACCACGAGCAGGTTCCTCCCTTCCCCCAGCCCCGTGGGGATGGGGATCGTGACGTCCGGGTTGGCCTCGGCCGGGTCGGCGCCGGGCAGGATGCCGATCACCGTGCCGCCGGCCTTCCTGGCCTCGCGCGCGGCCGCGGCCATCACGCCGCCGAGCCCCCCGCAGACCAGGACCGCGCCGGCCTCGGCGACCCCGCGGCCCACGGCCTCCGCCCAAGCGTCCCATTTCGGGAAGGAGCGCCCCGCCCCGATCACCCCGATGGAGAACGCTTCCCCTGGGGACATTTCTCTCATCCCATCTCCTCCGCCAGGCGCTGGGGGCTCCAGACGAACGCCCCCATCCCGAGGACGAGGTTCCCCTCCGCCCGGTCGTGCGTGACCACCGTCACCTGCTTCCGATCCTTGTGGTCGTGGACCATCCGCTCGATCATCGAGTCGGCCGATCGCCCCACCGCGTACTGGACCGTCAGCAGGCCGGCCTCCCGCCGCAGGTACCGCTCCGGCCCATCGAAGAAGACGACCACCTCCCAGTCCTTGCCCGCCGCGGCCATCTCCAGCCGCTGGAGGAACTCCTCCACCGCCGGCGCCGCCCGGATCCCCAGCGCCCGCGTCACGTTGTCCCCATCCACGATCACCGTCAGCATCGGGCCGCTACCGTTCCTTCGGAAGAGGGGGCGGGTTGGGGGAGATTTTCCATCTCCCCCAACAGCGCCATTTGCTTTTGCCGGATGGGCGTGCGGACAGAAGCTCTCGGCTTCCCCCCGCCCGGAGGGGGAAACCAGGCAGTGGTTTCCCCCTACGAAAGCGGGGAGACGACATGTCTGCGCGGACACGGCCGCGGAGCCGGGAGGCACATGGCTTCGGCTGAAGCGTGCTCACGTCGTCTCACCGCTTTCTTCCGGGGGACGGATGTGGCGGAAGGAGAAGTAGAGCATGGCGTCGTACGCGATCTTCATGCAGCCGCCCACTACCAGCGGCAGGCCGGACAGCGCCGCTGTGCCCATGGCCGCCCCCGCGATCGTCGGCGCCGCTGTCCAGGCGACGAGGCGGGTGAGGTTCGTCACGCCGGCGGCCAGGGTCCGCTCGCCCGGCGCCACCACGGCCATCACGTACGACTGCCGCGTGGGGACGTCCATCTCCACGAGGCACTCGCGCAGGAGATAGAGGAACGCCGCCAGCGGCAGGGTCGGCGCGAAGGGGATGGCAATGAGGCACAGATTGGCCGGCGTGTGGGTGAAGACCATCGTCCGCACGAGCCCGATGCGGCGCGCCAGCCGCGCCGCCGCCAGGTAGGAGAGGGCGTTGGCCGCGTGGGCGACGAAGAAGAGCGGGGCCAGCATCTCCTCCCCGGCCCCGAACCGGCGGAAGAACCAGTAGGCCACCAGCGCCGCCGGGAGGAACCCGCCGGCCAGGCTGTCGAACCCGAAGAGCAGGCAGAGCCGCGTGATGATCCGTCGCGACGCCGGCGCCACGTGGCGCCAGAGGGTGGGGCCGCGCCTCTCCACGCGCCCGCTGAGGGCTGTATAGAGGAGGAAGCTCGCGCAGGCCAGCCCTGCGTACAGCGCGAAGGCCGCCTGGTGCGAGGCCGCGTGGCTGACGCCCAGGCCCGCCCGCAGAAGGACCGGCAGGCCGCCCAGCAGAGACCCCAGCGCTTGGCCCGCGTCCATCACCGCGTTGTACCAGGCCAGCGCCTGCGTCCGCCCCCGGTCGGAGGTGGTCTCCGGCAGGATCGTCTGCTCCAGGGTGAAAAGGGCGCCGCGCTCCCGTCCCATCGCGTTGACCATCCCGATGAAGCAGGCCGCCGCCAGCAGGGGGAAGCCGGAGAGGAAGACCAGCCCGATCCCGCCCAGCGCCGTGCCGGCGGACAGGAGCAGGAGCATCCGCTTGCGGCCGATCCGGTCGGCCCAGAAGCTGACGAGGAAGGTGCCGGCCGCGGAGCCGGCCAGCCCGACGGCGACCAGGGCCCCGATCTGGCCGGCGCGCAGGCCGCGGAGGGAGAGGTTCAGCGCGAAGAGCACCCCCAGCAGGCCCACCCCGAGGGAGCGGAGGAACGCGGCCGCGTAGATCAGCCGCTGGTCACGAGTCATTCCTTAATCGACAGCTTCAATCGAGAGAATGAGAAATTCGCGCGGGCCCGCGGGGAGGGCGGCGGTGACCTTTTCCTTTGCCTTGTGACCCAGGAAAGCGCGGCCGAGGGGCGACTCCATGGAGATCTTCCCGGCGGCGGGGTCGGCCTCGTCCGGGCCCACGAGTGTGTATTGGTCCTTGTCCCCCGTGGCGAGGTCCTTCACCGTGACCCGGGTGCCCAGGATCGCCGTGTCGGTCTTGTGGTGCGCGGGGTCGACGACGCTCACGTCAGCGAGCTTGTACTGGAGGTCGGTCATCTTCTCGACGATCTGGGTGAGGCGCTCCTTGGCGGCGTGGTACTCGGCGTTCTCGCGCAGGTCACCGTGCTCCCGCGCCTTCCTGACCTCCTCGGTCAGCTGCCTCTTCTGTGCGCGCAGCTCTTTGAGGTCCGCCTCCATCTTCACCACCCCCTGCTTGGTGAGGTACGTGGTCATCAGACCTCCGCCGGCGCCGCGGCCCGGTGGCCGGGCACCACGCTGCGCACCGTCACCAGCGGGGCGATCTCCTTGGCCTGCGGGTACGGCTCCATGGTGATCGTGTCCCAGGGGCAGATCTTCGGGCAGAGGCCGCAGCCGATGCAGCGGTCAAGGTCGATCTCGACCAGCTTGAACAGGCCCGGCTTCTGCGCGCCGGGGACCAGCTCGATCGAGTCCACCGGGCAGACGGTCAGGCAGGCCTCGCAGCCGGTGCATCCGTTCTGGTTGACCACCGCCGCGATCTTGGGGTCCCTCGCCCGCGGCGGCTTATCGGGGTTGCCCATGAGCCCATTCTAACAGGAGAGCCCGGAAGGGGGGAACCCCTTCCGGGCTCGGCGGTGAATCGTCTGCCGCGAAACTACTTGCCCTCGAACAGCGTCTCCGGCTCCAGCACCGGCCGGTCGTGCGGCGCCAGCGGGAACGACAGGGCATCGGAGAGGCCGTAGCCGGTCCTCTGCAGGCCCGCCAGGATCCCCTTGCCGAACCCGAGGAACGCGCCGGCCACCGGCTGGTCGCTGTGCTCAACCTCCATCCACGGCTGGTGAACCAGCTCCAGCCAGCCGGTGGCCGTGTTGACCGCCCCGCGCTGAAGCTTGTCCATCGCGCCGGCCTCCGCGAAGGCGGGAGCGCACAGCATCGCCATGACCAAAAACGCCATTGTGAGATTTAGAATCTTACGCATCGATGCACCTCCATCTTTTGAAACAAGTATGGCTGATTTTCGCGGGGGCGTGGGCCGGGGCGGCCAAACCGGCAAATGCGAAAAGGCGACGAGTGGCGAGGCGCCTAGCGGTCGAGCAGCTCGGCCAGCTTCTCGACGCTCGCCGTCGGCAGACCGCAGGTGTAGTTCTCGCAGACGTAGGCGGTGGATTTTCTCAAATCGGTACCAGGTACCGAACCGGTACCTGGTACCGGTGTTAGCCCCTTAAGAAACGGGGCCAGCTCCTCGACGGCGCGGCCCTTCTCGCCCGGCGGGTGGAGGAGCATGACCTTGTTCGGCAGGAACCGGCGGCGGACGGCACGCAGCATCTCCCGCGCGGCGGGGTCCTCCGCCGCTCCGGCGATCACGATCTCCTTGGACGGCCCCAGCGCGAAATCCAGCGCGATGAGGAGCTGGGGGAAGGCGGAGGGATTGCGCGCCGCGGCCCCAGCGAAATGCTCCATCAGCTTCGCCGCCTTCTCCTCAAGCTCCGCGTCGGCGGTGAGGCGCCCCACCCGCAAGAGGCCCAGCGCCGCCACCGAGTTGCCGGACGGGATTGCCCCATCGTAAATCTCCTTCTGACGGGCGAGGAGCTGCTCGGCGTCCGAGCCGGCGAGGAAGAACCCCCCTTTCTCTGCGTCCCAAAAGAGCCGGACCATCTCGCGGGTCAGCCGCCGGGCCTCGGCCAGATGGGCCGTGTCAAAGCCCGCCTGGTACAGCTCCACGAGCCCGTGTATAAGGAAGGCGTAGTCCTCGAGGGTACCGGGAATCGCCGCCTCGCCGTCCCGGTACCGGTGCAGCAACCGGCCTTGCTTGGTGACCAGCCGGTCCAGGATGAAGCGGACGGCCCGCTCGGCCTGCTGGAGGTAGCGGGGTTCCTCCAGCACCTGCGCGCCGAACGCCAGCGCGGAGATCATCAGCCCGTTCCAGTCCACGAGCACCTTGTCGTCCAGGTGGGGCCGCGGGCGGGCGGAGCGCGCCTGGAAAAGCGGCTGCTGGGACTCCCGGATGAGCTGCTGGATCTGTCCTTCCGGGCGCTGGAACTTGAGCGCCGCTTCGCGCGCGCTCCGGGCCTGGTGCAGGATGTTCTGGCCGGACAGCTCCCCCTGCGGGTCGTGCGCCACGTTGCCGCCGGCCTGGACGCCGAAGACGCAGCTGAAGATCTCCGCCCGCTCGGCGCCCAGGATCTTCGCAAGCTCTTCTTGCGTCCAGACATAGAAGGCCCCCTCGCGCTTGCGGCTGGCTTCCCCCGGTGGCAGGCTGTCTGCGTCCTCGGCGGAGTAGAAGCCGCCTTCGGGGCTGGTCATGTCGCGCAGGGCGTACTCGAATATCTCCCGCGCCACACGCGCGTATTCCTCCAATCCAGTGGCCTGATACGCCTCCAGGTACGTCGTCGCCAGCAGGGCCTGGTCGTACAGCATCTTCTCGAAATGCGGCACCCGCCACTCGGCGTCGGTGGAGTAGCGGTGGAACCCGCCGCCCAGGTGATCGTAGATCCCGCCGGCCGCCATCGCCCGGAGCGTCTGCTCCACGATCTTCAGCGCCTCGGTGTTCCCGGTCCGCTTCCAATAACGGAGGAGGAAGGAGAGGGCGTGGCTGCGGGGGAACTTCGGGGCCGGCTCGAACCCACCGTGGGTCCCGTCGTAGGCGGCCAAAAAGGCCTCGAACGCCCGGTCCAGCGTCTGCGCGGAAAGGGGGCCGGCCTCACCGGCCGCCTGCTCCGCCGCGCCGGCCCGGAGCGCCTCCGCCATCTCCTGCCCGGATTTGAGGATCTCCTCCCGGCGCGTGGCCCAGGCGCTGGCCACCCCGCGCAGGACCGACCTGAAGCCGGGGTGGCCCCACCGGTCTTCCGGCGGGAAATAGGTCCCCCCGTAGAACGGCTTCAGGTCCGGCGTGAGAAACACGGAGAGCGGCCAGCCGCCCTGGCCGGCCATCGCCATCACCGCCTGCATGTAGAGGGCGTCCACGTCGGGCCGCTCCTCTCGGTCCACCTTGATCGAGACGAAATGCCGGTTGAGGAGCTCCGCCGTGGAGGGGTCCTCGAACGATTCGTGCTCCATCACGTGGCACCAATGGCAGGTGGAGTAGCCGATGGAGAGGAAGATCGGC
>CAYJUA010000096.1:0-6595 GCA_964373295.1 uncultured Planctomycetia bacterium
CCACCACGGCGTCGGCCGCCACCCGGCTCCCATCGGCCAGCAGGACCGCGCTGACCTTCGCCCCATCCGCCTCGAGCCCCGCTGCCGGCCGATTGATAAAGACCGCTCCTCCCCTCTCCTCGATGACCCTTTGCGCCGCCGTGACGTACAGATCGCTCAGGCCCACCAGCGGGATGCCCAGCCGGGCCTCCGTCCATGGGCCGGCCATGAGCGCCCTCAGCACCTGCTTGAGTCCCACGGCGGAGACGTGCCGCGGGTCCTCGTTGAGGGCGGCGATGGCCAGCGGATGCCAGAAGCCTGCCCGGCTCTTTCCCCCCTGCCGCATCCGGGCGAGCCACTGCTCGACCGTCTCGGAGTCGGTACCAGGTACCTGGCAGCTGCCAAAAGCGGTACCGGGTACCGATTGTTGAACATCGCGCCAGATCCGCCACAGGGAAAGCTTGTCCAGCAGTCCGATGCGGCGGGAGCGGAGGATGCCCAGAAGCAGATGCCAGGGCGCCGGAGCCGCCGGGCAGTCCAGCGTGGAGATCTTCCCGCCGGGCTGGACGAAGCCGACCTTCAGCCGGTCCTGGAAGAAGATCTTCTGGCGCGTGCCCAGCCGCTCCAAGAACTCCAGGGTGCGCCGGTAACCGGAGAGGAACAGGTGCTGGCCGTTGTCCACCACCTCGCCGGTGGAGGGATCGGCGAAGGAGCGGGCGCGGCCGCCCAGGCCCACCCGGCTCTCGAGGACCGTGACCCGCAGACCCGCGTCGGCCAGCGCCACCGCGGCGCGCAGGCCGGCGAAGCCGCCGCCGATTACGACGACGTGACGAGGCACCGCGCCGCCGTCCAGACCTGGCGGGGCCGGGAGACCGAGACCCGCCGCGAGAAGACCGACTCCGGGACGCGCTCGATCTCCTCCAGCACCTGCCGGTAAACCCGTCCCATGATCCTCGCCGGGAGCAACTTCCTTCCCTCCGCGCTTTCGCGCTCGGCCCGCCCGGCCCGCTCGAAGAACTCCCTCGCCCGCCCGCACTGGAACGCCATCAGCCGGCGGAACGGCTCTCCGGTCCGGCCCGCCAGAAGGTCCTGCTCCGACCACCCGAACCGGCGCAGCTCCTCCTGCGGCAGGTAGACCCTGCCTGCCTTGCCGTCGGCCCTCAGGTCCCGCAGGATGTTGGTGAGCTGGAAAGCGATCCCAAGAGAGACGGCGTACTCGTCGGCGGCCGGACTCGCGCAGCCGAAAACGCGGACAGAGATGAGGCCCACCACAGAGGCCACGCGCTCGCAGTAGACCCTGAGCTCCTCAAATGTCCCGTAGCGGGTGCCACGCAGGTCCATCTCCACGCCGTCGATCAGCCGCCCGAAGAGCTCCACCGGGATCGAGTAGCGCCGGATCACCTCCGCCAGCGCCACGGCGATCGGGTGGGTGGGGCACCCGCGCGCGCAGGCGCGCAGCTCCCGGCGCCATCGCTCCAACTCCGCCTGGGCCTGGGCGGGCATCGCCTCCTCACGGTCCACCACATCGTCCATGGCCCGGCAGTAGGCGTAGACCGCCTCCATCGCGCGCCGCCTCTCGGGGGACAGCAGCAGGAAGCTTAAGCTGAAGTGGCTCCCGGCGGAGCCGGTCAGCCAGCGGCAATACCGGAAAGCGGCGCGGCGGGACTCCGGTGCCCATTCTGACAGAAGCTGTATGCCTCTCGGCTTCGCGGCCTTATCCATTTACGCTGAAAACCGCATGGGTCAGGAACCAGGCCTTGTCCAGGCCGGAAAGGACAGGCCGTTGGCGGAAGACGTCACAGCCGGCTTTCTCGATCCGGTCGAGGATCGTCCGGCCCCCGAGCACGGTCAGCTTGATCTCCAAGCGCAAGCCGCCGGTTAGCCGGCCCACCAGCGGCTCCCCGGCATCGAACAGCCCGCGGGCCCGTTGGACGAGCTCCTGCATGAGAGAACGAAAACGGGAATCCAGCAACCCGTCATTGCGAGGAGGGCTCGCAATGACGGACAGGCCCTCCTCTGTTACACCGTGCTTCTCCATGAGGTCGCGCGGAACGTAGAGGATGTCTCGCGCGACATCGATCCGCAGGTCCTGCCAGTGGTTGGCCATCTGGAGGCCGGTGCAGATGGAATCGGAGTAGGCATGCAGCTCCGGATCGCGGACGCCGCAGAGGAGGAGCACCAGCCGCCCCACCGGGTTGGCGGAATGCCGGCAGTAGTGCATCAGCTCCTCCCAGTCCGCGTAGCGGCGCTTGGTGACGTCTAGGGCGAAGGCGGTGAGCAGGTCGTCCAGCAGCTGGACCGGCAGGTCAAAGCGGCGAATCGTGTCGGCAAGCGCGAGGAAAATCGGGTGCATCGCGTCATTGCGAGACCCCGAAGGGGTCGAAGCAACCCCTGAGGTTGCTTCGTCTTGCTTCGCTTCGCTCGCAGTCCTCGCAATGACGGCGAGGGCGGCGCGCCACGCACCCAGCAGCTCGAGCGAGCGGCCCTGGTATTTCCGCTCGTCGGCGAAATCGTCCGCCGAGCGGGCGAAGGCGTAGACCGCCGCGACGTGCGGCCGGACCCGCGCCGGCAGGAGCCAGGATCCGACCGGGAAATTCTCGTAATGGCGGGCGTTGATCCACTCGCAGTACCGGTAGGCGTCGCGCAGGGTCTGGCTCTCCACTGGGCAGCTCCTAGGTGCGGAAAGGGAAGCGCAGGCGGGAGCGTCCGAGCCCGATCCGGCGCAGCAGGCGCCGCGTGACCCCCCGCTCCGCTCTCCGCCACGCCCCCTCCCGCACCGGCGGGCGCAGGGCCAGGGAGCCGCCGGCCATGGACCAGTGGCCGCCGGCCCGATCCTTCTCGCCGAGCACCTTCTGCAAAAGCCGGCCCGCGTGAAGGCCGGGCCGGGTCGCCCGCGCCGAGACATGCAGCCGGCTCAGGTACCGGCCGGTGCAGAAGGACCACCGCATCCCCTCGCAGGTCAGCAGAAGATCGGCGGTCTGCGAGACCAGATCCGGGGTGCTCACCACCCCCAGGTGCGCGCCGATCAGCGGCCCCGCGATGAAGGCGCTCTCCAGCGAGCTCCTCAGCGTCCGGAAGAAATCCTCCGGACGCTGGGGGTTCTGGATGAGCGCGAGCGACCGGGTGTCGGACAGGGGGAAGAGCTTCCGGTAGACGGCGATGTCCCGGTCGCGGGTCTGGCGGCTCAAGTCCTGCGTCTCGGAGACGATCCCGTAGACCAGCGCGGTGGCCAGCTCCGTCGGGATGGAGCATCCGGCCCGGAGCAGCGCCTCGGCCAAGATCACGCTGGTGGCCCCCGCCGTGGTGTCGACCACCGAGCAGCCGGCCCCGTCGGCCCGCGCCCCCGGGTGGTGGTCCACCACCAGCGCAGCCACCGCGTCCTTGGGGAACGGGTTGTTCCCGAAACCCGGCTGTGTGTCCACCAGCGCGACCGACCGGAACCGGCGCAGGTCGGTTTTCCGGCGCAGGCGCCGGACCGGGATCTTGAGGACCCGCACCATCGTCTGGTTCTCCACCCGCCCGATCACACCGCCATAGGCGATCCGGCAGGGGGCGCGGCAGATCACGCGCGCCAGGTGCGCCAGGGCCTGGGCGCTGGCCACGGCGTCGGGGTCGGGATGGTCGTGCGTGAGGATCAGCAGGGGCCCGAGACCCCTCCCCTGGCGACGGAGGAAACGGAGCAGTTTCCCCGCCGGCGAGGCCGCCCGGCTCACCGCGAGACGCTGGCCGGTTCCCCGGCGGCCGGCGCGACCTCCACCGTGACGCGGACCTCCGGCGGGTCCGGGTCCACCAGGGAGACGTTGGCCGGCAGGATGAGCTTCGGCTTCACGACCAGCGTCTGGGTGAGCGCGTCCAGGCGGACCGGCTCGGTCAGGATCTTGAGCTCCTGGTCCATGTCCACCCGCCGCAGGCGCACGCGGATTGACGAGGGGAGCACCTTGATCCCTATGAGCTGGAGGCCCTTGGCGAGATCCCCTTCCGTCTGTACTTCGATCGGAAGGTGGGCCGTGGTGGTGCCGCGCGCCTCCAGACGGATCACGTTCGGCTCGATCCGCGTCACGCTGAGGCTCGCCGGCCTCTTCCGGAGGAGGTTCTCCGGCAGGAGGATCACCTCCTGCGCCCCTTCCCGCACGCCGGCCAGGTCCACCGAGACAATCAGGGAGGCGGGGTTCAGCAGCCCGAACGAGCGGGCGTGCCCGCTCAGCGTCACCCGGGCCCCCACCGGCCTCCAGCCCTCCAGGATCCACCCATCGGGAAGGTTGCGGTACTCGATGGGGACGTCGTACGTCCTCTGGACCGTCTCGGCCTGGTAGGCGAAGAGGAACCAGCAGACGCCGGCCAGGAGGATCGAGAAGACCTTGACCCGCGCGTTCTGCTTGAACAGCCGCTTCCACTCCGGCTCCGCCTCCATGGGGAAGCGGGAGGCGTAGAAGGCCTCCAGCCGGCCCTTGAGCTCCGCCACGGAGCTCATCGCCCGCAGGCGCCCGCCTTCGGCCACGCTGATCATCCCCTGCTCCTCGGAGACGACGATGACGAAGGAGTCCGAGCACTCCGACATCCCCAGCGCCGCGCTGTGGCGGGTCCCGCGCATCCCCACCTCGGTCATGTTCTTCGAGAGCGGCAGGTGCGCCCCGAACTTGGCGATCCGCTCCCCCTCGATCAGCACCGCCCCGTCGTGGCCCGGCGAGTGGGGGTCGAAGATGCTGTAAAGGAGCGGCTTGCTGATCTTCCCCTGCAGGAGGATCCCCCCCTCCACGTGCCGGTCCAGCGGCTCGCGCCCCTTGATCACGATCAGCGCCCCGGTCCGGTCGGAGGCCAGCGTGGAGACCCCCTCGATCAGCGGGTCCACGCTGAGGAAGCGGGCGGAGCGCCGCCGGTCCCGGAACGTCCCCCAGGCGGCGATCTGCTCGAACCCGCGCCGGATCTCCTCCTGGAAGATCACCACCAGCGTGACCAGCAGGACGGCGAAGAAGGCGTGGAACAGCAGCGAGGTCAGGACGAGGTCGTAGGTGCGGGCCAGCAGGTAGATCAACCCCAGCACCGAGAGGCCGATCAGGACGGAGCGGGAGGCGGTCCGCTTGAACCAGATCAAGGCGGAATAGAGGAGGAAGGCGATGATGGCGATGTCGAACAGGTCCGCCAGCCGGAAGTTCTGCGCCAACTCCCTCAAAAACGTGGGCATGGGGCTATGGTATCACACGCTCGTAGATCCGGCGTCCGTCGGGGTGACCGTGGGCGTTGCTCCTCGCCCGCGCCAGGATCTCCAGGAAGCCCGGCTTCAGGGGCCGGGAGAAAAGCTCCTCCGCGAGCTGAAGCGCCCGCCCCGCGTACTGGAGCACCTGCACCGCCTCGATCCCGGAGAGGTCGTCAAAGAACCAGCCGCAGCTGGTGTACATCAGCATGGCGTTCCTCTGCAGCTCCAGGAGCTTCAGGGCGGCCAGCCGCTCCGCCTCTCCCAGCGGGCGTGCGGCCTGCTCCGCGAAGAAACGGCCCACGCTCTCCGCGGAGCGGTCCAGCAGGACGTCGATGTACCGGTCGCGGGCCGCCCAGGGATCCTTGAGCAGCTCCCCGGCCCGCGCCTCGTAGAGCGGGGCGGCCGTGTCCCTCAGCCAGTCCAGGGCGTCCCGCAGAGGGGTCCTCCAGGCCTGGTTCCAGGAAGGGCGCTTCCCGGCGCGGCACCCGCAGTCGCTCCACCAGCGGTCGACGCCATGAGTGCAGCTCCACGAACTCTTCTCCGCGATCTCCGCCTCGTGCTCCGGAGGATGCGCCTCCAAAAACTCCCCGTAGTTGGTCAGCCGCGCCTTCCCCTCCACCTCCAGGGCCAGCAGGCAGGCGGCCAGGGCCTTCTCCCCGAGAGGGTGGTGGTGGCCGTAGTTCTCCCCGTCCGTCGCGACGTGGACCAGCTGTGCGCCGTCCCGGCCGGCCTCGAACGCCCCCTCCAGCCGGTGGGCGAACTGCCTGCCGTCCCGGAGCAGGCCCTCGAACGACACGGCCCGCGAGAGCGGCCCGTGGTAGAAGAACAGGGCGATCTTCCGCCCGGAAGGCAGAGGAGCGCTGTAGCCGACGGTGGTGTCCACCCGCTCGCCGCCGGCGTCCTCCCACTCCCCTCCGGCGCGCCGCACCCTCTTCGCCTGATGCGGCGCCAGGATCGTGAAGCCGATCCCCTGCTCCGCCAGGATCTCCAGCGTCTCCAGGTCCACCGCCGTTTCCGGCAGCCACATCCCCTCCGGCCTGCGCCCGAACCGGCGCTCGAAATCCCGGATCCCCCACACGACCTGCGTGACCCGGTCGCGGCGGTTGGCCAGCGGCAGGATCATGTGGTTGTAGACCTGGGCGATCGCCGACCCATGCCCGGAGAAGCGCTCCCGGCTCTCCCGGTCCGCCGCCAGGATTCCCTGGTAGACCCGCGGCTGTTTCCCCTCCATCCAGGAGAGCAGCGTGGGGCCGAAGTTGAAGCTCATCCGGGCGTAGTTGCCGGCGCCGGCGTTGGGGGCGTAGCACTCCGCCGTGATCCGCTCGTTCCAGTCGTGGTAGGGATGCGCGGAGGGCTGCCGCTCGATCTCCTCCCGCCAGGGGTTCTCCCGCGGCGGCTGGTAGAAATGGCCGTGGATGCAGA
>CAYJUA010000097.1:0-6384 GCA_964373295.1 uncultured Planctomycetia bacterium
GGGAGGTGCTGGGGAGGCCCATAACGGGCTGAGCCAGTGCTTTATCCGATGGAGAGAGATCCCGCATGAGACGAATCGGGCTTGGCCTGCTGTTCGTGTTTTTGGGCGCCTGCGCCGCTTCCGCCGCCCAGGGGCCGCAGATCCTGGAAAAGGATGACCTCCCCGGCGTCTCCGCACTGGAGATGGTGCCCTCGGAGATCGTGGTGAAGCTCAAACCCGGCGTCCTGGACTCGGCGGAGCGGCGCCTGCACGGGAAGCACGGCGCCTCGGTCCTCTCCGCCAGCAGGAAGGGCAAGTTCAAGCGGCTCCGTGTCCCGAAGGGCAAGAAGTCGGAGGAGCTCGCCGCCGCGTACCGCGCGGACCCCGCCGTGGAGTACGCGGAGCCCAACTACATCGCCCGGGCCCTGTTCGTGCCCAACGACACCTACTACTCCTACCAGTGGCACCTCGACAGCTCCAGCAAGGGGGGGATCCAGGCGGAGGAGGCCTGGGACCTTCAAAAGGGAAGCCCCGGCGTGGTCGTGGCGGTCATCGACACCGGGGTGGCCTACGAGAATTTCGGCGGGTTCGCCCAGGCGCCGGACCTGGCCAACACCACGTTCGCGGCGGGGTACGACTTTTACAACACCGACGGTCATCCCAACGATGACAACGGGCACGGCACGCACGTGGCCGGCACGATCGCCCAGAGCACCGACAACGGGTTGGGGGTGGCGGGGGTCGCGTTCCGGACCTCCATCATGCCGGTCAAGGTGCTCAGCGCCGGCGGGTCGGGGTCCTACACGGACGTCGCCGAGGGGATCTACTTCGCTGCCGACAACGGGGCCGACGTGATCAACCTGTCGCTCGGCGCCACGGCGGCATCCTCCACGCTGGAGGCCGCGCTGGCCTACGCCTACGGCAAGGGGGTCACCATCGTCTGCGCGGCGGGCAACGGGAAGCTCTCCGGGAACGCCCCGGTCTACCCCGCGGCGTACGACGCCTACTGCATCGCGGTGGGGGCCACCCGCTACGATGAGAAGCGCTCCTACTACTCCAACACGGGCGACTACGTGGACATCGCCGCGCCGGGGGGCGACATCAACGTGGACCAGAACGGGGACGGCTACGGTGATGGGGTGCTCCAGCAGACCTTTGACACCGACCCCACCCTCTTCGCCTACTGGTTCTTCCAGGGGACCTCGATGGCCGCCCCGCATGTGGCGGGCGTCGCGGCCTTGCTGATCGCCCACGGCTCGGGCGGTCCCGCCGAGGTGCGGGACGCCCTGGAGAAGACGGCCGAGGAGCACGGGACGAGCGGGTGGGACCCGGAGTTCGGGTGGGGGATCGTGGACGCCCGCGCGGCCCTGCAGTACGCCGCGTCGCACGGCCACGATGTGGCGGCCGACAGCGTCTCCGAGCCGGCCGGCGTGATGCGGGGGGACGTGGTTTCGATCGGCGTGGGCGTCTCCAACCCCGGCGCCTTCAGCGAGACCTTCGACGTGACGCTCCGGGACACGACCGACGCCGTGACGATCGGGGCGCAGACGGTCTCGCTCCCGTCGCTGGGCTCGGCCGCGCTGACCTACAGCTGGGACACGGCGGCCAGCTCCATCGGCAGCCATGCGCTGGAGGCGGAGGCCAGCACGGTCCCCGGCGAGGCGCAGACCTCGAACAACAAGGCCACCGGGACGGTAGCGGTGAGCGAGCCGACGCACGACAATGCCGTGACCGCCGTGGACGCCCCGGCGGAGGTCACGCAGGGGGACACCGCAACGGTGAAGGTCACCGTGGAAAACCAGGGAACGTTCGCCGAAACCACGACGGTCCGCCTCACCGACACGACCGCTGGGAGCGAGGTCGGGTCGGAGTCGGTCTCCCTGAGCCCCGGCGCCTCTCGCCAAGTTTCCTTCAGCTGGAGCACCGCCGGCGCCGCGCTCGGAAACCACACCCTGCAGGGATCCGCCGACGTCGTCACGGGAGAGATCGAGACGGTCGACAACGCCATGACGGCCACCAGCACGGTGAAGGCCGCCGTCTCAGGGCCGGCCCTGCACGTGGACAGCATCGCCATGGCCCTGTCCAAGAAGGGGAGCGCCTACCAGGGCCGGGCCACGGTGAGGATCGTGGACCAGAGCGGCGCCGCCGCTTCCAAGGCGAGGGTGACCGGGGAATGGTCTCTGAACGGGACCAAGATCAGCACGGCCAGCAGGAGCACCAGTTCCAACGGCACTGTCCGGCTGGATTCCCCGTGGAAAGCGGCCTCCGCGGGTGACACCTTCACCTTCACGGTGACCGGCGTCACCAGGACCGGCTTCGCCTACGACTTCGCGAGCAACGCCGAAACCAGCGATTCGATCACCGTACCGTAACCCGGGCGTGATCAGGGAGAGGGCGGCCGCCCTCCCTTTCCCATGATGAAACGTGAGATGTCGCACTCAGCCCATTCCAGCATGGAGGAGGTGCGCCGGGGCCCCATCTGTCTCGATGCCCTGGATGTGAGGACCCTGAGGCGGCGCCCGCGCATCATCGTGACGAACGAGCGGTTCCTGCCGATCGTCGATGGGGTTCGCGTTCAATACGTTGCGCCGCCCTGGCGGGCCCTCCGTCGGATTTGCGCCAGGATTCCGCTGGCCAACCCTTCCCAGTCGGCGTCGGCCCCGATGCCGGTGGGCGACTACGTCTTCAGCGGGGGCCACTCCGAGCGGGATGACAAGACTCTGTTTGATGCCGTCCGCGGGCTTTCCATCCCCGTCATCGTCTCGGCGACCAGGCCGGGGTCACCCACGGGTTGGACGTCCCGGAGAACGTGATTCTTATCCGGGCTGAGGAGCCCGCCTTTGAGCGGCTGATGGCCGGCGCGCGGATGATGGCGCTGTGCCTGAAGAAGGGCATCCTCCGCGGCTCCGGTGAGGGCACGATGCTCAATGCCATGCGGCACGGGAGGCCGGTCGTTGTCGCCGACGACGTTTCTGCGCCGGACTACATCAGCGATGGGGTGGACGGGTTCATCGTGCCGGCGGGCTCGGCCGAGCAGATCCGGCGCCGGATCATGGAGCTCTGGAACGATCCCGTCCTGGCGGCGCGGATGGGGGAGGCGGCCCGGGAGAAGGCAGCCGGGTTTTACACGCACGAGCAGTACAAGGCGCGCATGCAGGCTCTCGCCATGCTGATGTTTGAGGAGCAGGGATGAGGGCGGTTCGGTTCGTGGCCGCGGGCGCGGCTGTGGGAGCGGGGATTGGCGCGGCCGAGGGGATTCTTGCTCTTCTCGGAGACCCCTGGTGGGCGCTTCACGCCCCGGTGATCCCGGCGGCCATGCTCCTGTACGGCGCGGTCGGATCCGCCCTCGGTTTCCTGGCGGGGCTCCTCAGGGGGGTTTCAGGAAGGGGGGTCTGGGTTGCCCTGGGCGGGATCCTCTATCTGCTGGGAGTTTTTCATATCGTCAAGCCGTTTCTTCCGCAGGTATGGACCTTCCCATGCCTGCTGCGCACCCTGGTCTGGACCGTGTCGTGGTGCACGGGGTGGCTTCTTGCGTGGAAGCGGTCCAACAGGAGGGGGGCGGACGCAGCCTTCCCGGGGGCGGGCGGCGGGCAGAAAGCCTTTGTGGGAGGGTTGGCTCTCTTGGCCGGCATCGGCCTCTGCGGTCCCTGGCTCTGGAGCATCCAGCAGCGGACGCCGGAGGGTCCCGCGAAGGAGGACAGGCCGAACATCGTGATCGTCGTGATGGACACCGCGCGTGCCGACCATTTCTCCTGCTACGGCTACAGCCGTCCGACCACTCCCCACGTGGACCGGCTCGCTCAGGAGGGGGTGCTGTTCGAGCAGGCGGTTTCCACCGCGCCGTGGACCCTTCCTTCCCACGCCTCTCTTTTTACCGGGCTGTATGCCTCTCAGCACGGCACCGACAGGCCGGCCCCTTGGTTGAGCGGGTCACTGCTCACGCTGGCGGAGCTGCTGAAGGGAGAGGGCTATCAGACGGCGGGGTTCTCCAACAACCCGTGGGTGGGCCCCGGGACGAATTTTCACCAGGGTTTCGACCTGTTTGAGGGGATGTGGAAGGGAAGCGGCCCTGTCCACCGCTTGGCCTTAGTTTGGGCGGCGACTCGGTTGAAGGATCGCCTGGGAGAGAAAATCACCAACAGCTCGGACGCCGCCGCAACCAACGCCCGCATCCGGTGGTGGCTGGACCGGGTTCGCCGTGACGCCTCCCCTTCCTTCCTCTTCGTGAACTACATCGACGTCCACGGCCCTTACAGGCCCCGGGAACCGTTCCGGAGCCGGTTCCTGCGCGAACCTCACCGGATGGCGGCGGGAAAGCTGGCGCAGGCCCGGCTGAAGAGAACGGCGCCGCCGGTCCACCTGGATCCCGTCACGGAGGGGGTCCTGATCGACCTCTATGACGGGGAGCTGGCCTACCTCGACGCCAAGGTCGGGGACCTGATCGGGATGCTGAAGGAGCGGGGATTGCTGGACCCGACCCTGCTGATCGTCACCAGCGACCACGGGGAGAATTTTGGAGAGCATCGCCAGCTGGGCCACAGATTTTGCATCTACGAGACCCTGCTCCGGGTCCCCCTGATCCTGCGCTATCCCAATGTGTTCTCGGGGGGCCTGCGGGTGAAGGAGCCGGTTTCCCTGATCGACGTGCTCCCCACGCTGATGCAGCTGGTCCGCCCGGAGGGGGCTCGGCTGCCGCCCGGCCTGCTCGGGCGGAGCCTCTTGGCAGTGCGCGGGGAAGGATCGGTGGACCGGCCTTTGGTGTCGGAGTACACGGCGCCGGTCTCCTGGATACCGAAATACCGGAAGTCGAATCCGGGGATGGACGAGGGCTACTTCACGCGGAACTTGAAGAGCGTGCGCAGGGGAAACCTGAAATTCATTTGGGGCTCGGATGGGCGGCATGAGGCGTATGACCTCAAGAAGGACCCCGCCGAAACCACGAACCTGGCGGAGCAGCGGCCGGAGATGGCCCGGCAGCTCAAAGAGGAGGCGGAGCGGCTCTTTGCCGCGCTCCAGCCGGTGGGGTCCGCGAAGGACTCCTGGCCGATGGATGAGAACATCCGCAGGGAGATAAGGGCGCTGGGGTACGTGCAGTAAAGGACGAGGAGACGTTGAAAAAACTCTTTTCCAAGGAGCAGGTCCTTGACAGCGATTCCTGCCCCTCGGCTGAGCCGCTGAACCTCGTAGAATCCCACGCTGTTTTCGCGCCAGCATTCCAGAAGATTCCGCTCTTGAAGGGAAAGCCCAGAGGATTTTTGACGGCAGAAAAGCTCCAAGGCGGGAGCGTCGTGGCCTGTGGCGATGAAGTCGTGAACCACGTAGTCCATGAAGATAATAAACTCGACCTCCTCCCATTCCTGGTCGAAAGGCCCCGGGTCATCCCGAGGCTGTCCCAGCCAGACGCAGAGGGCCTCCCGCGCGTAGTCGTTTCCATCCGAAAGCTCCTCTTCCAGGAACCGAATGATTCGACGCCGGAGCTTCCCGTCCGGCTCCGGCGGCAGGCCCATGGAGGGCCCAGCTTTTTTACCGACATCCCGGGTTTCGTCGCCCGGCAGGCAGCAGCGTTTGTATTTCCTGCCGCTGCCGCAGTGATAGGGGTCGTTTCGGCCGGGCGCGGGATTCAGGGGGAGGCTACTCAAACCTGAAGTGAAGCTGGGGGTTTTCAGTCCGAAGGGCTGACCGGATCACCCGGACGAGTCCCGAGGCGGCTTTCAAGGCATTTTCAGCCTCCGTCCGGGTTCCGAAGGGGTCGGACTCATAGAAGAACAGATTCCTCTTGCGCCTCATCCGCTCGAACCGCGCCACCAGTTCAGCATACCCTTTGCCCAGAAGATGATGGGTCAGCTCGACAACCGTCAGGTGTTGCCCTCCATCCGCGAGGTCTTGATTGTGGAGGGATCCCGTCTGGATGCGATCTGCCACCGGCTCAAGCTGCTGCGCCACGATCCAGCCCAGATCCTGCGGGCTGTCTGACCGTCTTCTACCGACCAAATGGGAAGGTTCAGGTGCAACGCGAGGGCGAGGTAGGGAGCATCCGCGGGATCGGCGGCCAATTCCTTCGCTTCAGGCAGGTAGGCCCGATAGGTCGTCTCGGGAAGGACCTGGATGCTGGCTGTGGTGGTAGCCAACGCCAGCTTCACCTGCTCGGGAGAGAGCTTTCCGAACTTCCGCTGAATCCGGGGAGTCAGCAGGATTCGCTGCGTTTCCAGAAGGGCATATTCCGGAGCCCATAGGGTCAGCCGCTCATCCAGGAGCAGCTCCCTGGTCGTGGCGGCGCGGAGGAATCCGGCGACCAGGATGTTGGCGTCAACGACGAGTTCCACTAGCGGTGCTGATGCCGCTTCCAGACTCGGCGCTTGATCTGCCGACCAATCTCGATGGTATCCTGCTCAGTCAGCGTGCTTC
>CAYJUA010000098.1:0-6363 GCA_964373295.1 uncultured Planctomycetia bacterium
GATTCGGCACCTCGTGCCCCGCTTGAAGGTACAGAGCGAACGGCTCCCCCTCTAGCCCCGGGGGCACCGCGACAACCCGGGTCCTTCCATCCGCCAGTGCCACCACGCCGCCCCGAGCCAGCTCCGCCGCTCCAGCCGGGTCGTTCAGCGCCTTCTGCAACGCGGCTTCCTCTCCCTCCCCCTCCAGCCCGGCGAGCAGGCCGGAGACCACGTCCGAAGGCACCGTCTGGCGCTCGACCAGCTCGGGCTGCTCGGTAAGGGGAACCAGGTACTCGCGCTCGCCGATGCCGGGCAGCGCCGCATGCGCTTCCTGGAGATTGTGAAAGATCTCCGACAACAGCCCGACCACCCGCGCGCGGGACATCTGGTTCCAGTTGTCCGCGGAGAGCCGCTCCTCCTCGGCCGTCAGCCCCAGCTCATCGGCGATCATCCGCGTCCCGAGCATCGCGTTAACGTCATACCTCCGATCCCATTGCTCATCTCGCGTTAGGATGAAGTGCTCCAACCAGCTTAACAAGACCCACTCGAGATTTTCCACGGAAGGGGATGCGCAGGCTAGGGCCGCCTCCGTCTCGATCATTCCAACCCCCACGGCAACCACTGTGGACCGGCTGACTCCGGGCTGGCTCGCCCGTTCCCATATCGATCGCTGGACGGCGCTCTCCTGCAAGGCATACTGCGCCTGGGCCGCCAACTCGCCCGGATCCTGCGCGGCGACCGTCCGGCCCCTCAATTCCGTCGGAACCATCTGCTGACCCATCCAGTGTCTCAGTTCCTCCCTGACCGCATGCTCAAGCACAAGTCCTTCCATCGAGTCACCCCCTCTGGCGGAGAGCCGGGTGAGCAGATCGGCGGTGATGCGGACGTCCAATTCGATTGCGGGCTGATCGCCTCCCAATCGCGCCGTCTGCTCAGGCGACCAACCCAGAATCTCATGCTTTCTCTGGTCCTCCGCCCTGGAATTCGCGCATGTCCATTCAATGGCGCTCCGGCGTACAGCGATGAGGCCCGTTGGGAAAACGACTGCCACCAGAATGTGCGCTGGAAGCTCGCCCCTTTCCCGGACAATACAGACCGGGACGTCCCGTTCTCGCCATCGGTACCGCCTCCTTTCTTGAATGATGCCGATCTGGAGACTCTCGGAAAGCACGCTCAGATCGCTTACCCCCAGGGTCGTGGGGAAGACCAGCATATTCCGTGGCATGAACCATTCTGCGTTCAGCAGATGGACGAGCTCCATGGCCCGGGCGATCTGGTCGAAAAGAGGCAGATCCTGATCGGGCTGGACCCCATGCTCCCGGGCAAATTCGTCCACGATCCCCGCCCACTGCTGCCGTACGGCCGGAGGCACTTTCGCGCTCAGTTCCCGGAGCGCGCTGAAGTCGCTCGCCCCCGTGCGGATGAACTCCCGGATCCTCGGCAGTATCGAGTCCCTGCACATTTCCGCCTCCCGCCGGAGCGCGCGCTGGCGCTCCTGGGCCAGTTCCCTCTCGACCCTCGCGACCACATCCGGGATCTGTCGGATCAGCGCAGAGATGCGCCGTCTGGCCTTGGTCCTCGCCTTCTCCTTTTTCAGCTGATCCTCAATGAGAGGACCCAACAGCTGTTGAACGCTCTCCTCTCCGGGCCCGGCGATGATCGCGTCCAGCGTGGCGTCGTCCTCCACCTCCACCCCGAGCTGCTTCCTCAGCAGCTCGCGGACCGGTTCTCTCGCCTCCTCCTGGCCGGCTCCTGGTCCCCGCGCAGGCGGCGCGACCAGAGAGAAGATATACGACTGCACCGCCGCCGATCCCGTGTCCCTCCTTTCGGGATCGTCAGGGTAATGGTAAGGGTCCAGTATTCGCTGAGGGGCAAAGCGCCGCGCAAGCTTCACGGGGCCGACCCAGAAACCTTTCTCCGCGATTTCCGGGAAGAGCGTCAGCTCCAGGCGCCCGGAGTTCCCCTGGGAGCCAAGCCGGATGGATTCGATGCACGGAGTCCCATCCCTTGAGACGAATGTGATGCTGGGCTGCTCGGGGACCGGCTGGAGGGCCGACGTTCCCCGCACCGTGGTGGGCTGCCCAGGCCCCATCTGAAGCTCCACGACCCCTTTGGCTGTCTTCCAGCGCATCTCTCCCGGCCACACCTCCAAAACGCGCCGCCCGCCCTCCCGCCTCTCCCGAATCATCACATACGGTCCTTCCTGTCTCGGGTGGTTGGCCGCAAGCTGGATGCTGCCCGCGAGGATGGTCAGGTCGGTCCCCTGCGTCCGTAGCTCCACCATGCCGTCCCCGCTTTGGAAGGTGTGCAGCGCGTCGTCACCCTCGCCCTGCGCGCCGATCTTGACCAGCTGTCCCCTCTCCACCATCTCGCTGAGCCACTGGAGATAATGCGGCCCGGTGATTTTGGCCGCGAAAAGATCCACCGCCTGCGCGAGGATGCCGTCCGCGTCCTGCGCCAGGAGGCGCGACGGCTCTCGGTCCTCGGCAGGAATTCTCCGCAGCATTTCCTGTATCGTCCTATCCAGGTTGGGAATCCGCTCAAGCACGCCCGCGTGGGGCGGGACCCGCACCCTCACCTTCTGCTTGCTCCACAGGGCTCCCTTCACCCACAGGATCAGATCGACGGTGTCCGACCCCTTCTCATACCGGTAGATGATCCCGCTGGCATCGTGGAGATCCGAGCCGCTCAGGATCGCCATGCCGATGCGCAGCTCGCCGTGACTGCCGATGACCTGATCCACCAGCGCGCAGCCGGGGCCGATCTGCTCCCGGATCAAGCGGCTGAACTCGTCGAAGGGATCCTCCTCCGCGCCAGCCGTGTGAGTCGGTTCCTCGGAACCACCTACATCCAGCGGAATCACTATCGACGCACTGGCACCTTGAGCGTCACTCCGATTCTCCACTATCATCTTCCAGCCATACTCACCAGCCGCCTCGGCCGCCCGCAGGAGCCCCCTCCCTTCCCCACCGAATTTCCCAACCCTGGTCGCTCCCTTCTTGGTCGTCACCCGGCCCTTTCCAATCTGATCCAGAATTTCGGGCGGGATTCCTGACCCATTGTCCAGAATTTGTATCCACAGCGCCCCTCCCCTGATGAAGGAACGGGCCCGGATTTCCATGGAACCAAGGTCTTCACGCCAGCGATCGGTAACGGCATCAATTGCGTTGGGCAAAAAGTGCAGCAAAAAGTCTTCATACAAAGTGTCGGAAATTCCCGGTCCACGCCCCTCGGGCATTCCAATGAAAGAAGCCCCTGACTCGTCAAAATCCGCTCCTCCCCGCCACTCACCTGGACCCCTCCACTTCCCCTCGAACCCCCGCCAACGGGGATGGTCTGCCAAGACCTTTTCCTGGATTTTGCGAAGCATGTTGCGGAGAATGCGGTCGCATTCCTTCCATAAGGGATCGCTCAGAGTCACAGGAGGAGACCCGTGCCATTCCTTGGCGATCTCCAATTCGCGCTGCCAGCGCAAGCTTGCTTGTCCCGCGTTCAGAGACTCATCGAACAGGAGTTCCTCCTGCGCACCAGCCGTGGAGAGTCCCGCCAATTGAAGATGCTGGGGAGTCAAGACCCAGGCCGCGCGGCCCGCGAGCTTCCGGTACCAGGAACGGGCCTCGGGGGTGGCCATCTCGTACTCTCGAACGATGCCCACCTCGCCCGAGGGAGCGATCACCACCAGATGCCTTTCGGTCAAGCTGGCCAAAACATGCAGGGTCATGGCGGGGTTCAATTTTGCCATCCCCCCTGCAGTCCAGTACATGCCCCCCAGATCCACCATCTCCGCATCGGATGCTTCCTGCGCCAGCCGATCGATCAGCGCCCGGCCGGCGCTCTGGCCCCGCAGGGCCTTCCAGCGCGCGGCGTTGTTCCGATCCCAGGTTGCGGCCGCCTGATCAACGAGCACCTCCATCTCCGCCCCTTTCTTGGTCCACTCCGGATGCCAAAGGAAGGTGATCGGCAGCTGAGGGTCGTAATGCCCCGCCGAGGCAAATCGCATCAGGACATTCCTCTTCGCCTCTCCAAAGACGGCGAAGCTGACCGTCCCTCCGGGCGCCAGCATGTCGATGAAATCATCCAGCGTGAAGGTGATCCCCTGGTATCCAGCAGCCCACCCGTTGTGCTGAAGCCACAGGGGCGAAAGGGCGCGGGGTTTGTCTTTTTCCTGCTGAATCGCCGGATCCCTCAAACGTTCCCCGGGGTGGATCTCCGCCACATGCCCCTCATTCGGGTCTGTGGCCATGAGCTGCCACTGAACGCCGCCCAGCTCCTGGACGACCCTGGCCGCCTGCTGGGAAACCTCGCCCACCGTTGGGACGATGAGGTGCTCTTTCACCCAATCGGAATCCATCCCCTCGACCTGGCTGCACAGATGATCCTGGAAGAAGCGGTAGGCGCTGCGCTCATGATCCGGCGGGACATTGGTGCCGGTTGCAGGGTCTACGATGTCATCCATCGCCACGATGTAGAGATGCCGCAGGTATGTCTTTCGCTGCGCAGGCCACATCTCATTCAGGCGCCGCACCAATTCCTTCAGAAGGGGCTGCGGCGTGCTGCCGGTCGCCAGCCCCATGGTAAAGGGCCTGGCGCCCTTCCTTCGACTCCAAACGGTGGCCTGCCACAACCGCATCACCTGATCGGCCTGGGCCTTCCCGATTCCGTCCTGCGTCTCATACAGACGGACCAGAAGGTCCTGGTCTTCGCCGGGATATTTCCAGAGGTCCACCGTTCCCTCCTCCATGCCGGAGGCGGGCGGCGGTCGGTTCAACCGGCGGGCGAAATCTTGGATCTGCTCTTCGCTGTAACCCAGGAGGCGGCCGAAGTGAGCGTCATACTCCTCCAGAGAGATCTCGCCCTGGGCAAACCGTTCATAGAGCTTGGCGATCTGATTCGCCTGCTCCGGCGTCTTCGCCACGATGATGTACGGCTGGATCCCATCCGCTAAAAGGGTCACAGGCCCCAGCACACAGCATCCACGTTCCGGGGCCTCTGCGACCAGCGCCCTGCCCAAACGGGTCAGGGAGAGAAAGGGGATCACCGCCGCCGGTTTGCCCGCCGGGTCTCCAGCCAGGACCGCGGCGACATCGTGGGCCGCATCATGAGTGAGGCGGGAAGGCCAGGGCGCTTCGTTCGTCGGAACGAACGTCCTCCCGACCTCCAGTGCCGCCTCGATTTCCTGCTTGGAGACCTGTATCTCTGTCCTGACCCGGAGCTCCCAGGAGAGCGCCCGCATCACCTGGTGGAACTCCTTGGGATTCCGGACCTCATCTTGGGCGCCCTCTCTGTAATAGGCATGCAGGAGCCGCTCCACACGGCCCAAAAAATCGCCGGAGCGCTCCGCCGCTCCAGAGCACAGCAACTCCAGGGACGACAGGTTCCGCTCAAACTGACGCACGGTCACGGCCGCCTGGGAGGCGGCCGGCACGCCATAGGTGAAAAGAGCATTGATGAAGGGATCCATCTCCAAGGAGGAGATCTTTCTCTCCTTGACCAATCTGAGGGCCCACCGGAGCGCCATCTGGAATCTCTTGGCGGCCCGCTTCTTGTACAGCCCCCTCTGCCGGGCAAGGTAGGTACCCGCCGTCGCAATCCCGTGGCCCTGGATCGTCGGGGTGACCTCTTCCAAGATGTCGTCAGCCGCGCGAATCTCGCGAACCAGGCGACCGATCTGATTCCGCAGCTTCCCGCGGTCCTTTCGCAGGAAGCTCTTCAGCATCTCCTTAGCCGGGGTCCACTCCGGACCCTCCAACTCCTCCATCCCAACCTTGTGTCCCTTTCCATCGCCAGTCAGGATTTGTTCCAGCTCGGCCCGAACCTCTTCCGAGCCGGCGGATTGCGCGCGCAGGGCGAAGGCGGGGGCGGGCAGGCCGGCCGCCAGGGCGAGGAGGAGGGCCAATCCCTTTATCGAAAGTCGTTGGAGTCGTTTCATCGGGTGATACGATCAAGATTACCTGATGCCCACCGGAAAATCAACACTATATATCATAATTTACATAACTATTAATTAAAGGACTACCCTGCTCCTTATCGCCGCGCTTGCAGGATGCCCGCAACTATGGGAAACTACAGGTGATGCGAACCGGCGCAATTCCCCCCTCACTTCGAGCGCAGACCGTGATGGCCGCCTTTCTGCTCGCCCTCGCTGCCGGCTGTGCCCCCACCACCAGCTACAACATCGCCACCCAGCGGCAGGAGACGCTGTTCATCTCGACGGAACGGGAGATCGCCCTCGGCGAGTCGGTGGCCAAGCAGGTGGACGAGGAGTTCAACGTGATCCGGGACCCCGAGCTCACCCAGCGCCTGGACCAGGTCGGCTCCCGGATCATCCCGGTGGCGGACCGGAAGGACCTGACCTACCGGTTCACCATCGTGGAGGTCAAGGAA
>CAYJUA010000099.1:0-6351 GCA_964373295.1 uncultured Planctomycetia bacterium
TACTTCATCGTGGGGCACCTGCACTACGTCCTCTTCGGCGGGTCGCTCTTCGGGGCCTGCGCCGGGATCACCTACTGGTTCCCCAAGATGTTCGGCCGGGCGATGAACGAGCGGCTGGGCAAGATCCACTTCTGGCTCACCTTCATCCTCTTCAATGCGGTCATGTTCCCGATGTTCTCGCTGGGCATGAGCGGGATGCCCCGCCGGATCTACGACTACACGCAGTACGCGGGGCTCGCCCACCTGGTGGGGATGAACCGGGTGATGAGCATTGCCGCCTTCATCTTATTCGGAGCACAGCTGCTTTTTGCCTACAACTTCCTGAGGAGCCTCTTTGTTGGGAAGAGGGTGGGGGAGAACCCGTGGGAGGCCACGACGCTGGAGTGGACCGTTCCCTCGCCTCCGCCGCATGGCAACTTCGCGCGGACCCCGCAGGTGCACTGCGGGCCGTACGAGTACTCCGTGCCGGGGATGAAGCGGGACTTCACCATGCAGACCGAGGAGCGGTGAGATGCCTCGCATCTCACCCAACACCCCCCTCTTCCAGAGGAGGGGGTGAGATGAGACACTTGGCCCGTTTCACGGCCGCCGCCGCCTTCCTCCTTGTGCTTGCGGGGGCCACGGTCACATCGACCGGGTCGGGGCTCGCGGTGCCGGACTGGCCGCTGTCGTACGGCTCCCTCTTCCCCCCGATGGTGGGCGGCATCCTCTACGAGCACAGCCACCGCCTGATCGCAGCAGCGGTGGGTTTGCTCACGCTGGCGCTCACCCTGTGCCTGCTGGCCAAGGAGCCGCGGACGCGGGTGCGGTGGCTGGGGATCGGCTGTTTGGCCCTCGTCGTCTTCCAGGGGATCCTCGGGGGGCTCACCGTGCTGTGGCTCCTGCCGGCGCCGGTCTCGGTGGCGCATGCGGCCATGGGGCAGACCTTTTTCACGGCAATCATCCTGCTGGCCGTGGTGCTGTCACCGCGGTGGAGCGCCGAGGCCGGCGGATGGCAAATGGACCCCGAGGGAAGCCGGCTCACCCGGAGCGCGGCCGCTCGCCCTGCCGGGCTCCCGGCACTTCCTTCGCCCACCCGCCTGACGGCGGGTACCCGAGCTTGGTCGCTGGCCACGGTCGCGGTGATCTACACCCAGCTCCTGCTGGGCGCGGCGATGCGCCACGCGGGATGGTGGCCGGGCCTGGTGGCCGCGCACTTGGCGGGCGCCGCGGCCGTGGCCGCGCTGATCGTCCAGACAGCGCACGGGGTCCTGCACGCGTACCACCAGGAAAGTTCCAGGTCGTCCCGACCCCTTTGGCTCAGCTCGCTGGGTCTGGCGCGCCTCATGCTGGGCCTGCTGGCTCTCCAACTTGCGCTAGGGTTGGTCACCTTCTTTTTCCGCCGGCCGGTCCTCGCGGCCACGGCGCACGTGGCGGTCGGAGCGCTCCTCCTGGCAACCTCGGCGGTGCTGGCCCTGCTTGTCGCACGCCGGGAAGGAGCCAGGCCGCCCAAAGGTGCCAGGCCGTCCCGACCCCTTTTGCCCGGCCTCTCTGTTTACCTCGAGCTCACCAAGCCGCGGCTGACCGCCCTCTCGGTCCTGACCGCGCTGGCCGGCTTCACGCTGGCCTCCGTAGGCGCGTGGGACTGGGCGGCGCTGGCCGCGACGCTCTGCGGCGCCGGCCTCGTGGGCGCGGGGGCGGCGGCGCTGAACCAGGTGATGGAGCGGGACCGCGACGCCCGGATGACGCGGACCGCGCAGCGGCCGGTACCTTCGGGCCGGATCAGCGCGGAGAGCGCCCTCACTTTCGGCGTCGCCTGCTCCGCGGCGGGGCTCCTCATCCTCAGCGCCGGCGCCCACCCGCTGGCCGGCGCCCTGGCGGCGGCCACGCTGATCACCTATCTCTTCATCTACACGCCGCTCAAGTCCCGCTCGGCGCTGTGCACCCTGGCCGGCGCCGTGCCCGGGGCACTGCCGCCCCTCATCGGCTGGGCGGCTGCCGCGGGCCGGCTGGACCTGGGCGCCTGGCTCCTCTTCTCTATCCTCTTCCTCTGGCAGCTCCCCCACTTCCTGGCCCTGGCCTGGAAGTTCAAGGAGGACTACGCGCGGGCCGGCTTCAAGATGCTGCCGGTCCTTGACCCCGACGGAGGGCTCACGTTCCGGCAGATGGTCCTCTACACGCTGGCCCTCCTGCCGGTGAGCATCCTCCCCGCGGCGCTGGGGCTGGCCGGCATGGTCTACTTTCTCGCGGCCCTGGCGGCCGGCCTGGCCTTCCTGGGCTTCGGTCTGGCCACGGCGGCGGCCCGCTCGGACCGGGCCGCGCATCGGTTCTTCCTGGCGTCCGTCCTGTATCTTCCGTTCCTGCTGACGACACTCACACTGGAGAAGATGCTCCTATGAGCGAAAACGCTGGAGCGCCCCACGGGGGCGCGGCCTCCGCGGAAGCGACCTGCACCGGAATCCCCTCGGCGAAGCTGGGGATGTGGCTGTTCCTCGTCTCCGAGATCATGCTGTTCACCGGGCTCCTCGGCGCCTACATCATCCTGCGCGCCGGCCTGCCTTCCTGGCCGGCCCCGGGCGAGAACCTCAAAATCTCCCTGGCGGCGCTGAACACCTTCGTCCTCCTCTCCAGCTCCATGACGATGGCGCTGGGGGTGGCTGCGGTGGGCCGCAAAGACATCGGGCGGCTCCGCCTGTTCCTGGCGGTGACCATCCTCCTGGGCTTGGCCTTCCTCGGCGTGAAGGGCATCGAGTACGCGGAGAAGTTCCACCACGGGCATGTCCCCGGCTCCGGGATCTTCTGGGACTGCTATTTCACCCTCACCGGCTGTCACGGGCTGCACGTCCTCGCCGGAGTGCTGGCCAACCTCTGGGTGCTCTGGCTGACCTTTAGGAAGGATTTCCTGGAAGAGCGCGGGCACATCGTCGAGATCTCGGGGCTGTACTGGCACTTCGTGGATGTGGTCTGGATCTTCCTCTTCCCGCTCCTCTACCTGATATGAGCACGCGCGCGCACCCGGGCTACGGTAAGTACCTGGCGATCTGGGTCTGGCTGATGGTCCTGCTGCTGGCGGGCGCGTATGGCCCCCCGCTGTTGGGCCTTTCCCGGCCGGCCGCGGTTTCCATGATCCTCGGCGTCGCGCTGATCAAGGCTGTCCTCGTCCTCCTGTTCTACATGCACATGCAGTCTGAGAAGCTGGTTCCCCTCTGGGTCGTCTTCATCTTCCCGTTCTTCCTGATTGGGCTCGCCGTCCTGCTGGTCACGATCGGGCCGGCGCTCGTCTGAAAGAAACGCCGTCATCGCTTTGAAAACAAAGCTCCTCTGGGGTGTCCTCCTCCTGGCCCTGGCCGCCGCACTGGCGGCGTACTTTATGCGTACCCAGTGCCCGATACCAACCATCGGGGCGCTACAGATCGCTGGAGAAGGCACCCCCTTGCGCTCTTCCCGGCCCGCAGAGCTTCCCATCTACGGCCGGGTGCCGGAGGCCGATCTCACCGACCAGACAGGCCGGCCGTTCACGCTCGCCTCCCTGAAGGGCCGCGCCTGGATCGCCGACTTCATCTTCACCTCCTGCGCCGGCACCTGCCCGCAGATGACCGCGCGGATGGCTGCCCTCCAGGGGAAGCTCCCGCCGGAGCTCCACCTGGTCTCGATCAGCGTGGACCCGGAGCGCGACACCCCGGCGGTCCTGGCGGAGTATGCCGGCCGCCACGGGGCTGACCCGGCGCGGTGGCATTTCCTCACCGGTGAGCCGACGCAGATCCCCAAGCTGGTGAGCGAGGGCTTCCGTTTGAGCTACGCCGAGGGGACCGACCCGGCCGAGCCGATCATCCACAGCGTCCGCTTCGTCCTGGTGGATCCCTCCGGCGCAATCCGCGGCTACTACGACTCCACCGACCCCGCCCATCTCGACCGCCTCATCTCCGACGCGGAGAGTCTCCTGCGCGACTCCTTTGAATAGCTGGCCGGCCTTCAACGCGGGGTTGAACGCCGCCTGCGCCCTCTTCCTCCTGCGCGGCTTCCTCTACATCCGCCGGGGCAACGTCCAGCGGCACAAGATCTGCATGATGCTCGCGTTCCTGACCTCGGTCATCTTCCTGGCTTCGTACCTCGCCTACCACGCCCTGCACGGCTCCACCCGCTTCCCCGGCACCGGGTGGGCTCGGCCCCTCTATTTCTCGATCCTCGTCTCCCACACGATCCTGGCCGTCGCCATTGTCCCGCTGGCCCTGCGCACCCTGTACCTCGCCTGGCGCGGCCGGTTCGACGCGCACCGCCGGATCGCCCGCTGGACCCTTCCCCTCTGGCTGTACGTCTCCGTCACCGGCGTGATAGTCTACTGGATGCTCTACCGGATCACCTGGCCATGAGCTCCTTCGCTCCCTGCGGGGTGTGCTATACTATGTACGTACATAAAAACGTACATAAGGAGGCGAAGGGGAAATGACCGTTACGGCGACTGAGGCGAGACAAAACCTGTTTAAGCTCGTGAAAAAGTCCGTCAAGGGGCATATCCCTGTCAAGATTACTTCTAGGGATGGGGATGCCGTTCTTGTCTCGGAGGCGGATTACGAGGGATTGTTGGAGACTCTGGAATTGCTCTCCGTGCCTGGGATGCGAAGGAGCATTCGGGAGGCCAAAGCCGATATTCGTGCAGGCAGAACCAGGTCGCTCAAAGACATTTTTGGCTGATGCCCTCTGCGGCCTATGAAATCCGGCTCACCCGCCGGGCGGAGAAAGATATCCGTAAGCTTACACCTCAGCTCCGTCGAAAACTTTATGAGATCCTGACCGAAGTGATCGCCAGTAACCCCTTTCAAGGAAAGAAGTTGGTTGGCGATTTGGCAGGGAGCTATTCCCATCGGTTGACCTATAAGGACCGCATCGTTTACAGCATCGACACGAAAAGCCGGGTTGTCTATATTGAGCGAGCTGCCACGCACTACGGAGAGTAAGGTTCGAAGATCGTTCGCCCAGGGACGGGGTCTGATACCGGGTTTAGCCCTCCTGGTGCCGGGCCTGGCCCTGCTGGCGCTCCTCCTCGCGGCGCCCGACGCCGCGGCCTGCCCTGCCTGCAAGGAGGCGCTCTCGTCGCAGGCGGACCCCGCGGCCGCCGCAAAGCTCACGCAGGGCTGGAGCCGCTCGATCGCCCTCATGATGGGAGCGCCTTACCTCCTCTTCGCCGGGTTCACCCTCTACGTGGTCCGCTCCACCCGCCGCACGCGGGGCCGCCCTCGCCCGCGGTGAGACTGGACCAGCTCTACCAGTCCGGCAAGCCCGAAATCTCCATCGAGTTCTTCCCCCCGAAAACGCCCGAGGGGGTGGAGAAGCTTTTCCAGACCGTCGAGGAGCTCAAGCCCCTCCACCCCGTCTTCTTCTCCATGACCTTCGGAGCCGGCGGCTCCACCCGGAACCTCACCGTCGAGCTCTGCGACCGGCTTAAAAACCGGTCCAGGGTTGAAACGATGTGCCACCTCAACATCATCGGCCAGTCCAGGGAGGAGACCCGGGAGAACCTCCGGCGGATCAAGCAGGCTGGGATCTACAACCTCCTCGCCCTGCGCGGGGACCCGCCCCGCGACCAGCCGGACTTCAAGCCTCACCCGGACGGCTTCACTTCCTCAGTCGAGCTCATCGAGGAGGCGCGCAAGGACCTCTGGTTCACCATCGCCGTGACCGGCTTCCCGGAGGTCCACCCGGAGGCGAAAGACCGGCCGGCGGACATGGCTTACCTGAAGCGGAAGCTGGACGCCGGCGGGTGCGTGGTGATCACTCAGTTCTTCCTGGATAACCGCTACTTCTTCGAGTTCATGGAGCTGGTGAAGAAGGCGGGGATCACCGCGCCGGTCGTCCCGGGGATCCTCCCGCTCCTCTCCTCCGCCCAGGTGCGGAAGTTCGCCGCCCTCTGCGGCTCCACGATCCCGGCCGACGTGGAGAAGGCACTGGCGAGATACGAGAACGACGATGAGGGCTGCGTGAACTACGGGATCGAGCTGGCCACCCGGATGTGCGAGGGGCTCCTAAAAAGCGGCGTGCCCGGCCTGCACTTCTACGCGCTCAACCGGGCACGCTCCACGAAGCAGATCCTCTCCAACCTCGGCCTGGCCCAGTAGCCAGAGCGGGGACTACGGCAGAAACTCTCCGGCGGCGCCGCGGGTGGCGCCCCTCAGCGTGTCCATAAATGACTTGACCGTGGGTCATATACATCGTAAAATACCCGAATGATAGACAGAACGATCCGCGCCCGGATCGCGGCCGGCTCCAAACACCTCCTGCTGCTGGGCCCGCGGCAAGTGGGGAAATCCACCCTCGTCCGCTCCCTGAATCCCAGCCGCGTGATCAACCTGATGGACGAAACCCTGCACCTGGCCT
>CAYJUA010000100.1:0-6345 GCA_964373295.1 uncultured Planctomycetia bacterium
GATCCCGATTCCGCCGGGGCGCGGGTGGGCGAGCTTCGGTTCCCGCTGGTCGTCAAACCCAGGGCCGAGGGGTCCTCGCTCGGCATCAGCATCGTGGACCGGCCGGAGGACCTGCCGGCGGCCCTCCGGGAGGCGGGGGAGTTCGGGCAGGAGGTCCTTCTCGAGGAATACCTGCCGGGCAAGGAGCTGACCGTGGGGATCCTCCAGGACCGGCCCCTGCCGGTCATCCAGATCGTTCCCAAGCGGCAATTCTACGATTACGTGGCAAAATATACTCCTGGGATGACCGAGTACCTTGTGCCGGCCCCGATCACCGACCGGATGACCCGGATCGTTCAGGACATCGCCCTGCGTGCCCATGAGGCGCTGGGCTGCCGCTCCTTCTCCCGCGTGGATCTCATCCTCGTGGAGGGGCGGGGCCCGGTCCTGCTGGAGCTCAACCCGATCCCCGGGATGACGGAGACCTCCCTCCTGCCCAAGGCGGCCGCGGCCGCGGGGATCTCCTTCGGCGAGCTCTGCCGGCTGATGCTGCAGTCTGCAACGGTACCGGGTACCGTTCCAGAACGGTACCCGGTACCGGGTTTAGGAGGGTGATGTGAGAAGAGAGACCCATGGGTCGCGCCGGGGCGTCTTCCTGAGCGTCAGCGTCGTCTCCGCGGCGGCCCTCATGCTGGCGGTGCAGGGGATGGCCGACGCCTTCCTTTCTCAGCCGGTCTTCCTCGTCCGCGAGGTGGAGGTCGCCTGGCCTGAGGGGGCTCCCTCCCAGCCCGAGCGGTTCCGGCTCCATCCCCCGACCTCGGTGTTCCGCGTGGACCTGGAGTCCCTCAGCCGCGCGTTCCAGCGCCGCTTCCCGCTGTCGGAGGTGGAGCGCATCGAGCGGGTCCTGCCCAACCGCCTGCGGGCCACCCTGAAGATGCGGCGGGTGGTGGCCCAGGTCCTGGCCGGCAAGAAGTATCACCCGATCAGCGACGAGGGGGTGGTGGTCGCCGCGGGCCGGTCCGCGGCGTGGGAGGGCGTGCCGGTGATCGAGCTCGAGCCCGGCCCCCGCTCGATCCGCGCGGGCGCCCGCCTGGGGGGCCCCGGGTTCTGGCACTGCTCCGAGCTCCTCTCGGCGATCCGCAGGGACGGCGGCATCGCGGGGCACAGCGTCACCCGGATCCGGGTGATCGGCGGGGACATCCGCGTCTCTTTGGACACCGGTGTGGAGATCCGTTTCTCCGGCGACAAGATCTGGAACGAGTGGCAGCGGCTGGCCGACCTGATCAGCCGGAAGCGGCAGGTCCTGGAGGAGGCCCGGTACGTGGACCTTCGCTTCGAGCACCCGGTGATCGCGGAGAGGCCAAGACCAAAGGGGTCGGGTCGACCTGGCACCTTTGCGGGGAGTAAGAAGGCGTCGTGAGGAAGCCCGCCCTGCTGGTGGGCCTGGAGCTCGGGCCCCGGGAGTTCACCGCGGCGGCCGGCGAGCTCCTGCCGGACCAGCGCCTGATCGTCCACCACGTGGAATCGGTCCCGGCGGAGGGCTTCGAGAAGGAGGGCTTGAGCGACCCCATCGAGTGCGCGGACGTGATCGCCCGGCTCGTCCGCCAGCTCGAGAGAAACCTCCCGGCCAAGATCAGCCGGGCCGCGGCGGCCTTCCCCGCGAGCCACCTGCGCGCCTTCAACGCCTCCGCCACGGTCCCGATCCCGGACCCCACCGGCGGCATCTCCCGGCAGGACGTGGAGCGGGTCGTCAGCACCTGCCGCACCCTTTCCCTGGATTACGACCGGCAGATCCTGCACTCCTTCGAGAGGGGGTTCAGCGTGGATGGCCAGTCCGGCGTCCGCAACCCGGTCGGGCTCTCCGGCAAGAAGCTCTCCGTGGAGCTGCACCTGGTGACCGCCCCGAGCCTCGCCGTCCAGAACCTCACCCGTGTGCTGGGCCGCGCGGGGCTGGAGGTGGAGGGCTTCGCCCTCCCGGGCCTGGGCGCCGCCGACGCGGTCGTGCCGGACCTGGACCGCGACCTGGGTGTGACCCTCGTCCGGATCGGCGAGTTCCAGACGGAGGTCCTTCTCTTTGACGGCGGCGGCGTGCGGGAGACCTACCTGGTCCCCGGGGGGATCGAGGACCTGCTGGAGGTCCTCAGCCGCTCCCTGAAGCTGCCCAGGGTCTCGACGGAATTCCTCTTCGAGCAGGTCCGGACGGTGGAGGAGCAGCCGGCCGTGGTGGCGGCCGACGGGACAGCGGTGATCTCGGATGGCCGGCCCGATTGGGCCTCGGTCCCGCTCCGGACGGGTCTGGGGGCCGCGGTGCGCACGTTCCCCCAGGGCCAGGTGGCGCAGATTGTGCGCAGCCGGGCCAAGGACCTCTTGACCCGCCTCCAGCGCCGGCTGTCGGCGAGCCCCCTCTTCCTGGACTGCGCCTCGGGGGTGGTGGTCGTCGGGCACCTGAGCCGGCTGGAGGGCTTCCTGGAGATGGCCGAGGGGATGCTCAACATGCCGGTCCGGCTCGGCGCCGTGAAGGGGATGGAGCTGGCCTCCGGCCTCACCCCGAGGCCGCAGGACCTGACGGCGATCGGGCTGCTGCGCTGGAGCGCCCGGCGCCGGACGGCGACCCAGCTCCCCAACGTCCCCGCCTGGCTGCGCCCCTTCGAGAAGGCCCAGCGGATCCTGCAGGAGTATTTTTAGCCCGGCCCTTCGGGCGGTTTGGAAGGTTGCTGTTTGAGGCGCGGCAGGACGGTCTTCTCCAGTCCATCCAGGGAGAAAGGCTTGGGGACGTAGTCCACGGCCCCCAGACCTCTGGCCATGTTGACCATGTTCTCATCGTCGACGGCCGTCACGACCACGATCTGAGCCGAGGTCTTCGCGGCGCGCGCGCGCCTCAAGAACTCGATCCCCGTGATCCCCGCTCCCAGCTTCAGGTCCAGAAGCACCAGGTCGGGTTTCTCGGAGAAGAGCACCTCGAGTCCCTTCTCCCCGGTCTGAGCCATGTGGACCTCCAGCCCGCGGAGTTGGAAATACTCGCGCAGTTGGTCCGCCGCTTCCAGCTCATCCTCCACGATCAGCAGTTTAGGCAGGGGTCAACCCTCGTACGCTGGGAGGCGGAGAACAAAGGTAGCACCCACGCCGTACTTTGAGCGGGCGTCAACCTTTCCTCCATGGCGCTCGATAACCCGCTGGATGACGTAAAGGCCCAACCCCGTCCCCTTTTGGGAGGTGGCCTTGGTGGTGAAGAATGGGACGAACAGGCTCTCCAATTCCTGGGGAGACATGCCGATCCCGTTGTCTTTGAACTCGAGAATCACCCACTTCTTGCCATCGGTTTGCTCTGCCTTTGACCGGATCAGAAGCTGACCTCGAAAGGGCGAGGGGTCCTCAGGTCCCGGGGGAAGCGACTCGCTCTGGATCAGCTCGGTCTTCTTCTGTATGGCGTCGTGGGCGTTGGTGATCAGGTTGAAGCAGCAGTCGGCCAACTGGTTCAGGTCCCCTTTGACCGGCGGAAGCTCATCCGGGACCTGCTCGGTGTAATCCATGGTGTTCAGGTCCACGCGGAACTGGACCACCTCCCGCGCGGTGCTGAGAATCTGCTTTGCCGTGATCGGCTTGTACTCCCCGGAGGGCCGGGAGAACCGCAGCAGCGTCTTTACGATGTCCCCGCCGCGCAGGGCATTGTCCTCCAATTTCGTCATGGTATCCAGGGCTCTGTCCCACAGCTCCTTCACCCGTTCCCGCCCTGCCGTGACGGGATCCACGTCCTTCATCATCGATTTCAAAGTGCCCGCCAAGATCGTCAGCACGTGGAAGCGGTTGTTGATCTGGTGGCTCATCCCTCCGGCCATGTAGCCCAGGGATGCCATCTTGGCGGTCTGGAACAGGTCGGTCTGGGTCTGCTGCAGCTCCTCGTAGAATTGGGCATTTTCGATCGCCAGGGCGGCCTGGCTCGCCATCACCTCGAACACCTCCAAATCCTGACCCGAGTATGGCTGCTTTGACTTCTTGGGTCCCAGGGCCATGAACCCCAGCAGCTTCTCTCCGACAAACGAGGGGATGATGATCGCGGCCCCGATCCGATCCATCTCCTCCCCCACCGGCTGGAGGTATTTCACCTTCCCATTTGCAGACGCCGCAGGCAGTTTGTCTCGAACGACCGGATCCTTCTGGTGAGCCAGATGCTGAACGAGCGGCTGACCTACACCGATCGTGTAGTCCCCGTTGAATCCAAGCGTCCCCCGGAAGGCCTGTACCACAAACCGCTCCGTCTTCTTCTCCAACAGCCAGAGGGAGGCCTGCTCCACCCCCACGGTCCGGGTCAGGATATGGACGATCAGATTCAGCAGCCGACGCATCTCCTTGATCAGCGTCATCCCCTGCGCCGCCTGCAGGAACTTCTGCTGGTACTGCCGCTGCCGTTCCAGGATCTGCTCCTGAACCCTGCGCCGCAGACCCACATACAGGACCGGGGTGATCATCGCCGAGGCCATCATCAGGGAGAAGGGCACCATCCACCAGTCCGCGCCGAACAGCCCCATCAGCGGCTGCTTCAACAGCAACAAGATCACCACCGGAGCCACCAGGAGGGCCAGGTAGGCCAGGTAGAAGCCCGGGAGATGACCGGATCGGGGCCAAAAGGGCACCCTCACGGCCTCTTCCCCAGGGTGGTTTCAATCAGGCGTTCCAATTCCAGGAGGGAGGGGAGCGGCTTATACAGAAACCCCACCACCCCTGCCTGCCGAAGAGCGGCCTCTCGCACCCCGCCGTCGCGAAAGGCGGTCAGGATCACGATCTTCGTCTCGGGACTCACCTGGTGGGCCCTCCGAATCAGCTCCTCCCCGTTCGGCCCCGGCATCTTCAGGTCCAACAGGGCCAGGGCAGGGCGCTCCTTCCCCATCTGGAGCAACGCCTGGTTTCCATCAAAGGCGGCGAGCACCTGGTATCCGCACAGGGACAGATAATCCGACACGCTCCGGACAAACGACGCCTCATCATCGACGATCAGCAGCTTCAAGCGGCCGTTTTCTTCGGGGCCGCGCTCGCCACAGCGGCCGGGAACTCCAGCGAAAACGTGGTCCCCTGTCCCACTTCGCTGCGGACCGAAAGCGTCCCCTCGTTGCGCTCCACCAGCCGTTTGATCACAAAAAGCCCCAGGCCGGTCCCTTTCCCCTCTCCCTTCGTGGTGAAGAAAGGGGTAAAGAGCCGCTGCAGCGTCTCCGGCGGGATCCCGGGTCCGGTGTCGGTGACTTCGATCACTACATTGGCCTCCCCGTTCCTCGAGCCGCGGACCGTAACCTTTCCCTTTTGGCCGATCGCCTGTCCCGCGTTTCGGATCAGGTTAAACAGGATCTCCTGGAGCTGCCGGTGATCCACCAGGAGCGGGGGAATGTCCCCCGGGATCACCCTCTCCAACGTGATCTCCCGGAGCTCCAGGTCATGGCCCAGCAGGGAATGCACCTCCTCCGCCACCTTGCGCAGGTCCACCGGCTCCGTCAGCGGCTCCCGGGCCGGCTTGGCGAAGTTGGACAGCCGTGTCGTAATCGCCGCGGTCCGGTCGATCTCCGACATCGTCGTCTCCATCACCCCGGCCACCTTCTGCTCCAGCTCCTCCCGGGAGAGTTCGCTCATAAAGCCGCGCTTCATCTGCAGCAGGAACCCCTCCGCCTGCACCTTGATGTTGTTCAGAGGGTTGCACACCTCATGGTTGATCGCCGCCGCCAGCGTCCCGATCACCGCCAGCTTCTCCTTCTGCGCCGACTCCGCCGCCAGCAGCGAATTGCTGATGGCGATCGCCAGCGTCTTCGCCAGCGACATCAGGATCTCCAGGTCCTCCTTCACGTACGGCTCATCCGACTTCTTGTGCCCCAGCGCCAGAATCCCCACCAGATCCTCCCGCATCGCCAGCGGCAGGCAGACTTCCGCCTTTAACTGCGCCAACGTTTCCTGCAGGGCTTTCATGGGGGTGTCGTGATCCGTCTTCCCCGGCTCCTTCACCACCGGCTCCTGGGCCTGGCGCAGATACTTCACCAGCGGGTTCGTCTCATCCAACACCAACCCCCGAGCCGCCTTTCCAACCGCGGCCGTGACCTCGTACCGGTTCGTCACCTTACCCGGCAGCAGCAGCGCGCAGGCATCCAGCTTGATCGCCTCCGCCAGCGTCGAGGTGGCCAGCTCCACCAGCTTCCGCAGATCCAGCACCATCATCACTTCATCCGTCAGCTTCTTCAGCAGATCCCTATAATCGTACTTCTTCTGGAACAGATACCTATCGGTCACGTTCACCAGCCAGTCCCGGAGACGCCCATACAGCGCCGCGATGATCATCGCCGCCAGCACGTTCGACCACGCCCGGCTCATCCCGATGTACCGTCCCAGAAG
>CAYJUA010000101.1:0-6244 GCA_964373295.1 uncultured Planctomycetia bacterium
GGCGCGGGCCGAACGGGACCCATACTCGCTTGCCCACGCCGGCGCGCGGCTCCAGCGGCTTGGGGACGCGGTAGTGGAACGTCGTAGGGATCGGAAGGGAGACGGCGACTTCAGCTATCACTTCAAGAGCTTCAAGACCAGCTGCATGTCCTCCCAGACCTCCTTCTTCGCGGCGGGATTCCGGAGGAGATAGGCCGGGTGGTAGGTGACGATGAGGGGGATGCCGTTGCGCTCGAAGGTGCGGCCCCGCAGGGTGCCCATCGGCGCCTCGGTCTCCAGGAGGGCCGCGGCGGCCGTCTTCCCCAGGGCGCAGATGACCTTCGGCCGGATCACGGCGAGCTGCTGCTCCAGGTACGGTATGCAGGCGGCGATCTCGTCCGGCTCCGGGGGGCGGTTGTTCGGCGGCCGGCATTTCACGATGTTGCAGATGTACACCTGCGGGCGGGTCAGCTTCATCGCCTGGATAATCTTGTTGAGCATCTGCCCCGCGGCCCCCACGAAGGGGAGCCCTTGGAGGTCCTCATCGCGCCCGGGCCCTTCCCCGACGAAGAGGAGCGGGGCTTCCAGGGAGCCGTCGCCGAACACCACATGCTTTCTTCCTTTACAGAGCTTGCAGAGCTGGCAGCCCATGGCCTGCTGCCGGACCGGCTCGAGCCGCTCGTGCTTGCCGGAAAGGGCGCCGGTGTCCGGGGTGAGAAAAGGTGCCTGACCCCTTTGTACATGGGTGATCCCCTGCCGCTCCATCGAGCGGAGGAGGCGCCGCGTTTGGGAGGCGATCTCCTGCAGCTCGTCGCGCTCCGTCATGGCACGGCAGCCAGCTCCGCCACTTCGTAGCAGGCGTCCGGCCGGCCGTGCTCCCGCCCCGCCTGCGCCATCCGCTTCAGGATGTCGGGGGAGGAGCGGAGCCGCTGGATGCATTCCGGCAGGCCCCCCGGCTTTGTGCAGAGGACCGCGGCGCCCATCTCCCGCAGGATTCTCGCGTTCCGGGACTCCTGCCCGGGGATCGCCGCGGTCAGCAGGAGCGGCAGGTCCTTGGCCATCGCCTCGGTGCAGCTGAGGCCGCCCGGCTTGGTGACCATGATGTCCGAGACGTCCATCAGCTCGTGCATGTTGTCCACGAAACGGTAGATCTTCAGCTCGTGGGGTATCGTCTCCCGCATGCCCTCGAGGTGCTGGTACAGGGCGCTGTTCTTCCCCGTGACGATGAGGAGCTGCAGCCGCTCCCGGACCGCGCGGAAGGCGGCGATTTCCTCCTGGACCGGACCGGTGCCGAACCCGCCGGAGCCGATGAGGACGGTGAAGAGGCGGGGATCCAGGCCGAGGCGCTGGGCCAGCGCCCGCCGCTCGTGGCGCCGCTTGAACTTCGGCTCGATCGGGATGCCGGTCACGCGGACCCGGTCGCCGGGCACGCCCCGCCGGATCAGCTCATCCCGCGTGGCGGAGCAGGCGACCGCGTAGAGATCCACGCCGGGGGCGATCCAGACGCTGTGGGGGAGGTAGTCGGTGATCACGGCGATGATCCGGCTGCGCAGCTTGCCCTTCTGTTTGAGGAAGGCGGCCACCTCGACCGGGAAGAAGTGCGTGGCCACGATGGCGTCGGGGCTATGGCGGAGGAAGATCTGCTCCAGGTTACGGCCGTGGGAGCCGTTGCTGAGGCGGTGGAGATTGTACGAGGCCCAGGCGAGCCCCCGCAGGTCGGCCAGGTGATAGAAGAAGCCCCAGACGCCCGGGTAGCGGTGGATCATCCCGATGTATCCCTCCGTGAAGGTCCACTGGTACCAGGGGCTCATCCCCTCCAGCCCGTTAAGGAGGACCGCCTCGGCGGCGGGGTGCCTCTCCCGGATCGCCAGATGGACCGCCTCCGCGGCCTTCTCGTGGCCGGAGCCGGCCGGGACATGGGTGATGAGGACCTTCACCGCCGCGCCCACCTATGGGCCGATGGACGGGCGTGCAGGATCCAGTGGACGGCTTCGGGGAGGGCGCGGGCGATCCGGTCAGGCCGCACCGGCATCCGGCGGGCGTCCCCGCGGGACGACATGCCGGAGAGGACCAGCACCGTCCTGCAGCCGGCTGCGTGGCCCATCGCCACGTCCGTGGCGTTGTCCCCCACGGTGAAGGAGCGCCCGGGGTCGACCCGGAACCGGCGGCAGGCTCGGCGGAGCAGCCCCGTGCGCGGCTTGCGGCACCGGCAGCGGGCCTGAGGCGGATGCGTGCAGTAGTAGACCGCGTCGATCCGGCCGCCGCCCCGCCGGATCGCGGCCAGCATCCGGCGCGTGATGAGGTCGAGCTGGGAGCGGGACATGATCCCCCGCCCCACCCCGGCCTGGTTGGAGAGGATCACCACCTTCCGGCCGTCCCCGCTCAGGCGGCGCAGGGCCCGCAGGGTACCCGGAAGGAAACGGAACTCCCGCCACGTGGTGACGTAGCGTTTCGCGGGGGTCTGGTTGATGACCCCGTCCCGGTCCAGGAAGACGGCGCCGCTTTTCATGCCGGCTCCGTCAGCTCCCAGCACTTGGCCCACTTGAGGAAGTGGACGTAGCAGTAGAGGACGCAGAAGAGGAAGCCCAGGCGCCCTTCCCGGAAGCCCTGCTTCTTCACGTACAGCTTCCAGAAGAGCTTGAGCGGGCGGACCGTGGCCTGGTAGCGGATCTCGCGCCGGGTGGGGGCCGGTTTCCTCTCCAGCAGGTCGCGGGCCTCCAGGAGGGTGTACCGGTTCTGGCGGTCCACGAACTCCTCCAGCGTCCGGAAGGGGGTGTGCTCCACCCCGACGTCCAGCGTGCCGATCGTCCCCTCCACGTTGAGGCGCTCGTGCACCCTGCCCTCGTACCGGGCCTTGCCGCGGCGGAACAGGTGCAGGGACTGGTGGTCCCAGCCGCCGTAGTGCATCCATTGGCCGAGGAACTTGTTCCGCCGCCGGAACTTGTACGCGGCGTGCGAATCGGGATGAGCCAGGATCTCCTCAAGCTTCTTCCGGAAGTCGGCGGTCACCACCTCATCGGCGTCCAGCTGTAGGACCCAGTCCCCGCGCGCGCAGGTGGTGCCCAGGTTTCGAAGCCCGGCGAAGTCGTCCGCCCGGTCGTCCATGACCACCTTGGCGCCGGCGGCGAGGGCCTTCTGCTGGGTCCCATCGGTGGAGCCGCCGTCCACCACCACGATCTCGTCCACCCAACGGATGGAGGCGAGGCAGGGCTGGATCGTCGCCACGGCGTTCTTCGTGATGATCACTGCGGAGAGGGTTTGGCGGCCCTCCGGGGGTTTGCGGACGGGGACAGTTTTGGGGGGCTCCGCCGCGCCGGGCGCGGTGGCCGGCGCGGTCCATGGAACGGCGAGGGCCGATTTGAGGTGCCAGTACTTGGCGTAGCTGAGGAACTGGTACAGCCCCGCGTAGACCGCCACGGCGTAGCCGAGGAAGCCGTCCCGGTGCCCCTTCTTGAGCCACCATGTCCTGAAGAATCGGTCCACCGTCCGCCAGAGGCCGCGGACCAGCGTCATCCGGCGGCCATCCTTCACCCACTTCTGCGCCTCGCGCGTGGTCTGGTTGTTGAGCTTGGCCAGGAAGTCGCCGAGGTCGCGGTAGGAGTAGTGGAGGAGGTCGTGCTTAAGCGAGCCCGGCGGAGAGCTCATGAAGGCCCGTGGATGGACCTCCACCTCCTCGTACTGGAAGGCCCCCTTCTTGAAGAGCCGCAGTTGGGGACTGGGATACCAGCCGCCGTGCCGCACCCAGCGCCGGCCGATGTAGTTCCGGCGCGGCATGGTGTAGCCGTCGCGGTCCGGCTTTCCCTGGAGGAGGGCGATGATCTCCTCGCGCAGGGCCGGCGTCACCCGCTCATCGGCGTCGAGGCTGAGCACCCAGTCAAGTCGGGCCTGGGCGTAGGCGAAGTTCCGGTGTCGGCCCTCGATGTCCATCTTCCTGCGGATCACCCGGGCGCCCTTCTCCATGGCGATGGGGACGGTCCGGTCGGCGGACTCGTCGTCCACCACGACGATCTCACCGGCCCAGGAGACCGACTCCAGGCAGTCCCGGAGCCGCTCCTCCTCGTTCTTGGTTATGACGACGACGGAGAGCGGGACAGGGCCTGGCATCGCTCCAGGATCTCCTGTTGGGTGGGGGAATCCAGCACCACGGCCCGGTGCAGCGGCCGCAGGCGCCGCACCCACCGGGACCACGGCCGGTCGTAGCTGATCACCACGTCGAACGGCTTCTTGCGCTTGGCAAGCAGGCGGAAGGTCGCCCGCACCCGCCAGCCGGCGGCCGGCACGGGCAGCTGGTGCACCTGCGCGAAGGAGAGGATGTCGCCGGAGAGGCTCCCCCCCGGGACGATGAAGGAGATCCAGTGCCCCTCGTTGACCAGGTCCAGCGCCGCCTGTCGCGTGCCGCTGGCCCCGTTGGCTCGGCTGGCCGGGATCTCCCAGAGGATCCGCAGGGGCCGCCCCCACCGCTCCTGGAACCGGCGGCGATTCTGCTCGAACGCCTTCTCCCAACCCGGGAGGTGGCGGAAGCTGGCCTTCTCCTCGTGATGGACGTAGGCGGCGCAGGCGCGCACGCACCGGTAGCCCGCCTGACGGACGCGGCGCGAGAGATCGTCGTCGTCGAAGTTGCCCATCCCGTAGGACTCGTCCAGGAACCCGATCCGCTCGAAGAGGTCCCGCCGTGCGAGCAGGCAGAAGCCGAGGGCGGTGGTGAGCTCGGTCGAGGCGCCGGACTGGGGGCGCAGGGACGCGGCGTACTCCTCCGGGGTCTGTGACTTCGCCGGCTGGAACCCGAGAGAGTTGCTGGTGGGGTTGACGAGCCCGATCTTGGGGTCCGCCTCAGCCGCCTTCAGCATCTCGGAGAGCCAGCCGGGCGTGACCACCGTGTCGTTGTTGAGGAGGCAGACCCACAGCGCAGTGGAGGCGTGGATCCCCTGGTTCACCGCCTTGATGAACCCCAGGTTAGTGGGGTTGCGGAGGATCCGCGCCGACTCCCCGCGGCGGGTCCGGAAGCGCTCCAGAAGCTCCTGTGAGGGGGCCTCGCTCCCGTTGTCCACCAGGATCAGGCGCGCGGGCGCTTCCGTGCAGCGCTCGATGGATTCCAGGCAGCGGGCGGTAAGCTCCGGCTGGTTCCAGATCGGGATGATGATGTCGCAACGATCGGCAACGCTTAATCGGCGAGCTTCGTTCATCCCTGGGTGAGGCCCCGTTCCTCCAGCTCGCGGGCGGCTCTGTCCACGCGGTCCACCGCCTCCACTCCCTGCCCCCACGTCACCAGATCGCGCAGCCCCTCCTCCAGCGCGACGCGGGGGCGAAAACCCAGCGCCTGGATCTTGGAGATATCGGCGACGCAGTGCCGGATGTCCCCGGCCCGGAACTTCTGGGCGAGCTGCGGCTCCACGCTCTTCCCGTACAGCTTGGCCAGCGTCCGGGCGATGTCGAGCACCGTGGTGGGCCGGCCGGTCCCCACGTTGAGCGCCTGGTGGTCCGCCTCCGGGTTCTCCAGGGCGAGGAGGTTGGCCTGGGCGATGTCCGAGACGTGCACGAAGTCGCGTGACTGAAGCCCGTCCTCGAAGATGAGCGGCGGATTCCCGTTCTTGATCCGGGCGGAGAAGATCGCGCAGACCCCGGTGTAGGGGTTGGAGAGGGCCTGGCGCGTGCCGTAGACGTTGAAGTAGCGCAGGGCCACCGAGGGGATCCCGTAGGCCCGGCCCACGGCGAGCACCGACTCCTCCTGGTCCCGCTTGGAGATGGCGTAGATCGAGGTGGGGGCCAGCGGTTTCTCCTCGGAGGTGGGGGCCGGCGCGGCCGGCTTGCCGCACCGCGGGCAGGACATTTCCCACCGCTTCTGCCGCATCTGCTCCTCCGGGCGGATCGAGGGGTAGACCGGCCCGCAGGCGGCGCAGCGGCAGCCCCCCTCGCCATAGATGCTCATGGAGCTGGCCACGATGAGCTTCCGCGGCCGCAGGCGGTTGTTGACGAGCACGTCCAGCAGGATCGCCGTCCCCAGCACGTTGTGGTCCATGTACCGCTCGATCTCGTACATGGACTGCCCCACCCCGACCTGGGCCGCCTCGTGAAAGACCGCCTCGGTCCCCTCCAGCGCCTGGCGGAGCAGGCGCCGGTCGCGCACGTCGCCCCAGAGATACTCGGCCTTGGGGTTCAAGTACGCCGGCTTCTTCTCCCCGTGCACCTGCGGCTCCAGCACGTCCAGCACCCGCACCGCGTGGCCCTTCTGGACCAGCGCGTCCACCAGGTGCGAGCCGATGAACCC
>CAYJUA010000102.1:0-6218 GCA_964373295.1 uncultured Planctomycetia bacterium
CGGAACGACCCTTCCCCCCGCCCTGGGGAAACCAGGCAGTGGTTTCCCCCTCAGAACGGGACGCCTCAGCGTCCCGTTACTCGACCTCCTCTTCTCCTTCGATCGGCTTGGCCACGGAGAGGACGATGGCGGTCTTCTTCCCGCCCTTGTCGAGGTAGTCGATGTCCACCTCATCCCCCACCGCGATCTCGCCCACCGCCGCCACGTTGTGCAGCTCCACCGCCGGGTCGATGGCGTAGGTCGCTTCCTTCTCTTCGCCGGTGTCGTAATCGTACTCGTTGATCACCAGCTGGTCGCCGGAGATGCTCTTGACCGTCCCGAAGGTGTACTCCGGCTCCTCCGTCACCTCCTCCGCCGCGGAAAGACCCCCGCCCGCCGTTGCCAGCAGGCCGCACGCCAAGATGAAAGCCAGCACGCCCGTCTTTCTCATCTGTCCTGTTCTCCTTTTTCAGTGTTCCCTGCCTGAAGCAAAGTATACCCTGGCCGCGCCGGTTTGATCAGCGAAAATTTTCCGTCTGGAGGGGGACGCCGAAATCCTTCGCCCGGAGATGCTGGATCACCGCCTGCAGGTCGTCGATCTGCCGGGCCGCCACGCGCACCGCATCCCCATCGATGCGCGGCTCCACCTTGAGCCCCAGCCCCTTGATCGCCTTGACCACCTCCTTGGCCTTCTCGCCGGAGAGCCCCTGCTGGAGGACCGCCTGCTGCTGCGCCCCGCCACCGGGCAGCTCTTCCGGCTGCTTCCAATCAAACGCCTTCAGCGGCACCCCCCGCTTGACCAGCTTCCCCTGCACCACGTCCACCACGCTCTTGATCTGCACGGTGTGGTCGGCGGTGAGCTTCAGGGCAAAGGACGCCTCCTCCTCCAGCGTGACGCCGGCGCTGGAGCCCTTGAAGTCAAAACGGTTCTGGATCTCCTTCTGCGCCATCTGGACGGCGTTCCGGAGCTCCTGCAGGTCCACCTTGGAGACGACGTCGAAGCTGTGGTCCTTGGCCATGCTAGAATCATATCATGAGCATGCGTTTCGCCGCGGGCATCACCGACCAGAAGGACCCGGTTCTCGCGGCGGAGGACCTCCTGCGCCAAGTGGCCGAGCCGATGAAGGGGCACCCGGTGCACGCGGCCTTCCTCTTCGTCTCCACCCTCTACAAGACCGAATGGGCCCCCCTGCTCCGGAAGGTCCGGGCCGCCCTGGGCAGCCCCCTGCTGCTCGGCTGCAGCGCCGGCGGGGTGCTCGCCCGGGACCAGGAGATGGAGTGGACGCCGGCCATGTCGCTGGCGGCCGCCCACCTGCCCGGCGTGAAGCTCCACCCCTTCCGGGTCTCCCCGCAGGAGATGGAGGAGCCTCAGGGGCCGGGGTTCTGGATCGAGAAGATCGGCGTCGCCCCGGCGCAGAACCCGGTGGGGATCCTGATCCCGGAGCCGTTCTCCTGCGACTGCATGCCGCTGGTCGGGGGGCTCAACGCCGCCTACCCGAAGATGGCCCTGGTGGGAGGGCTGGCCAGCGGGGCGCGCGGGCCCGGGGAGAACCTCCTCTTCTTCAACGACGAGGTGCTCTCCGAGGGAGCGGTGGGGACCCTGCTCTCCGGCGACATCGCCCTGCAGGCCATCGTCTCCCAGGGCTGCCGTCCGATCGGCCGGCCCTTCATCGTCACCAAGGCAGAGGAGAACGTGATCCTGGAGCTGGCCGGCACGCCGGCCAGCGAGGCGCTGCAGAAGCTCTACCAGGAGCTGCCCGAGGCGGACCAGCGCCTGGCCCGCAAGGCCCTCCTGCTCGGAGTGGTGATGAACGAGTACCAGCAGAAGTTCAGGCGGGGGGACTTCCTGATCCGGAACCTCATCGGGATGGACCCCTCCGCCGGGGCCATCGCCATCGGCGACCGGATCGAGACGGGGCAGACCGTCCAGTTCCACGTGCGGGACGCCGACACCTCGCGCGAGGACCTGCAGACACTGCTGGCGGAGCACGCCAAGGGCTCCCCCAAGAATTCCGGCGCCGCGGGGGCGCTCCTCTTCAGCTGCCTGGGGCGCGGCAAGGATCTCTACGGCGAGCCGAACTACGACATCCGGGCGATCCAGTCGGCGCTGGGCCCCCTGCCCGTGGCCGGCTTCTTCTGCAACGGCGAGATCGGCCCGGTGGGGCCCCAGAACTACATCCACGGCTTCACCTCCTCCCTCGGCCTCTTCCGCCCCCGCTCAGCGTAGGATCCAGCCCTGGCGCTCTCCGACCGGCTTGATGAAGCCGTGGGATTTCCGGATGAGCGGCGTCAGCGCGCCGGCGCGGGCCACGGTGAACTCGCCGAACCGGTCGCTCACCCGGTCCATGCAGCGGTCCAGCCGGGTGAGCCGCTCCTCTTCCTCTAATAGGCCCATCTCCCGCTCCCCGTGGATCAGGTTCGAGACCCCCACCCCCACGAGCCGCACCGGCTGGCGGATCACCCCGCCGTGCTGTTCGAGCAGCCCCATCGCCCGGCGGTAGATCTCAAACCCCGCGTCGGTGGCCGTGGAGGAGGTCCGCTGATGGGAGACCGTCGTGAAGTCGGCGTAGCGGACGGTCAGCCCCACCGTCCGCCCCTGGTACCCGCCCCGCCGCAGCCGGCGGGCCACCTGCTCCGAGAGCCGCAGGAAGGTCCCTCGTACCTCCGCGTCATCCCAGGTGTTGCGGGGCAGGGTGTAGCAGTGCCCCATCGATTTGACCGGCCCCTCCGCGTGGAACGGCAGCACCGGGCTGTCGTCCAGCCCCTGCCCCATCCGCTTCAGCGCCCGGCCGACCACGCCGAAGCGCTCCACCAGGATTCTCTCCGGCGCCCGGCCCAAATCCCCGCAGGTGGCGATGCCGAGCCCGTTCAGGTGGGCCCTCATCTTTTCCCCCACGCCGCAGAGCTCCTCCACCGGCAGAGGCTCCAGCAGCGCCGGCACCTCCGACGCCCGCATCCGCACCAGGCCGTCCGGTTTCTGAAGGCCGGAGGCGAGCTTGGCGATCAGCTTGTTCGGCCCGATCCCGACCGAGCAGGTGAGCCCCTCCTGCCGCGCGATCCTGCATTTGATCAGCCGCGCCGCATCCTCCGGCGCCGGCCCGAAGAAGGGCCAGGTGCCGGTCATGTCGAGGAACGCCTCATCGATGGAGAAGACCTCCGTCTCCGGGCTGAGCTCAGCCAGGACCCCGAAGATCCGGTGGGAGATGTCCACGTACTTCTCCGGGTTGCCCCCCACCAGGAGAAGACCCGGGCAGAGGGCGCGGGCCTCGTGGATCGCCATCCCGTTCTTGACCCCGAACGCCTTGGCCTCGTAGGAGCAGGCGGCCACGACTGAGCGGGTCTTGGCGTTGCCGCAGACGGCGATGGGCCTGCCCCGCAGGGCCGGGTTGTACCCCTGCTCCACCGAGGCGAAGAAGGCGTCCATGTCCACGTGGAAGACCACCCGCTCGGTCACTCGCACCCCTCCGCCTCGACTGACGCCAGCGTCCACGCGAGTGTCCTCTGGTTGAAGGCCATCTCGAACAGGCTCGCCCCGTCGGTCACCCCCAGGTGCAGGATCGTCTCGGCCCCCTCCCGGGTCTGCCAGCGCATCGTCACCTTGGCCACGGCGTAGCGGCGCCCGCCCCAGAGGAACCAGCGCGGGCTCACCACCCCGCGGTCAAAGACCGCCCCCACCTGCACCGGCTCCTCAATCTCCGTTCGCATATTCGATAAACGTGTGAGGGAGAACCCGCTGCTTTTTTTGAGGCCGCAAATTGCGACCTCAAATTCACTCCGGATGAAACCCGATTCGCCGCTTCAGCGAAGATGGAGGGGCCATCAACTTCCGGATGACATCGAACACGACCTTAAATTGGACGTCGTACTTTCGTTCCAGCTCATCCAACCGCCGCGATAACTCTCGATGAGTGGAAAGCATCTGCCGGAACCGAGCAAACGTCCGCATGATCTGGATGTTGACCTGGACAGCCCGTTTGCTATGGAGGACGCTGGAGAGCATTGCCACTCCTTGTTCCGTGAACGCATAGGGCAGAAACCGTCTTCCCCCACGCCCACCTTTTGCTATTCCAAATTGGAATAGCAAAGCTCGATGCTCCTCTTTCGATAGCTGAAAGCAGAAGTCTTCCGGAAAGCGGTCTCGATTCCTCTTGACGGCCTTGTTCAGACATCACCTTCTGTCCCCGGATGAAGAAAATCATCCGCTCGATTCGCTCTGCAGGGATGGTCGCGCTTTCCATCGTAGGCTCACCTCGTCTTTGACCTATTCTAGCAGGATAGGATACTTTTGTCTACTATCGAGGCAAAAAATCAGGCCGCCGGGGCGGCTGCGCATGCTCATTCCTCCTCCATCGACCGCTGGGCCCGCAGGCGCAGCTTCATGTCGGCGATCCGCTTGCGGATCCGCAGGGAGATCGGGGTCACCTCCAGCAGCTCATCCGGGCCGATGTACTCCAGCGCCAGCTCCAGCGTGAGCTCCCTCGGCGGCACCAGCATGATCGTGGTCTCCGCCGTCGAGGAGCGGACGTTGGTGAGCCGCTTCTGCTTGGCCACGTTCACCCCGAGGTCCTGGTCCCGGCTGGCCTGGCCGACCACCATTCCTTTATAGACCGGCACGCCCGGGCCGATGAACAGCTCCCCTCGCTCCTGGATGGTGGTGATCGCGAAACCGGTGCTCACCCCGTCGTCCGTGGCCACGAGGGAGCCGTGCGGGCTGGAGCCGGGCAGATCCGGCACGACCGGCTGGTATCCCTCGAACATGTGGTGCGCCACGGCGGTGCCCCGGGTCTTCTTGAGCAGTGCGCTCTTCAGGCCCAGCAGGCCGCGGGTCGTGATGTGGTACTCCAGGTGCGTCTCGCCGGTGGACGCCTGCGACAGCTCCTTGAGCTCCCCGCGGCGCCGGCCGGTCTCCTCGATCACCGTCCCCTGGTACTCGCCGGGCACGTCGATGGTGAGGAACTCGAACGGCTCCATCTTCTTCCCGTCCACCTCCTTGGTGACCACCTCCGGCTGGGAGACCTCCATCTCGTACCCCTCCCGGCGCATCGTCTCGATGAGGATCGCCAGGTGCAGCTCCCCCCGCCCGGCCACGAGGAGGGTGTCGGGGCTCTCGGTGTCGGTGACCCGGAGCGCCACGTTGGTCTCCAGCTCCTTCTCCAGCCGCTCCCGCAGGGCGCGCGAGGTGACGTACTTGCCCTCCTTTCCGGCAAAGGGGCTCTTGTTCACCGAGAAGGTCATCCTCAGGGTGGGCTCCTCGATCTCCACCCGCGGGAGCGGCCGCGGCTGCTCCGGGTCGGTGATCGTGTCGCCGATGCCGATCTGCTCAAACCCGCCCACCGCCACGATCTCTCCGGCGCCCGCCTCCTCGATCTCCACCCGCTCCAGCCCCTGGTACGCCAGCAGGGCCGTCGCGTTGGCCCGCCGCTGGGAGCCGTCCGCCGCGGCCAGGAGGAGCGGCTGGCCCTTCCGGATCGAGCCGGCATGCACCTTGCCGATCCCCATCTTTCCCTTGAAGGGGTCGTAGGCCAGGGCCAGCACCAGGATCTGCAGGGGGTCGCCCGGGTGCACCATGGGCGGCGGCACGCGGGCGACGATCGTATCGAAAAGCGGGGCGACGTCGGCGCCGGGCCGGGCGAGGTCCAGCGTGGCGGTGCCCAGCAGGGCCGAGGTGTAGACGATGGGGAAATCCAGCTGCTCGTGCGAGGCCCCCAGCTCCACGAAGAGGTCGAAGGTGCGGTTCAGCACGTCGTCCACCTGGGTGTCGGGCCGGTCGATCTTGTTCACCACGACGATGACCGGCAGCCCCAGCCCGATCGCCTTGCGCAGGACGAACTTGGTCTGCGGCATCGGGCCTTCCTTCGCGTCAACCAGCAGGAGCGCCCCATCCACCATGCGGAGGGTGCGCTCCACCTCCCCGCCGAAGTCCGCGTGGCCCGGGGTGTCCACGAGATTGATCTTGTACGCCCCGTACCGGAGGCTGCAGTTCTTGGCCCGGATCGTGATGCCCTTCTCGCGCTCCAGGTCCATCGAGTCCATGATCAGCGCGCCCTGGGGGGCTTCCTGCGCGCGCACCGTCTTGGTGTAGCGCAGCATCGCGTCCACCAGGGTGGTCTTCCCGTGGTCCACATGCGCGATGATCGCGATGTTCCGCAGGGATGATGAGTCTATGGGCTGCTCTGCGCTGGAGAGAAGCGGATTATGGAGAGGGTTCGAGCGGAGCGGACGGCGGTGGCGCCTCTGGC
>CAYJUA010000103.1:0-6154 GCA_964373295.1 uncultured Planctomycetia bacterium
GGAACGGGCACAGGGCCTTGTAGTTCCTCCCGGCCTTTTTGAGCGAGAGGTACCCGCCGATCACGTCGACGATGCTCAGGCGGTCCTGGAGCTCCCGGACGGCCGACGGGGGGATCACCTGGATGTCCCCTGTTTCATGCCGGCAAGCATCCGGGCCGGCAGGGCCGCCAGGGTGTCGTACACCAGCGGGGCGGCCCGGGAGATCACCTTGCCGCTCCAGGAATTCTCCAGGATCGAGGCCTGGAGGTAGGGGGCGGGGACCTGAAGAAAGATCGTCAGGATCACGCTCGCCACCAGCACCCCCCGCAGAGCGCCGATCAATGCCCCGCCGCCCTCGTTGACCGGCTTGGCGAAGGTCACCTGCACCAGCTTCTCGGACAGCCGCAGCAGGCGCGTCACCACGAAATAGACGGCGGCGACCCCCAAGCTCATGACCAGGACCGAGGCCCACTCGGCCCTCAAGCCGGCCCCTCCAGCCAGGCTGTCTCCCACCTGCTGGTAGTACCGAAAACCGACAAAGAACCCGGCAACCAGCCCCGCCAGTTTGACCAGCTCGGCGGACATCCCGCTTTTAAGACCGACGTAACCCATTCTGACTAAAAGGATTACGGCGAGGATGTCCACCCAATTGATGCGGTTGAGTGGGGAGTACACTTTACTCAAAGTATACCCGTCAATGGAAGAGAGTGTCAAGGGTTACGGGAAAAAAACCTGAAGGGTCTGACTCCCCCGGAGGAGGGGATCAGACCCCGGTGGGGCCGAGGCGGCTTAAGATGCTCTCCGGCCGGAAGCCGGTGTCCAGCTTCTTGAGCTCCTCCACGCTCTGCAGCAGCCGGCTCCGGAGCTGCGGGTTCGACGGCTCCTTGACCCACGCGGAGTAGGCGTCCAGCAGCTCATCCTGCCTCTTTTTGACCGGCAGCTCCATCTCCAGGCGCCGGGTGAACTCCGCCAGCTGTTGGGCCCCCACCCTCTCCATGAAGTGGAGGTATTCCGTGCGGGCCTCGGACAGGATGGTCAGGTAACGCTCCGTCTCCCCGGAGAGCTTGGCCTGGATCGTCCCCACCGCGGTGGATTTTCGGTAGATCCGCTTCTGGCATTCGGAGGCGCAGTCGTAGTACCGCTTCAGGCGGACCACCTCCCCCTGCTCCTCCTTCCAGAAGCGGTGGAAGATCCCCAGGGAAACCAGGAGGTCATCGGCGTTGGCCTTGTAGATCCGGTAGGTCTCGACGTGGTCCTGCGCCCGCACCACCGCCTGGTAGACGTCCACATCGTACTTGGAGAGGACTTCGGAGACGGCCAAGAGATGGTGCGGGTCGATGTAGGAGACGAGCAGGCCACCGAGGTAAGCGTTCACGTCCTCGTCGTGCGTCTCCCCCTCGGTGTCCAGGTGGAGCTTCACCCGGGTCTTGAGGAGGATCTCCAGGATCGCCCCGAAGGTGCCCTCGGGGCGGGATCCCGGGATCACGTAGTAGGGGGTGTCCAGGCGCAGCGCCATGATTTCACGCCACTCGGCTCCTGAGCCGGGCCGGAGGCGCCGCCGGGGCCGCTTTCGCCGGCGCCACGGAAGGAGGCCGAAGCACCTCCTCCTGGCGCCCGCTCCGCGGGCCGGGCTCGAGCCGCGAGCCCCTGTCCGGCAGCTCCATGCGCCAGCTCATCCACCACACTCCCAGTGTGACACCCAGGCCCAGGGCGACCCAAGGCAGCACCCAGTCCAGGAATGAGCGCCGCTGGAGCTTCCCCTCGCTCCTGGGGAACCGCCACGGGATCGTGGGGTTCCAGGACGCCGCCGTGACGGGGAAGTTATCCCCGTACTCGAGAGGAGGCCTCACCGCGGTTCCCCTCGCTCAGCTCACCGGCCAGCCGCTTGAGGTCCGGCGTCCCCGCGAGCTTCTTCAGCAGGCGCTCCTCCAGCTCCTGGTCGGACCGGAGCCCCTCGCCGCTGACGTTGACCTTGCGCAACAGATCAATGAGCGCGGAGATGATCCGCGTGCGCGGAAACTTGACGCCCGTCGAGAACAGGGCATCCTTGCCCATCTTGTCCAGGTAATCCACCTGCGACCGGTCCAGGAACGTCACGACCCGGTGCACCTGCTTTGCCTGCGCCGCCTGCTGATCCATCTGTGCCTTCATCTTGGCCTCCTCAGAAAAAAACGCCTGAAGGATTGTCCAGTCGATAACCCTCAGGCGTTTCTGGTCCTTTGGCAGCCCGGCTGCCCCGCTCCATTCACGGGGCCCGTGGCTTTGCGTCCCACCGTTGCCGGTGGTTTGCCTTTATCACTGGAACCCTAACCCAAATTCTCTTGTTCCACTAGTAAGCATGGCTCAGGGTGTGCCAATTTGTCAAGGGTGTAAGCGGGAAAATTTGCCCCCCTGGCGGAGCAAAAAAGCCACCACGCTCAGGGCGGCCGCCGCCGCGGTCTCGCAGCGCAGGACTGCCGGCCCCAGCGAGAACCGGCGCGCCCCCGCGTCGGCCGCCTGCCGGGTCTCCCCCGGCGTGAAGTCCCCCTCCGGCCCGATCAGAATGAGGACCCGGCCCTTCCCCCTCAGGGGGGCGAGGAGGGCCGCCAGGGGCTCGTGCGGGCCCTCCACGGAGGCCATCAGGACAAGGCGGTAATCAGGGAAGGAGGAGAGGAGATCACGCCAGCGGGTCAGGGTGTCGATGGAGGGAACCCGGGCGGCGCCGCACTGCTTGGCCGCCTCCACGGCGATGCGCTCGAGGCGCCCCTGCCGGGATCCCCAGCGCTCGGGCGAGAGCCGGGCCACGGTGCGCTCCGTCAGAAGGGGGATGATCCGGCCGGCGCCGAGCTGCGCCGCCTGGTTGACGATCTCATCCATCTTGACGTTGCCGGGGACGGCCGCCGCCAGGGTGAGCGTCCAATCCGCGGCGGGGACCGAGCGGGCGGGGCCGACCTCGAGCAGGACCTCGCGCGCCCCGACGCGGGAAACCCTGGCCTCCGCCTCCCTGCCCCGCCCGTCAAACAGCGTCACGGGATCGCCGGGGCGAACCCGCAGGACCCACCCCAGGTGGCGCGCCTCCTTGCCGGAGAGAGCCAGGGGCCCCTCCCTCCACGCCTCGGAATCAACGAAACAGCGGATCATGAAGGTGCCAGGTCGACCCGACCCCTTTGGCGGAGCCGGTCAGGGCTGGGCGGGCTCCGCTTCTGCGGTCGTGGCGGCCCCCTGGCGCGGGTCCCTCACCTCGCTGCGGACCATGTTGTCTCCCTCGAAGAAGAGGTGCTTGTCGCGCGAGACGTACTCGACGTCGATCGGCAGGGACTGCATCCGCCCGTGGTAGACCCACTCCTCCCGGGTGCTGCCCAGCTCATCCACGCCGCGCGGAATGATGAGGTCCGGGGGGCCCCAGCTGTCCAGCACCTTGGCCTTGCTGCTCCCCAGCGTGAACTCCGGGCCGGTGCCGAGGGGCTTGGTGAGGGCTTCCCGGGCGGTGGGGATGTAGGTGTCGCGGCACCCGGCGAGAAACAGCACCGTCGGTACGATCATTGCAAGGAGCAACCGATGCATCTGCAAGGAATACGCCCTCCCTAAGGCGCCAGGTTGACCCGACCCCTAAATGGGGAGCCCCCGCCAGGGTCTCTGGCGGGGGCTCGCTTGTTTCTCCAAACCGTCAGGTTATGACGCTTCGGATCTAGAACTTGACGCTGGCGGAGCCTCCAGTCACCCAGGCCGCTTGATTGCTCCGATCACCGCCGCGGATCGGCTCATCGTAGTAATCGCCCGGCAAGAACAAGCCGCCCCACGCCGCGAGCGTGACGTCCTCGGTGTAGTCGTACACCGCCTTGACGTCGATCTCATCGCCGGCGTGATGCGAACGGCCCGACCGCGGGGCCTCAGCGAACCGGACGTGCGTGTAGCGCGCCCAGAGCGTGATGTCCTCCATCGGCTTGAGGCCGATGTCCCCGAAGATCAGGTGCCGGTTGGTGCTGGATGCCGTATCGTTGACATCGGCTGTGGCGTAGATGCTCGCCGGGGCGTCACGTCCATCGAAGAAGTCCTGGATGAACGTATGGAACTGCCCGCGGTACATCGGATCCCACGCGTTGAAATCGTCGTTCCCCTGGTCCGGCACCGGAAGGCCGGTCTCGCCGGCAGCGGCAGCGATGGGGTTCGGCCGCTGAGCCGCCGAGTCCTCGCCGGAGTAAAACACCCAGCCCACTCCGGTGGTCGGCGTCCAGGGAACCGTCACCCAGTCGTACTCCGCCCGGATCTGAGCCGCCCATGCGTCGCGGTCGCGCTCCTGGTTCAACTGGGCACCGGTACTGACGCCACCCTCGGTGGTGGAGTCATCCTCAATCTCGCCCATCTGATGAGCCCCCTCACCCGACAGGCGAAGGTTCTCGATCGGAGAGCCCGCCAACCGCAGGCCGATCGTGTGCACGTCGTTCCGGTCGTAGCTGGCCAGCGCCGTGCCACTCTCCTCCAGCAGCCGGTCGTTCGCGACCAACGCTTCCGACTCGTTGTTCTTCCAGAACCAGTACGGCTCGATTTCGGCGTTCCACTGGTCGAGCTTGTAGTTCACCACGACGCCGTACAGGTTGTGGTCGTCGGTGAAGACACCCGTCTCGACCAGCTTTGCGTAGACACCCTCGACCGTCAAAGGCGCGAAGTCGAGGATGAGCCGGATGGCGTCGTAGGCGTTGGACGCACTGTGCTCCTGCCCGATGCCGCCGGTGTGCACACCCGCCGAGTCCGTGACACCGAACACGCCGTACGGGTCCGCCAGGATTCCTGGCCCGACAATGAAGCCGGTGCCATACTGCAGATCCTGGCGGCCGGCGATCACGGTCAGGGGAGAATACAGGAACTCCTTGAGGACGAGGTAGGCGTTATTGACGTGTACGTCATCGATGTCAACCGCATGCACGTCCCACACCCGCTGGTTCAGCAGGCGAACCGAAGCCTGAACATTGTCGGTCAGGTCGGCATCCACCCGCACGCGGACCGTGCTCAGGAAGAACCCGACACTGTCATCATCGGTGTTGGCGGCGTCGCCACCTTCCCGAGGAGCATTGGGGTCGTTCGACGTGTTCCCCTGAAACTCCTTCAGGTCGTAATTGTGCTGGCTGATCCCTTTCAGGTCAAGGTCACCACTGACCTTGATGTTCTGCACCTCGGCGTACGCGGCACCCGTCAGGGCCACGGCAAACGCCAGAAGTCCTACGACAATTAATCTAACCATCGTATTGTTAACCCTCCCTCCTTTAAATTCAGCGTGCTGCGTGTGAATCAAAGTCGGGGAGCGACTTCTTATTCACCGTTGCCCAGGGTACCGCTCGGGCCCGTCTCCCCATCGGACAAGCCCTTCCTACGCACTCCCAGGGCTGTCACTTATGGCGCCAATGATAGGGCACAAGCGCTTGCGTTGTCAAGATTTTTTTCTTACGGCGCCGGAGGGCCGCCGGCCCGAGACCCGCTCGACCAGGCGGGAGGCGTTGGCGTAGATCCGCTCCGCCTCCCGGGCGCTCAAGCCGGCCCCCAGCACCACCTTCCGGGCCTGCTCGTAGGTGAGGAGGTCCTCCGGCTCGTGGGCGTCGGTGTTGAGCACCAAGGAGGCCCCGGCCTCCAGGGCCATCCGGGCCACGTGCCCGTTGGAGAGGGAGTGCCCGCGCCTGGCCGAAAGCTCCAGGCAGACCCCCCGCTTGGCCGCCAGGGCCGCTTCCTCCCGGGTGATGAGCCCCGGGTGGGCCAGGACGTCTATGTTTAAGGAGAGGGCCTTCCGGTTGGTGCCCGGCGCCACCGGCTCCACCGTGGTCTCCCCGTGGACCACCACCATCTGGGCGCCGGCCGCCCGGGCGGAGGCGACCACCGCCTCCAGGTCCTCCGGCGGCACGTGGGTGATCTCCACCCCCGGCACCACCACGACCGGGCCCAGGGCGTTGAGCCGCTGGCAGACCTGCACCAGCTGAGGCACGAGCACCTCCACGTTGGAGGCGTCCACGTGGTCGGTGATGGCGATGGCCCGGTAGCCCTTCACCCGGGCCCGGCGGACCAGCTCCGAGGGGATCAGCGCCCCGTCGCTCAGGAAGGTGTGCGTGTGCAGATCAATCACCGGTCTCTCCTGCTATAATGCATAACAGTCTGCTGAAAACGCGGCAGATGCGAGGCGCGCGCAAGCGACCGCGGAGGCGTATGTTGT
>CAYJUA010000104.1:0-6081 GCA_964373295.1 uncultured Planctomycetia bacterium
GAAGACGAGTGACATCCCAAGGTCCTGCCACGACCGGCTGAAGACCCGCTCGAATACCTCGCGCGCGCGGTGCATCAGGAGCTGGCGGTTCGCCCAGGCGTAGTTGGCCGCCGACCGCATCGCGCCGAGGTAGCTCTGCCCTTCAGGGGAATTCACCGGCGCGCACGCCAGCTGCCGGTCCACGAGGTGGATGCCGTACTTGGCGCTCGCCTTGATCGTCGCCTCCAGGTAGTCGTCGCAGACCTGGTAGCCCAGCCCGCGGGAGCCGGAATGGATCATCACCGTCACCTGACCTTCCCGCATCCCCAGGGCCTGGGCCGCCTCCGGGTGGTCCACCCGGTCCACGACCTGGACCTCGAGGAAATGGTTTCCGGATCCCAGCGTGCCCACCTGCGCCTTCCCCCGCTCGTAGGCCCGCTCCGAAACCTTCTCCGGATCCGCCCCCTCCAGGCATCCACCGGCCTCGGTGTGCTCGACGTCCTGCGGCACCCCGTAGCCCTGCTTGACGATCCACGCGGAGCCGTGGGCGAGGATCTGCTTTTCCTGCTTCTCGCTGAACTTGACGTCCCCTTCCTTCCCCACCCCGCAGGGGATGTCACGGAACAGCTGCGCCACCAGCTTCTGGAGGACCGGCCGCACCTCCGCCTCCGTCAGCCGTGTCCGCACCAATCGGACGCCACAGTTGTGGACGACAAAACCATTGGCCACAAAATTGTGATCGGGGTGGTCCACCGTGATGTCATAGACCCAGGAAACCCCCTCCTGCGGCCGGATCTTCTCGACATCTTCCCAAACCAAGCCAGACCCCTTGAGCCCTTCAGTCACTGTAGCCCGAAACTCTGGATAGGACGGAAAATCTTCGGGCACGCGGATCAGCCGGTTCCCGCCCCCATAGAGAGTCCTCCCGATGAACCTGTGATTGAGCCCCACCCTTGGGCTCGCAGTCGCCACTTCCATACGCGAAGCGATCCGCTTCGCCCCAAGGCCTGTCGCCTCTCGCAAGCGCAAGGCCTGGCCTACCAGCGCCTGACGTTCTTCGCAGAGCACCCGTTTGAATGAAAGGTAACTGGCAACGACCGCTGCCTCCGCGCGTTTCTTCAGGTTGTATTCAAATCCAACCTTCGTGTAGAGGGCCAGCAAACTCTCCGGCCGGGAAGAAAACGCCAGTCGGAGGCGGACGGAGACGCCGTGTTTGCGCTGAACGTGCTCGCGATGTTCATCGATCCCCAGCCCCTCAACCCCGAACTCTTTCGTGAGCCGTGAGATCTCTTCAAGGAAGCGCTTGCCGCTTTCGGCATGATCCTCCTGCTTCTGCACGGTCAGCAGAGGCGACGGGAAATTGCGGTTGCGGTCCGAAAAAGCACACGGGCTCTGAAGTTCCGCCCCGAAATAGGCGGCGAGAAAGAGCCGCTTCTGCCACAGGGGGGCGCGCCGCAGCCAGCCCGGAACTCCATAATCCTGGATAGACTTGTTCCCGTGTGGGCAGCCCAGAAGAACCAGCAGCACTGCAAAGGCCGTCGAGCCAACCTTGCAGCCGTGATTCATCGCCTCAAAGCACACCTCCCCGTAATCCGTCTGAATCCGGTGCTTGCGCCGGCGTGTATAGACTCGGGACACCCTGAACCAGTGGGACAGATCCTGTTGGATCTCCTGCAGATCTTCGGGTTTTCCAAAGAACCAGGTCACCCCGCTCCCGCTCGACTTAAGGAAGTAAAGGGTGCCGTCACCCATCACGAAACCCAGCGCCTTGATCAGCGCAGGAAGCGCGGGCGAATCAAACCGCAGGGGCAGCAGATCACGTTCACGGAGGTAGCCGAGCACCTGGGGGATCCTGCTGCCAAGCGTCCTCCCCCGGTCCCGGAAGAACCGGGAAACGTCCTCCTCGGCGATCAGGACTTCGGAACTCGGTTCTTCGTAGGGAACTCCCTCAAACGGATGCACGGCCACCCGGTCACCCGGATCGAGCGAGCCCAGTAACCTCATGCCTTGAGGAGTCCGGAAGGGATGATCGGCTGTGGCGACGACCCGCCGGCCTGTGGAAGTCCGCAGCTCCAGAACCGAAGTGCTCGGGCGCTTTCGGAGCCATTGCCCGATGCCAGCAGTCTGCAGTTGGTTCCCTTCGAGCCTCACGCATCGGACTTCATCGCGCAATTCTCCGCTGACGACGGACTCGATCGTGCGGTTATACCCGTGGCGGTGGAGAACCTTCGTGTCTCCGGAAAGACAATTGATATCGAAGCCGACGCCGCCGGGCGATATCACCCCACCCTGTTCCGGGTCGGTGGCGGCCACCCCTCCGACGCAAAAACCGTACCCCCAGTGGATGTCGGGCATCGCCATGCTGGCCTTGACGATGCCGGGCAGCGTTGCCACGTTGGCGACCTGCTCGAGGGACTTGTCGTTCTGGATGTCCCGCATCATCCGCTCGTCGGTGAAGATCAGCCCGGGCACCCGCATCCCCGGCCGGTAGCCGACCGGGATCTCCCAGCGGAAATCATCCAGCTTCTTCAGCGGTGCCGTCGCGGTCTCCATTTCACCATTTTACCCCGCCTCCGAGCGCCTCAGATGTCCAGAATGACCTGGGCGGACCAGGCCCCGTCCGGCTCCTGGCGGACCGACAGCTCGCAGTAGGTGACCGCCTTCACCTCCTTGCCCAGCGTGTGCCGCTCCGGGTCGAGGACCTCCCCGGAAACCTCCGCCTCGATGCCCGCGGGATCAAGCCGGCGGACCGCGAAGGAGATCGGAAGGAAGTGCTGGGTGTCGAACAGGTACAGGAGCTCCCTCAGCCAGGCCACGAGGAGCCGCTCCCAGCCGTCCGCCTTTGCCCGCACCTCCCGCTTCTCGGCGGCGCGCACCTCCTCCGGCGGCACGATCAGGGAGAACGTCCCCGCCGCCATGTGGGCGAACAGCTCCTCGGGCGTCCGGCCGTGTGCCCGGACCCCGACGTCCGCCGTGTGCTCGACGATTTCGTAGGGCTCCATCCGGCTCCCCGCCGCGTTCCGTGCGTATGATAACATACCGAGGATATGGCTACCGGAACCGCCACCCAGACCCTCTGCGACCTGGTCCTCCTGAGCTGGAACCACCTGGAGCTGACCCGCCCCTGCGTGGAGAGCATCCTGGCCCACACCACCGTCCCTTCCCGCCTGATCATCGTCGACCAGGCCAGCGACCAGGCGGCGCGGGCCTGCCTGCGCGGGCTCGCTTCCACTCCCACCGTGCAGGTGGAGCTCCTCCTGAACCCGGCCAACGTGGGGTACCCGAAGGGGATGAACCTGGGGCTGGCGCGGGCCGGCGCCCCATACGTCTGCTTCCTTAACAACGACATCCTGGTGCCTCCCGGCTGGCTGGAGGAGATGATCCGCGTGGCGGAGTCCGACCCCTCGATCGGCACCGTCTGCCCCGCCAGCAACACCTTCGACGTGCATCCCTCACCCGGCTCGGACTGGCTGGCGCTGGCCCGCGAGCGCGCCGCCCGGCGCGGAGCGTGGACCGAGGTCCCCTACGGCGAGGGCTTCTGCCTGCTGGCCAAACGGCAGATGATGCGGGAGATCGGCGGGTTTGACGAGACCACCTACGAGCAGATCTACTTCGAGGACGCCGACCTTGGCCGCCGGGTACAGGCCCGGGGCCTGCGCTGCGTGATGGCGGAGGGGACGTACGTCTGGCACCACGGCGGGAAAACGATGGCGCACCACCCGGACCGGGAGCGCCTGTTCCGCGAGAACGAGCGCCGGTTCCTGGCCAAGTGGGGGGAGCGCGGCGGCCGGGTCCTCTACCTGATGGCCCGCCCGACGCCGGAGAGCACCCGGCGCCTGGCGGAGAGCGCCCGGGCCGCGGCCAACCGCTCCGCCGAGGTCTGGGTCCTGGTCCGGCGGAATCCCGCGGCCGGCGCCCTGCCCCGGCACCTGAACATCCGAGTCACACAGGTGAGCGGCTGGGCGTTCCCGTGGGCCGCGCTCGGACGGGTGTTCTTCAAGAAGAAGCGGGTGGACCGGATTGACGCGGATGCTGGCTGGCTGCGCGTGCTCCTGCGAGCCCTACGGTTCGCCCATCGGGCGAAAGTGCAGGCGCTTTAAGCTGGTAGAATAAGCTCTCTTCCGGGCCGATAGCTCATTAGGAAGAGCGCCAGACTTTTAATCTGGTGAGCGTGGTTCGAATCCACGTCGGCCCAATTTTTAGACGCGGTCCTGGCTAGACGATCTTGAGCTCCGCCTCCTTGGCGGCCAGCGTCTCGTCCACCTTGGCGTGGTACCGGTCGGTGAGCTTCTGCAGGCTGTCCAACGCGGTGAACTTGCCGTCCTCGCTGAGCACCTTGTCCTTGAAGAGCTTCTCGACCTGCTCCTTGGCGGCGTGCCGGATCGTGCGGATCGAGACCCGGCCCTCCTCGGCCGTCTTGTGGGCCACCTTGGTCAGCTCCTCCCGGCGCTCGGTGGAGAGGGGCGGCACCGACACGCGGATCAGCTTGCCGTCGTTCTGGGGATTCAGCCCGAGGTCCGCCTTCTGGAGGGCCTTCTCGATCTCCCCGAGGATGTTTACGTCCCACGGCTGGATGGTGAGGAGCTTCGGGTCCGGCGTGGAGATGGTGGCCAGCTGTTTAAGCGGCGTCGGGGTGCCGAAGTAATCCACCCGCACCCCCTCCACGAGGGCAGAGTTCGCCCTCCCCGTCCGGATCGAGGTGAATTCCCGTGCGATCGCCTCCACGGCCTTCTGCATCTTCTGCTCGGCGTCCCGCAAAACGCTCTGGATGTTCAGAACCGCCGGCTTGGGCTCTGGGCTCATCGGCTGGGCCTTCCTCCTATCGGATGATCGTTCCTATACGCTGGCCAAGGGCGGCCCGCTTGATGTTGCCGGGGCCGGCCATGCTGAAGATCACGATCGGCAGGCGGTGGTCCATGCACAGCGTGACCGCCGTGGCGTCCATCACCTTCAGCTGCTTGTTCAGCACCTCAATGTAGGTGAGCCGGGAGAATTTCTTGGCCCCCCGCTCCTTCTTGGGGTCGGCGGAGTAAACGCCCGCGACCTTGGTGGCCTTCAGGATCGCCTGGGCGTCGATCTCGATCCCCCGCAGGGCCGCGGCGGTGTCGGTGGAGAAGTAGGGGTTGCCGGTGCCGCCGGCGAAGATCACCACCCGCCCTTTCTCCAGGTGCCGGATCGCCCGGCGGCGGATGTACGGCTCGGCCAGCTCCGCCATGTGGATCGCCGTCTGCACGCGGGTGAAGCAGCCCTGCTTCTCCAGGGCGTCCTGCAGGGCCAGGGCGTTGATCACCGTGGCCAGCATCCCCATGTAGTCGGCGGTGGTCCGGTCGATCCCCTGCGCCCGCGCGTTGGCCCCCGTGCCCCGGAAGATGTTGCCGCCCCCGATCACCACCCCCACCTGCACCCCGAGGCGCGCCACCTCCTTGATCTGGGCGGCGATCCGGTGGGTGACCGCGGGGTCTATGCCGTAACCTTTGGAGGGGGACTGGAGGGCTTCGCCGGAAAGCTTCAGGATGACGCGGCGGTAGGCGGCTCGGGGGAGGGTTTTCCTCACTCTCCCAAGACCATCCGGACGAACCGGCGGATCAGGACGTTCTCCCGGGTGCTGGTCACCGTCTCGTGGAGAAGGTCCTGTACCGTCCGGGAAGGGTCCTTCACGAAGGGCTGGTCCAGGAGGACCCGCTCCTTGTAGAACCGCTCCATGTGCGCCTGCTGGATCGGCTGGGAGGCCTCCTCGTCCACGCCGGCGATCTCATCGTGGAGATGCTCCAGCGCGTCGCCGATCTCCTCGTGGGGGACGTCCTCCCGGCTGACGTACCGGGGGTTCATGGAAGCGACCTGCAGGCAGATCTGGTGGACAAAGCTCTTGAACTGGTCGGTCCGGGCGACGAAGTCGGTCTCGCAGTTGACCTCCACCAGCACGCCGATCTTCCCGCCGTGGACGTAGCTGCCGACCAGGCCCTGCTTCGCCTCGCGGCCCGCCTTCTCCGCGGCGAGCGAGGCCCCCCTGGCCCGGAGGAGCTTCAGCGCCTCCTCGATCTTCCCGCCGGCCTGCTCGAGGGCCTTCTTGCACTCCATGATGCCGGCCCCCGTCTTCTCGCG
>CAYJUA010000105.1:0-6022 GCA_964373295.1 uncultured Planctomycetia bacterium
CGTTATCAGAAACTCAACGCAGGTTTGCCGGCTCGTTCATTTTGATGTTATCTAGCCCATAGGCCCATTGTCTCCGTTCCGCATCCGCGGTGTGGTAGCCGAACTGAATCAACCGGAAGATGCAGCCCCACGTTGCCTCCGGCTCCAGCATTCGCTCGAAATCCGGATTGGCCGGGACATGGAGATCCGCGAAGTCCCCGGTGAAGAAGATCAGCCCGATGAATCGCTCCTCCGGATCCGCTCCCTTCGGGAGGTGGCTGAACTCCCCGGCGCGGATCTCTTTAACGAAGCGGGCCTCCAAATTCCGGAGCTCGTCGTAGGCGAGATCCTCGTCATAGGCCCCGTGGGGAGACCATCCCTCGTTGTCCCATGCCCAGGAGAGGTTGACGTCCCAGGTCTCCACCTTCCCGTTCTCGTCGACCGTGACGTTCATGCCGGTGCCCCACCGCCGCTTGCCGGGCAGCTTCTCAATCTCCGCGGCCACCTTGTCGTGCTGCCGGCGGAGCTTCTCGGTCAGTCTCCATTCCCGCTCCAGCCGCCTCATCTGAGCCCGCACCTTCTCCGGGGTCAGGAGGAGCTTATCCTCGGTCATCCGGATGGCCAGGTCGTGCCGCTGGGCCAGCTGATTCAGGATCGGATCACTGGGGTCCACCTGGGCATGCGCCCGGTAGGCCAGCCGCAGGGCGTCGATGTAGTCCCAGTTGCGCTCGATGGTGCTCTCCTCCCGCTGGTCGTTGGAGATCCCGTACTCGTCTCCGGTGCCGAAGCCCGCGCGGAAATGACCGTAGCGGGGGTCCTTGGCGTCCATCACCTGCTGCTCGAAGGCGATCTCCTTGAATTTCTCCGTCACCCGCTCCAGAAAGGCGGCATCCCCCGTCTGCAGCGCCACCGCATAGAGCCCCTTGAACACGTACGCCGTCCCGCCGCTCATCGAGCGGGCGTCGGTGAACGTGTCGCCATGGGAGAACCGCCATCCTCCCTTTTCGTCATTCGCCTTCATCTGGTCGGCGATCTCCATCATCCGGTCCGCCAGCCACTGGGCCTCCTCCAACTCCCCTCTGCGCACCAGATAACAGAGCACCACACCCATGTCGTACGACCAGAAGCGCTCCACGCCCAAGAACTCGTCGTACGGATGACCGGGTTGTGATTTGTAGCTCCGGTAGGCCTGGACCTGAATCCCCAGCGGGTCTGTCACCGCCCTGTCCATCTTCTGGCCCGCGAACCAGCGCCGTGTCCGTCCAGAGGCCGCAAGAAGCGCCTCCCGCGAAAGCGACTGCCGAAGCCGGCGAGCCTCGGGCGGGGCGTTCTCGCTTTTGATCCAGTTCGGCAGAGTCGGCGGAGAGCTGCGCGCCTGCCCAAGGAACAGCGCCGGCGTGAAAACCGCTCCGCCCGCCAGTGAGGCCTCCACTTCCGCCACGAGAGGTCCCAGCAGGGCGGCTGCTCCCACCCCAGCCCCGACCCCCGCCACGAGGAATTCCCTTCGGGAGACCCCATCCTGGGGATTTTTAGTTCCCTCAAGCCCCGCTTCAAGACCGACGAGAACCGGGCTCTTTGGATTTTTGGAATCGGCTGGCTGTTGCTCGCGAAGCGAATCGGGGCTTACGATATCCGTGGGGGACGGCGGCTCAGGAACTTCTCCTGATTCCTCCGGACTCCAGGATTTGAACCAGGAATGCCCCGAAAGGACCCCGGTCTCATGGCGAACCAGGCGGCCCTTCTTCTCAGGCTCACTGTGTGGAGACGATGGGGCAGGTGCCGCCGACGCTTGGCTCGGAAAAGCGAGCGAAAGGATCGAGAGCGCAGCCACAAACCGCAGGAAACCATGGGTCATACGACAAGTATGGATGAGGCGGAGGCGACGCATCAAGAGATGGACATCAAAAATTTGTGCGACCAAAAAGACAAAATTACCCATGTGGAAAAAACACCGGGAAGCCGAGGATCTGACTAAAGCTGGCGGGCGAGGTTGTGGAGGATCTCGACGCGGCGCTCGACGGGCGGGTGCGTGCTGAAGAGGTTCACCAGCCCGCGGGCGCTCAGCGGGTTGACGATGAACAGGTGGGCGGTGGCCGGGTTGGCCTCCTGCATGGGAGAGCGGTGGGCTGCGGAATGGAGCTTCTCGAGCGCGGCGGCCAGGGCCAGCGGCTTGCGGCAGAGCCGGGCGCCGGAGTCGTCCGCCTGGTACTCGCGGGAACGGGAGATCGCCATCTGCACGAGCATCGCCGCCAGCGGGGCCACGATCGCCACGACCAGCATGAGCGCGAGATGGACTGCGCCGGAGCCCCGTTCGCGGCCCCGCCCGCCCCCGCCCATCATCATGGACCAGCGGGCCATGTCGGCCAGCATGTAGATGGCGCCGGCGATCGCCGCGGCGACTGTGCTGATCAGGATGTCCCGGTTGCGGACGTGGGAAAGCTCATGCGCCATGACGCCGATCAGCTCGTCCTGGTCCAGGATCCGCAGGATCCCCTGCGTGGCTGCCACCGCCGCGTGCTTTGGCGACCGGCCGGTCGCGAAGGCGTTCGGTGTCTCCGAGGGGATGATGTAGACCCTCGGCATCGGGATGTCGGAGAGCTGGGCCAGGTGCCGGACCGCCCCGACCAGCTCGGGATGCTCCCCCTCGGCGACCGGCCGGGCCCGGTACATGGCGAGCACGATCTTGTCCGAGAACCAGTAGGAGACGAAGTTCATCACCAGGGCGAAGGTGAAAGCGACCGCCATCCCCTGCCGGCCGCCCAGCAGCCCGCCGATGGCGACGAAGAGCAGCGTCAGGACCGTCAGAAGAAATGCCGTCTTGAATGTGTTCATACCCACCTCATTTTACCACGAAAATTACGGAAGGTGCCAGGTCGACCCGACCCCTTTGCCCGTGGCCTTCGCCACGAACTCGCGCAGGAGGGCGTGGTCCTTGCGCCCCGGCGAGGATTCGACCCCGCTGGAGACGTCGACCCCGTACGGCTCCACGGCGCGGACCACGTCACCCACGTTGCCTGGGCTCAGCCCGCCCGCCACGATGACCGGGACCTCAAACCGCTTCGCCTCGGCGGCCAGCGCCCAGTCGAAGGGAGCGCCGGTCCCGCCCTTCCGCCCGGCCCGGTAGGTGTCCAGGAGGACCGCGTCCACGCCGCGGTACCCGGGGATCCGCTCCAGCGAGGAGGCATCCTTCACGCGGATCGCCTTGAACACCTTCGCCCGCTCCTGGAAGGAGAGGACCGTCTCCGGCGGCTCTTCGCCGTGGAACTGCAGCGCCCCCAGCGGACAGACCCGCAGGAGGTCCCGGAGGAAGGCGGGGTCCTCGTCGGCCACCACCCCGACGGTCAGCACGCGGGAGGGGAGCGCCCTCAGGATCTCCGAGCAGGTCTTCCGGGAGACCGCCCGGCGGCTCGACCCCACGAAGATGAAGCCGAGCGCGTCGGCGCCCGCTTCCGCCGCTGCCAACGCGTCGTCCAGGTTCGTGATGCCGCATATCTTCACCCACATCGATTAGCTCGCAAGTTTCTGCACGACAGTACCGCTCTCCAGGGAGAAAACGCCCTTCGGTGTTTTCCCCCTGGGGTTCCCCTTTCCAAAGAAATCAGCCCATCAGCTCGCGGATGCGGGCGCCGGGGTCCGGCGCCGACATGAGTTCCTCGCCCACCAGGATGGCGTGCGCCCCCCACCCCTGCACCTTCTCCACGTCGGCGCGGGAACGGATGCCGCTCTCGCTGACCACCGTCCGATCCTTGGGAACCCGCTCGGCCAGCCGGCCGGTGGTGCCCAGATCCACCTGGAACGTGGCGAGGTCCCGGTTGTTGATCCCGACGATCTCCGCCCCGGCCTCCAGCGCCTCTCCCAGCTCCCGCTCGTCGTGCACCTCCACCAGCGCGTCCAGCGAGAGGTCGCCCGCGGCGCGGAGGAGGCGTTTCAGCTCCGGCGGCCGCAGGGCCGCCGCGATCAGGAGGACCGCGTCCGCGCCGGCGGCCGCCGCCTCCACCACCTGGTACTCCTCCAGCAGGAAGTCTTTCCGCAGGACCGGAAGCGTCACCTTCTCCCGGACCGCCGCCAGGTCCTGCAGGCGGCCGGAGAAAAACTTCGCGTCGGTGAGGACCGAGATCGCCTGCGCTCCGGCATCAGCGTAAAGTTTCGCGATCTCCGGCGCGCTCGCGTCGGGGCGGATCGGGCCGGCCGACGGGGAGGCCCGCTTGATCTCGGCAATCAAGGAGAGACTTCCCATCCGGTGGATCGCCCGGCGGAAGCCGCGGGGCGGCGCCCTGTTTTTCAGCGACTGCTCGAGCCGGGCCAGCGGCCGCTTCCGCTTGGCGTCGGCCAGCTCCTCCCGCTTGTGCGCCAGGATCTCGTCCAGCCGGCTCATCCCCGCGTCACCTGGATCACACTCTCCAGCACAGCCCTTGCCTTCCCACTGTCCAGCGCCTGCCGGGCCAGCATGAGCGCGCCGTCCATGGCACCGCCCATGCCGGCCACGTAAAGCGCGGCCGCCGCGTTGAGCAGAACCGCCTCCCGCGCCGGCCCGGGCTTCCCGGCAAACACCTCGCCGGCCACACGGGCGTTCTCGGCCGCACCGCCCCCGCGCAGATCCTCCAAGCGGGCCCGGCGCAGGCCGAACGTCTCCGGCACCAGCGTGTAGCGGGCCGCGCCCGACGCGCTGGCCTTCCGGTTGATCTCCAGCACCTCGGTGGGCCCAGTGGTGGAGAGCTCATCCTGCCCATCCTCGCCCCGCACCACCAGCGCCCGCTCGCAGCCCAGGGCCAGGAGCGCCTGGGCGTACATCTCCATCTTTCCCTTGTCCGCCACGCCGACCACCTGGTGCCGCGCGCCCGCGGGGTTGGTGAGGGGACCCAGGAGGTTGAAGATCGTAGGCACCCCGAGCTCCTTTCGGACCGGCGCCACGTTCTTCATCGCCGGGTGGAAACGGGGCGCAAAGAGGAAGGCGAACCCGGTCTGGGCGAAACAGCGCTCCGCCACGGCCGGCCCGGCGTCGACCGCAACCCCCAGCGCTTCCAGGAGGTCGGCCGATCCGCAGCGGGAGGTGACCGAGCGGTTGCCGTGCTTGGCCACCGCCGCCCCCGCCCCCGCGGCCACGAGCGCCGCCAGCGTTGAGATGTTCACCGTGTGGAGGTTGTCTCCCCCGGTGCCGCAGGTATCCACCGCCGCCCGGCCACCGGTGTTGAACCGGGCCGCGCGCGCCCGCATCGCCCGGGCCGCCCCCACCACCTCGGAGAGCGCTTCCCCCTTGGCCCGCAGGGCGAGCAGCCAGTCCTTCACTTCGTCGGCCGGCGCGGTCCCTTCCATGATCTCACCGACGGCGGCCTGGGCCTCCGCCTCCGTGAGATCCCGCCCGCCCTGAACCTGATCGAGAAACGACCGAAGGGTGCCCATGGAGGAGGAGGCCGGCGGCTAGACCTTCAGGAAGTTCTTCAGGAGATGCTTGCCGGAGGCGGTGAGGATCGATTCCGGATGGAACTGCACCCCGTAGATGGGGAAGCGGCGGTGCTGGAGGCCCATGATCTCCCCCTCCTTCGTCCGGGCCGTGACCTTGAGCGCCGCGGGGAAGCCCTCCTTCCGGACCACCAGGGAATGGTACCGCGTCGCCTCGAACGGGTTGGGCAGGCCGCGGAAGAGCCCCTTTCCGTCGTGATGGATGGGGCTCGTCTTGCCGTGCATGAGCCGGAAGTTGCGCTCCACCTTTCCCCCGAACACCGCGCCGATGCACTGGTGCCCCAGGCAGACGCCGAGCACCGGGGTCTTCGGCCCCATCTCCCGGATGATCTCGTTCGACACGCCGGCGTCCTTCGGCGAGCCGGGGCCCGGCGAGATGACGATCCTATCCGGACGGAGCTTCTTCACCTCTTCCAGCGTGACCCGGTCGTTCCGGAAGACGACGAGCTCCTGCCCCATCTCCCCCAGGTACTGGACAAGGTTGTAGGTGAAGGAATCGTAGTTGTCGATCATCACGATCCGCTGCTTCTTCTTCGGCATCAGAGGGTTCTCAGAGCTTGGCGTAAAGGACGACGCTCTTCAA
>CAYJUA010000106.1:0-5872 GCA_964373295.1 uncultured Planctomycetia bacterium
TGGTTTTCCTGTTATTGCCGTTGCGTAGCCAGTGACTGCTTACGCATCTACCTAGAGGATACATGACAATTGGAAGTTTGTCAAGTGCATTTATAAACATTATCTCATATTGGCATTTTACACAAGCAGCAAGGAACGGCGGATAGAACCTAACTTATATTAGAGTATAGGGTTGATGCTAATCCGAGCTTTGGATGACGTTCAGGTGCTAGGAGTCTTTGAGGGTGACTGTGAGGGTAACGGGGTACTTGCCGGCCGACAGGTGTTCGGCCGTGGTGGCTTTCCAACGGATCGGGATGCTGCCGTTCAGGGCCTTCGGCGTCTGGGTGGCCCCCTTGTCCGCCAAGGGGACCGGGGCGGCGCCCACCTCCTGGAACCCCGAGGAGTGCTCCCGAAGCTCGATGTTGCCGGGGGTTCCCTGGTTGACGAATCGTTCCACGTCGGCAAGGAGCTCAATCCCTTCGTTCGGACCGGAGATCCTCGCCGTGAGCAAGCCGTCCAGAGCGGCCGCCGGCTGGTTGTTGCTGTAGAGCTGGTAGTTGACAACTCGTGCCTCGCTGGTCGCCCCAGCGGCGGCCTGGTCGAAGGCGAGAGGGGAACCGTCCGAGTCCTCCGTCAAGGAGAGGGATGGGACGACCACGACAACCGTGAGCGTGCGGGTGTCGTCCACGGAGGCCGCCCCCGCGGTGCCGGGCAGACCGAACAGCAGGAGAGTTCCGATGAATAAGGAAAGGGCGATCCCCCCTCCCGGTATCGGGGAACCCGGGAGAGAGAATCTCCCTATCCTTTTATGAGTTTCGGCAGCCGGGCTGCCAGTGCTTGGCCCCATAGCTTTGCGTCCCACCCTTCCGGGTGGTTTGCCTTTCTCGTTCTCTGGTTGTGCGGTTCGTGCTTCCGTTACAACTATAGCGTGCAAACCGTGTAGAGGTCAAATATATCGCAACTTATTTGTGAGCAAATGGTTGTGTTAAAAGTTAGGAAGCAAAAAGGGGGATTTGCAGCGAAAATGTTAGTGGAACCTAAATTTATATATGCCCTTGACACGGCAGGCGGTGATCAGGTACAGTTGGAGTTACAGGGATAGAGAGTCAGTTTTACAATTGTATCAATTGCAAGGGAGGTCGATCCGATGCCAGAGAGGAAGCTGCTGGGAGAGATGCTCATCGCGGCCGGGGTGATCAGCCCGCAGGAGCTGCAGGTCGCCCTGGAATCCCAGAAGCAGGTGCCGGCCCCGCTGGGCAAGACCCTGGTTCAGCTGGGGATCGCCCAGGAGGAGGATGTCCTGCCCATCCTTTCGCGGCAGCTCAACCTGGCCGGCGCGGTCATCTCCCCGCTGGGGTCGGCCGAGGCCACCTCTGTTTCGGACGCGCTCGACCAGCTCCTTCGGCAGGCGGCGGAGGCGGAGGCGACCGACATCCACTTTGAGCCGACGCAGGCGGGCGTCAAGGTGCGCGTCCGGATTGATGGGATCCTGCGGGAGCTCAACGCGGCCCCGGTGCTCACGAAGCAGTTCTCTGCCGGCGTCTCCAGGATCAAGGTCATGTGCGGCCTGGACATCGCCGAGAAGCGGATGCCGCAGGAGGGCCGGTCGACGGTCCAGATCGGCGACAAGGAGATGGACCTGCGGGTCTCGGTGCTGCCCTCGCGCTTCGGGGAGAGCATCGTGGTCCGGATTCTCCACTCGGAGACCCCCATCGCGCTGTCCGGCCTGGGGATGGACCCGGGCATCCAGGACTCCTTCCAGAAGATCCTGGGGCACCGGTCGGGGCTGATCCTGGTGACCGGCCCCACCGGGTGCGGCAAGACCACCACCCTCTACGCGGGCATGGAGCAGCTCAATGACGACCGCAAGAAGATCGTGACGATCGAGGACCCGATCGAGTACACGATGTCCGGCGCGATCCAGATGCAGGTGGCGCCGCAGATTGGGCTCACCTTCGGGCGCCTGCTGCGGACCGTGCTCCGGCACGACCCGGACGTCGTGATGGTGGGGGAGATCCGCGACATGGAGACGACCGAGGTGGCCATCCGGACCGCTCTGACAGGCCACCTGATCCTCTCCACCCTGCACACCAACGACGCCGCCTCGACGATCATCCGCCTCTTGGAGATGGGGGTGGAGCCGTTCCTGGTCTCCTCGAGCTTGAGCTGCGTGATCGCCCAGCGCCTGGTCCGGACGATCTGCCCGCGCTGCGCGGGGAAGCGCTGCACCCACTGCATGGGAGAGGGGCTCAAGGGACGGACCGGGATCTTCGAGTTCCTCGTGATGGACGAGCAGATGCGGGCGATGGTGCTGAAGTGCGCCTCGGCGGACCAGATCTGCCAGTACGCCCGGGGGCGGGGGATGAGGACCCTTTACGAGGACGGCATGCGGAAGGTGCGGGCCGGCATCACCACGGAGGAGGAGATCCGCCGGGTGATCCACCGCGAGGAGAGAACCTAGCACCACCCGGGTTCCCGGAGACCCGGGTCCCCAAAGGGGGCCAGGCGCAGAGGTTCGGCGCCTGGCCCCCTTCCCCTTTTTTGGTATACTGGCCTCGCCATGTCCGGTCATTCCAAGTGGGCCTCCATCAAGCACAAGAAGGGCGCCGCCGACGCGAAGCGCGGCCAGCTCTTCACCAAGCTTACTAAGGAGCTCACCGCCGCGGCCAAGGCCAGCGGCGGTGACCCCGACACGAACCCGCGCCTGCGGCTGGCCCTGGCCAAGGCGAAGGAGGGCAACATGCCGAAGGACAACATCGAGCGGGCGGTCAAGAAGGGCACCGGGGAGCTGCCCGGCGTCGTCTACGAGGAGGTGATGTACGAGGGCTACGCCCCCGGCGGCGTGGCGGTGCTGGTGGAGGCGCTGACCGACAACAAGAACCGCACCACCGCCGAGGTGCGCAACCTCTTCACCAAGCACGGCGGGAATATGGCCGGCGCCGGCTCCACCGCCTGGATCTTCCACAAAAAGGGGTACATCGTCGTTGACAAGAAGGCGGTGGCCGAGGAGAAGCTGATGGATCTTGCCCTGGGGGCCGGGGCGGAGGACCTGAAGACGGAGGGGGCCTCCTACGAGGTCATCACCGAGCAGAAGGAGTTCGACGCGGTGAAGGGCGCCCTCGCGCAGGCCGGGATCGCGTGGCTGTCCGCGGAGATGACGATGCTCCCCGGCTCGACGGTGCCGGTGCGCGATGAGGAGTCGGCCCGGAAGGTCCTGGCGTTCGTCGAGGCCCTGGAAGAGCACGACGACGTGAACCACGCCCACGCGAACTTCGACATCCCCGACGAGATCCTGGCCGCCGCGGCCGGCTGATTGACACCCCGCCTGGGCGGGGCTATCCTACTCCCATGCGGATCCGTCGCTCGGCTTGCGCCTCGCTCCCCGGTAGGGAACCGAGGGTTCCCTGCCGGTTCCACCCTCCTTCGAGGAATGCGAGGGGGCGGTCCCCCCTCGCACACCCCCTGGATCCGCATCAACGGGATGAGCCGCGACGGTAATGCGGATCCTGGGCATTGATCCGGGCCTGGACGCCACCGGTTACGGCGTGATTGAGACGGAAAACGGCCAGGGGCCGCGCCTGATTGAGGCCGGCCTGATCCGCACCAAGCCCTCGGAATCCCTTCCCCGGCGGCTGGCCGCCATCGCCCGGCAGATCCGCGCCGTGATCCTCCAGCACCAGCCCCAGCTCATGGCGGTCGAGGACCTCTACAGCCACTACAAGACCCCCAAGCCGGCGATCCTGATGGGCCACGTGCGCGGCGTGGTGCTGGGGACGGCGGCGCTCTCGGACGTGCCGGTGGCCAGCTACCTGCCCACGCGGGTCAAGCGGTCCGTCGTGGGCCGCGGCCACGCCTCGAAGAGGCAAGTGGCGCGGTTGGTGCGGGTGCGGCTGCGGCTGGCCGGCGGGGGAGAGGTGCCGGCGGACGTGACCGACGCGCTGGCCGTGGCGCTCTGCTACGCGGATGGCCACCGCGCGGAGCGCGCCATGACGAAGCCGACATTCTCTGTCGCTGCTCGTCCCAGAGGGGGAAACGCGCCCCGGCTCCCCTTCCGCGTGTGCGGGCCGGGGCTGGTTTCCCCCCTGGGATCTCCCCTTCCCGGGGCTCGGCGCCTGTGGCGTCTCGATGGTCTTGTTGGGCGTGCGCCCGCTAGGGCGCCAGTTCCCCCCGATTTCCCATCGGGGGGAAGCCGCACGCTCCTGTCCACACGCCCGACGCGCCCCCTCTTCCAGAGGAGTGGGAGGGCGCTCGGGTGATCTCGCGGCTGTGCGGGACGCTGGTCGAGCGGCGGGACAACGGCGTCCTGGTGGAGACCAGCGGGGTCACCTACGAGATCCTGATCCCCGCGGCGATCCTGCGCGCCCTGGACCGGCACGTGACTCCCGAGGGGACCATCCGGCTGGTCACCTACCACTACCACCATGTCGAGCCCTCCCGCGCCGTGCCGATCCTGGTGGGCTTCACCAACGAGATCGAGCGGGAGTTCTTCGAGCGCTTCATCACCGTCTCCGGGATCGGGCCGAAGGCGGCGGTGCGGGCGCTGAAGCAGCCGATCCCCCTCATCGCGAAGGCGATCGACGAAGGCGACCTGGACGCGCTCCGGTCGCTCCCGGGGATCGGGCCGCAGAGGGCCAAGGAGATCGTGGCCAAGCTCCAGGGGAAGGTGGGGAAGTTCGCCCTGATGCCCGACGCGGGGGAGGCGGTCCCGGCGGCGCCGGTGCCGGACGCGGCGATGGAGGCGCTGGAGGTGCTCCTGCAGCTCCAGTACCGCCGGCCCGAGGCGCAGGGGATGATCAAGGCCGCCCTCCAGCGGGAGCCCGGGCTCTCGACGGCCGAGGAGATCCTGAACGAGGTCTACAAACAGAGGGCTCGGGCCAGTGACAAAGTCCCTGAAGGGGTCTGACCCCATGGAGTCTGAAGAAACCCGGCAGGTCCTGCTCACCCAGCAGGAGAGCGACGAGGACCGGGTCCTCAATCTGTCTCTGCGGCCGCAGACGCTGGAGGAGTTCATCGGCCAGCGGGAGCTGGTGGAGAACCTGCGGATCTCGGTGCAGGCGGCGAAGCAGAGGGCGGAGCCGCTGGAGCACCTGCTCTTCAGCGGCCCGCAGGGACTCGGCAAGACGACGCTGGCGTACATCATCTCCCGCGAGATGGGGACCAAGATCACGGCCACCTCCGGGCCGGCGATCGAGCGGGCCGGGGACCTGATCGGGATCCTGACGAACCTCGGCGAGGGGGACATCCTCTTCATCGACGAGATCCACCGGCTCTCCAAGGTGGTCGAGGAATTTTTGTATCCGGCCATGGAGCAGTTCCAGATCGACTTCGTGATCGACAAGGGGCCGTACGCGAAGACGATCAAGTTCAACCTGAAGCGATTCACCCTGATCGGGGCCACGACGCGGTCGGGGCTCTTGAGCTCGCCGCTGCGGGCGCGCTTCGGGCTGGCGCACCACCTGAACTTTTACGAGCCGCAGGATGTGGTGCGCATCCTGGAGCGCTCGGCCCGGCTGCTGGGGATGGAGCTCGACGGCGAGGGCGCGCGGGAGATCGCGGCCCGCGCGCGGGGCACGCCGCGCGTGGCCAACCGCCTGCTGCGGCGCGTGCGCGACTACGCCCAGGTGAAGGGGGACGGCCGGGTGGAGAAGCGGATGGCCGCGACCGCCCTGAACGCGCAGGGGATCGACACGCTGGGCCTCGATGAGGTGGACCGCCGGGTGCTCCAGGTGATCCTGCGGCACTACAACGGCGGGCCGGTCGGCATCGAGGCGCTGGCGGCCACCTTGAACGAGGAGCCGGACACCCTGGTGGACGTGGTGGAGCCGTACCTGCTCAAGGCCGGGCTCATCCGCCGGACGCCGCGCGGGCGGGAGGCCACGATGACGGCGAA
>CAYJUA010000107.1:0-5773 GCA_964373295.1 uncultured Planctomycetia bacterium
TTCCGTAGTCCCGCAGGTCCGGGTCGAACCCGAGCGCCTGGTTGGCCTCGACGGTGTCCAGCCCCTGGTCCTGCAGGGCGTACGCCTTGACCTTGTTGACCAGCCCGATCCCCCGCCCCTCCTGGCGCAGGTACAGCACGACCCCCCGGCCCTCCTGCCGGATCCTTTTGAGCGCCGCATCCAGCTGCGGGCCGCAGTCGCAGCGCCAGGAGCCGAAGACGTCGCCGGTCAGGCACTGGGAGTGCACGCGCACCAGGACCGGCGGCTGGCGGATGTCCCCGAGCACCAGCGCCATGTGCGCCTGCCCGTCGATCGCCGACTCGTAGACGATCAGCTGGAACTGCCCGTGAGGGGTGGGGAGCGCCGTCTCCACGACCCGGCGGACGAACCGCTCCTTGGCCAGGCGGTACCGGATGAGGTCGGAGATCGTGCACATCTTGAGCCCGTGCTCCCGGGCGAACCGGGCCAGCTCCGGCACGCGGGCCATGCTCCCGTCCGGGTTCATGATCTCGCAGATCACCCCGGCCGGGTAGAGCCCGGCCAGGCGGGTCAGGTCCACCGCCGCCTCGGTGTGCCCCGCCCTCACCAGGACGCCTCCGTGCCGGGCCCGCAGGGGGAAGACGTGACCGGGCCGGACGAGGCCGCCGGGCCGGGTCTCCGGGTCGATCAGCCTGCGGATCGTGGTGGCGCGGTCATGGGCGGAGATCCCGGTGGTCACGCCGTGGCGGGCGTCCACGGAGACCATCCAGGCGGTCCCCAGCGGCGCCTGGCTCTCCATCACCATCGGGGTGAGGTCCAGCACCTGCAGACGCTCCGGCTCCATCGGGACGCAGATCAGCCCGCGGCCGTGGCTGGACATGAAGTTGACCGCCTCGGCGCAAGCGGACTCGGCGGCGAGGACGAGGTCTCCCTCGTTCTCCCGGTCCTCATCGTCCACGACGATGACCATCCGGCCGGCCTTGAGCTCGTTGAGTATCTCGGGGATCGGATCAAACATCGCTAAAGCTGCTGAAGCTTCTTCTCGAGGGCTTGGAGGGTGGCCTGCTCGTCGGCGGTGAAGCTGGCGGCCCCCTTGTCGCGCAGGGTGTCGCAGATCGCGCGGAGCGTGGTGCCGGCCGGCCCGAAGAGCAGCGCCTGGGCGTCCCGCAGGATCTCGTCGGGCGTGAGCTCGCCGATCCCATCGCGGGCGCGCTGCTCCCGATCGGCGAGGAGCGCCCGGTCCCACCGCTCCGTCGGCTGGACGTCGGTCGGCAGGGCCGGCAGCGGCTCGGCCATGAGATTGCGGCCGCGCAGGGAGGCCAGCTCGCTCTCCGGCCGGCCGGCCGTGAACCGGATCAGCTGATCGAGCGTCCCTTCGGGCAGGGTGTTGGCGTGCCAGGGGCCGAAGAACGGCAGGACGTACAGGAGCGGGCTGTACGGCTGGTCCGCCTTGACCCCGCTCGACGCGATGAGCAGGCGCTGGGGATTGGCCCCCCTCTCCTTAAGCCGGCCGAAGAGGACGTTGAGCTCCTCTATCCGCCGGAGCATCCGCCGGCCCGGCTCGTCCCGGCACAGCCCGGCCGGGTCGGCCAGCGGTTTGCCCAGGAAGACCGCCTCGAAGATCCGGTGCACCCACTTCGCCTGCGCCACGGCGATCTTGCCCTTGAGCATCCGCAGGCGCTCCCGCTCCGCCGCGGGGACCGGCTGCTTCAGCCGCTCGTCGATCATCGGGTCGGCCACGCGGTCCACGCGGCTCACGAAGAGGGAGTTCACCGAGTGGATCCGGGAAAGCTCCTTCCCGCCTTCCGCCAGGTCCCGGAGGCCCCAGACGTACCCCTCGGCCGTGTCCAGGTAGTGGAGGTCGGAGAAGACCAGGGTGACGTTGGGCTGGACCTCGCCGCTCGCCACCGCCTTGCGGACGGCCTGGGGGCCCACAGCCAGGTTGGGGACCTTGGTGAAAGCGCCCACGCCCTTCATGGCGCCGGCGATCCGCCGGACCTCCTCGACCAGGGGGCCCAGCTTGGCCAGGAGCGCCGACGCCTCCTGGGAGACCCTCCCCTCCCACGGCCATCGGGCGTGCACCGGCGCGAAGATCCGCGCCGCCTCCAGGGTCGCTTCATTGTACAGGACCTGGTAGACCTCGCGCGCCGGGCTTCCCCGGCGCCGGAACTCCTGCAGGCGCCCGTCGAGAGAGCCGGACTCCAGGAGGGTGCGGAAGAGGGTCTGGTTCGTGGTCATCCCTAGGATGCCGCCGCCCTCGACGTACTCGGTCAGCCGGGCCTGCCAGCTCTTGCCTTCCTTAAGGGACGGGAAACCGTCCAGGGAGAAGCTGTTGGCGTGCGCGGCGGGGTCGTGCAGCCGAAGGAGGGAACCGGCCGGAAGCTCTTTCAGGTGAGGCGAGGCGCCCGCGCGAACGGCTAGCGCCATTCGCCGGATCGGGAGGTCACCCTCTCCCCCTCGTCCGACGTGGAGGAGCGGGAACAGACCCGCCCCTCCACCCTCGGCGAGAGGCTGAATTGCTGGAGCATCCTGGCGGCCTCCAGATCGTCAACCTCGATGCTGCCGACCAGGTTCGTGTTCACTGGGGGAACCCAGATCCGCGTGCCGTCGGGAATGCTCTGCTCGATGGATCTGAGCGCCTCCAGATCGGCCTGCCCGGGAGCCGGCATTCCGGCTGGAGCAGGGCTGGCGGCGTGGGGGGAAACGCTTCCGGAAAGGGCGACACCTGCCGAGGAGATAAGAAGTATGCAGAGAGGTGTGGCGATGAGGACACCTGTGGATATTTCTCCCTTTGCGCGAGACCTTTGACTCGCCATCGCCATCACCTCGTTTGCCTTTCTCCCACCAGGCACAGAGCCCGGCGGTTCGGGGAAAACTAATGTAGCGCGTCCGAGCCCTCTTGTCAACAACCAGTCCGCTTCTTACAAACCCACTTCTCCCTCCTACCGCTTGGACCGACCCTGTAAGAAGTGGGTTTGTAAGAAGCGGACTGCCTTTACAATAGAGGTATGGCGCCCAGAGACCTCAGGCAGCTCCTGGAGAAGGCCCGGGAAGAGCTGATCCTCCTCTACGAGATCGGCAACGCCCTGCGCACCACGCTGGATTTCGACGAGACGCTTTACATCATCCTGACCGGCGTGACCGCCCAGCAGGGGCTCGGCTTCAACCGGGCGGCGGTCTTCCTCATGGACCCCTCCGGCCGGTACCTCCAGGGCCGGATGGGGATCGGCCCGGAGACCGGCGAGGAGGCCCAGGCCATCTGGGAGGGGATCCGGAACCAGAAGATGGCGCTCCCGGACCTCATCGCCAACTACCGATCGCGCAAGGCGCTGGAGGGGTCCGGGTTCCACAAGGTGATCGCCTCCCTGAAGGTGCCGCTCACCCAGCGGGCCGGGGGCCTGCTCGCCCAGGCGATCCGGGAGGGAGCGCCCCTGGAGATCCTCAGACCCGAGGCCCAGGCGGAGGCCGCCGAGGACCCGATCCTTCGGATCCTCAAGACCACCAGCTGCGTGCTGGTCCCCCTCAAGGACCGCCAGGGCAAGCCGGTCGGCCTGATCTTCGCCGACAACCGGATCACGATGAAGCCGATCCCCCGCGAGTCGTTCCGGCTGCTCGCCCTGATGGCGGCCCACGCGGGGCTGGCCATCGAGAACGTCCGGCTCTACCAGGCGGCGCTGCAGCAGGCGGACCTGGACCCCCTCACCCAGCTCTGGAACCGGGGGGCGTTCCAGCGCAAGCTCATGGAGACCCTCGCCGCCGCCGAGCAGAGCCGGCTGCCGGCGAGCCTCCTCCTCGTGGACCTGGACCACTTCAAGGAGTACAACGACCGGGCCGGGCACCTGGAGGGGGACCAGGCCCTGACGGCGGTGGCGCGCATGCTCCAGCAGGCGACCCGCTCCGGCGATTACGTGGCCCGCTACGGCGGGGAGGAGTTCGCCGTGATCCTTCCCGAGACCACGAAGCTCAACGCCCTGAAGCTGGCCGAGCGGATCCGGCTGGCGATGGACGGGATCACCCCCGCCCTGACCCTCTCCGTCGGGGTGGCCACGTTCCCCCAGGACGCGCCGGGCTGGAAAGAGCTCCTCCAGCAGTCGGACCGGGCCCTGTACGAAGCCAAGCGCCTGGGCCGCAACCGCGTGGTGATCGCCTGAACAGCAAAGGGGTCGGGTCGACCTGGCACCTGGTGCGCGACCCCTGGACGTTGGGGGCGGTGGGGATCCTGCTCGCCGCGGCGATCCTCTCGGCGGCGCAGTGGCCGGCCTACCCCTACTTCCTGGACCACTACTACCACCTCGCGGTGACGCAGGGGTTCCGAGAGGCTGGGGGGCTGGCGCTCCACACCTTCTGGGAGTACGCCCCGGAGGGGCGGCCGCACCTGTACCCCCCGCTCTTCCACCTCCTCTCCCTTCCCGCCCTGCAGGCGGGGATCGGTCCGATCACCGTGGCCCGGCTCTGGTGCTGGCTTTCCTATCCCCTGTTGCTGTCCGTCGCCTGGGTGGTCCTGCGCCGGATCCTGGGCAGCCGCGGCGGCTGCCTAGCGCTGGCGGCGCTGGCCGCGCCGTACAGCTTTTTCGTGGCGGCGGTGAATTATCTCCCGGCGACCCTGACGCTCGCCGCCGCGCTGGGGCTGACGCTGGCCCTGGACAGGCGCCGGTGGCTGGCCGGCGGGCTGCTGCTGGGATTCTGCTTCTGGCTCCACGCCGGGTTGCCGTGGCTGCTCCTGCTGGCCATGGTCCTCTTCGCGCTGTTCGATCCGTCCCGGCGGAGAGCCGCCCTGGGCGCGGCCGCCCTGGGGCTGGCGCTCGGATCGCCCTGGCTGATCCACGCGGCGCGGCACCTGCACCTGCTTCAGCTCCAGCCGCGCGGCGAGGAGCGGTTCTTCGAGACGCCGGTCCTGCTGCTTGCCCTGGCGCTGCCGGGGCTGAAGCTTTGCTGGGAACGGGGCGGCATGCGCCGTTTCTTCGTGGCGCTGGCGCTGGGCTTCCTGCCGATGCTGGCCGCCTACCGCTTCCGGTTCTTCGCCACGCAAGGGCTGTTTCCTCTGCTGATCCTGGCCGGGATCACGCTGGATGCGATCGTGGAGCGCGTCCGGCCAGCGTGGCTGCGGGCGCTCCTGCCGGTGAGCCTCCTGCTGGGATCGTTCACGCTGGCGGGAGGCGAGGGGCAGCGCTGGAGGTGGATCCCCGCCGATTCCACGCTGAGCACGCTGCTGGAGCTGCAGACGCAGGCCCCGCGTCCCATGGTCGGCTCGCTGTACCATGAGCGGTTCTTCCCGGAGCTGGCCTCCGCCGTCCGGGAGAAGACGGAGGAGGACGACTTGATCTTCTGCAACGTCCCTTACACGGGCGGGACCCTGAGCATCCTCACCGGCCGGGCGACCACGAACCAGATGCTGCGGGAGATGGCCGATCGCCCCGTGGACGACCAGATCCGGCCGGCCCGGCTGATCGTCTGGCTGAAGAGCCCGGCGGGCGGGCCGCTCCCGGGCATGAGCGTGGCGGTCCGTCGCCACGGCCTGGAGCCCGCGGGAGAGACCGACCTCGCTTACCTCTACGTGAACCCCTCGGCGGCCGGCCGGCGCCGGAAGGTGGGCGCCGTCGTGCCGGGTTGGGCGGCTAGCGCGGTGATCCTTCTCGGTGCGGGGGCAGTGGTGTGGGACCTGCGTGGACGCCGTTTCCGTTCGTCTCCTGCTTGAACTTCACGGAAACGATCTTCGACACCCCCATCTCCTGCATGGTGACGCCGTACATCACGTCGGCCATCGTCATCGTCTTCTTGTTGTGCGTGATGATGA